>JAJRVD010000025.1 GCA_024277375.1 Candidatus Omnitrophota bacterium | reverse complement strand
GATAAGAGGGAATGTTTTTCCGGCGACACTGCAGAAAGTAAAACTCGTAGGAAAAAGAGAGAATGGGCAGGAAACTATCGGTGAATGTCGGATACGAGAAGATGTGGGTAGCCCCCTGGAAAGACTGTCGCTCCTGCCGGATGATTGCAAAGCTACACGCGAGTCTTTAGGGGCCATACACCAGGCGGATGCTATTGTTTTGGGTCCGGGGAGTATGTACACAAGTGTTATGCCGAACCTTCTCATAAAAGAGATACAGAAAGAAGTGGTTGCCTCGAAAGCGCCCAAGATCTACATATGTAATGTTATGACCGAAGCAGGTGAAACGGATGATTATTCTGTGAGCGATCATGTGAAGGCGATCATTAAGCATACTCGCCCGGGGATAGTGGACTATTGTATAGCAAACATCGCGCGGATCCCGAAGAACCTTTATGAAAATTATAAACTTGAGAACAAATTCCCTGTGAGGCTGGATGATAAAGATGAACAGTATCTTAGAAGGGAAAGAGTGAATTTGGTGAGGGCTAATATTGCCAGCAGTGAAGAATTTGTAAGGCATGATTCCGCAAAACTATGTGGGGTCATAATGAAGATATTGAGTGGTAACGGTGATACTGAACTGTAGAACCATGTAGGGGCGCGTTGCAATACGCCCCTACGTAACGGGGAATAAATAGTGATTAAGAGAGAGATCGTAGTAAAAAACAAAACAGGACTTCATGCCAGACCTGCCGCGCTATTTGTTCAGATGGCCAACAGGTTTGAGAGTGACATTACGATCATTAAAGATGATCAGGAAGTTAATGGCAAATCAATAATGGGGATATTGATGCTCGCGGCTGAGAAGGGCGCCAAAATAACTGTAATAGCTGATGGAGAGGATGAAGTAAAAGCCGTAGAAGAATTGTCAGAAATTCTTATGAATGATATCGAAGATAGTCTGATATGATCTTACCGGGGGATGTTTTATGAAAGAGAAAAAACGCAAGATTTCAAACATGAGAATAGAGATCAAGGGTATACCTGCCGCGCCGGGTATAGCCATTGGAAGAGCATATATATTCGGGACGGAAGACATGGTTCCGAAGGAGCGTAGTATTCTCGAGAAAGAAATAGCTGCCGAGGTTTCCAGATTCAAAGAAGCGCTTAAAAAAACTAAAAAAGAACTTTTAGCGATTGAAAAGAAAATATCCCGCGAAATGGGTGTAAACCATGGCAGGATATTTAGCGCGCATCTTTTAGTGTTGGAGGACAGTGTGCTTGTCCATGAAGTGATCACCCGCCTTAAAAAGAAGAGAAAAAATATAGAGGTTGTGTTTGTCGAGGTGCTTAATAAGTACATCAGCGTTCTTTCGAAGGCAAAAGATGAGTATTTAAGAGACAGGATAAGCGATATAACTGATGTTGGTAAAAGGATTCTTCGGAACCTTATGGGGTCTGAAAAGAAGGGATTAGAAGAGATCGACGGCAAATCAATTGTAATCGCTTATGATTTGTCACCCTCTGATACCGCGATGATGCACAAAGGCAGGGTGTTAGGGTTCGCGACCGACATAGGCGGTAGGACATCACATACGGCTATTATGGCTAAGTCTCTGGAAATACCGGCGGTTGTGGGGATGGAAGACATAACCGATATGGTGCAAAACGGGGATTATGTTATTCTGGATGGTATTCATGGAATTGTGATCATTAATCCCACGAAGAAAGACCTGGAAAAATACGAAGGTGATAAGAAGAAATACTAGCATCTTGAGCATGAACTTATTGAGCTTAAATCTCTGCCGAGTGAAACTGTTGATGGCAAAAGAGTTTCGGTTGCCGGGAATATTGAGCTTCCGGAAGATGTCGCCAGTGTTATTTCTCATGGTGCTGAAGGCGTGGGGCTCTACAGGACAGAATATTTTTACATGAACCGAAAAGATATTCCCTCGGAAGAAGAACAGTTCAACGCTTATAAATCTGTCGCGGTTAGAGTAAAACCCTATAGCGTTATTATAAGAACCCTTGACTTGGGAGGAGATAAGTTCCTTTCTCAGCTTGATGTGCCGAGAGAGATGAACCCATTCTTGGGGTGGCGCGCGATAAGGTTCTGTCTGGCGCAACCTAATATTTTCAAATCTCAACTTCGTGCCATATTGAGGGCTTCTGTTTACGGGAACATTAAGATGATGTACCCCATGATCTCGGGTGTATCAGAACTTCGTCAGGCAAATGCCGTTCTCGAGGAAGTTAAACAGGAGTTGCGACAGAAAAACGTACCGTTCAATGAGAAGATCCCCGTAGGGGCGATGATAGAGGTGCCGTCGGCGGCCATTACAAGTGATATCCTGGCGAAGGAATCCGATTTTTTTAGCATAGGAACCAACGACCTTATACAGTATTCCCTTGCGGTTGACAGGGTGAATGAAAAAATAGCGTATCTCTATGAGCCGGCTCATCCGGCGGTGTTGAACCTTATAAAAATGGTTATCGAGAATGGGCATAAAAATGACATTCCTGTGGCATTATGCGGTGAAATGGCCGGTGATATCGCGCTAACTATGATATTGTTGGGGTTGGGGCTTGATGAGTTCAGCACTTCACCTATCGCTGTACCTGAGATAAAAAAGATAGTGCGTTCAATAAAATATTCTGAGGCTGAAAAAATAGCGGAGAAAGCGTTATCTTTTTCCACGGGCGCTGAGGTGCAGGAATTCGCTAAAGCTAAATTGCGTGAACTTGTTCCGGACATAGCGGAAGAGTTGTCTTCTTAGGATAACCCATCATGGTAGGGGCATATTGCAATACGCCCCTACCGCAACAAAACGAAAGGATAAAGGATAGGAATGAAAGGTTTAATATTAGCGGCGGGGTATGGTACGAGATTGTACCCACTGACCCTCGATCGTCCAAAACCTCTTGTGAAAGTTGGCGGGAAAACCATTTTAGAGAGGTTATTAAAAAAATTTGAGGAACTGGATTCCTGTGATGAAGTGTATATCGTAACTAACGACAAGTTCTATAAGATGGTGGACAAATGGATCAAGGAGCGGAGTTTTTCCGTTGCGGTGAAGGTAATTAACGATCATACTCGGACCAATGAGGGCAGGCTCGGAGCTATAGGGGACATTAACCTCGTATTAGAGCAGGAAAAACCGGATAGTGACGTATTGATAGTGGCGGGAGATAACCTTTTTGAGTTTACGATAAGGGATTTTATAGACTTCGCCAGAGAAAAAGGTAACCTCAGCGTGGCGCTTTATGATGTCAGGGATATTGTTCTTGCTAAAAAGTACGGGATAGTGTCGCTGGATGCTGATCGAAAAATAGAAGATTTCCAAGAGAAACCTTCCGATCCGAAAAGTACATTATCTTCAACGGGGATATATTACTTACCGCAGCCCAAGCTTTCCATAATGGGCGCGTATATGAAGACTGATTCAGTTAAGGATGCGCCGGGAAATTTTGTTAAATGGGTATCAGAAAACGATGCCGCGTATGGATACGTTTTTATGGAAGGTTGGTATGATATCGGGGATAAAAAATCTCTCGAAAAAGCTGATGTAGAATACAGACAGAAAGAGCTATAAAAAAGGAGACTATCGATGAAGGACAAATATTTGTTTACGTCAGAAAGTGTTACTGAGGGCCATCCAGACAAGGTATGTGACCAGATATCGGATGCAATACTGGATGAGATATTGAAAGAGGATCCGTCCGGAAGAGTCGCCTGTGAGACGATGGTGACGACGGGCCTCGCGCTTGTTGCAGGGGAGATAACGACTTCCTGTTACGTCGACATCCATAAAGTTATACGGGAAACCATTAAAAGTATAGGGTATACACACGCTGATTACGGTTTTGATTACGAGACATGTGGGGTTATCACATCCATACAGGGGCAGTCTCCGGACATAGCGATGGGTGTTGATACAGGAGGCGCGGGTGACCAGGGTATGATGTTTGGTTATGCCACTGATGAGACCAAAACTCTTATGCCAATGCCTATAACTTTGGCGCATGCTCTTACCAGGCGACTTGCGAAGATCAGAAAAGAAGGTCTTGTGAATTATCTGCGTCCTGATGGCAAAAGCCAGGTAACAGTAGAGTACGTTGATGGCGCCCCAAAGAGAGTTGACGCGATCGTCATAAGCGCGCACCATGATCATAAAACCGATATGAAAGAGATTTATGAGGATATGAAGAACTTGGTAATACACGAGATCGTTCCGGCGGACTTGATGGATGGGGATACTAAAATATACATTAATCCTACCGGAAGATTCGAAGTAGGCGGTCCCCAGGGTGATACAGGTGTTACCGGAAGAAAAATAATAGTTGATACCTACGGAGGTGTAGGGAGCCATGGCGGCGGGTGTTTTAGCGGTAAGGATGCTACAAAGGTTGACCGATCCGCTTCGTATATGGCGCGTTATGTCGCGAAAAATATCGTCGCGTCAGGCATGGCTAACAAATGTGAAGTACAGCTCGCGTATGCCATAGGGGTTGCGGAACCGGTAAGTGTTATGGTCAATACTTTCGGGACGGGCAAACTGTCTGAAAAAAATATTGTGAAGCTGGCAAGGGAAACTTTTGACCTGACACCCGGCGGCATAATAGAAAAATTAAGACTAAGAAGGCCTATTTTCAGGAAGACAGCTGCTTACGGTCATTTCGGCAGGAACGAGGAAGGCTTTACCTGGGAAGAAACAGATATGGCCGAAGTGCTTAAGAGCAGATCAACGGCGAAAGCGTGATAATCGGGATACAAGTACGTAGGGGCACGGCGCGCCGTGCCCCTATCAAATCAAAAAAAGGGGGAAAATGTCTACTTCAGTGCGGGACTACAAAGTTAAAGACATGAGTCTTGCAGATTATGGCAGGAAAGAAATATCTGTCGCCGAGCATGAAATGCCGGGTCTTATAGCCATACGGGAAAAATATGCTTCTAAAAAACCACTTTCGGGCGTACGGATAATGGGCTCATTGCATATGACCATACAGACAGCGGTGCTAATTGAAACACTTGTTGCTTTGGGGGCTGAAGTCAGATGGGCGAGCTGTAACATATTTTCTACTCAGGACCATGCGGCTGCCGCGATTGCTAAAAGTGGAGTTCCGGTATTTGCGTGGAAAGGTGAAACGCTTGAAGAGTTTTGGTGGTGTACGGACCAGGCATTGACATTTGCCGGGGATAAAGGGCCTCAGCTTATAGTGGATGATGGCGGAGATGCGACACTTATGATACATCTTGGAGCCAGTGCCGAAAAAGATAAATCGGTGCTTGATAAAACTCCAGGCGGTGAGGATGAGGTGGAGCTTTTCAGGCTCCTTAAGAAAATTCAGAAAGTTAATCTGAGCAAGTGGACAAATATGCTTGACGAATGGAAAGGTGTGTCAGAGGAGACGACTACCGGAGTACATCGTTTATATCAGATGATGGAGAAGAAAGAGCTTTTGGTGCCGGCCATCAATGTGAATGACTCTGTTACGAAATCCAAATTTGATAATTTGTACGGTTGTCGTGAGTCACTTGGTGATGGACTGAAAAGAGCTATGGACGTTATGCTTGCCGGTAAGGTAGCCGTTGTGTGCGGGTATGGTGATGTGGGTAAAGGTTCTGCCCAGTCGTTACGAAGCTTAGGAGCTCGTGTTATAACAACCGAGATCGATCCTATATGTGCTTTGCAGGCGGCTATGGAAGGTTATGAGGTCGCGACCGTGGAAGATACACTTGGTGTAGGTGATATTTATGTTACCGCAACCGGAAATCGCGATGTTCTTACGGCTGAACATATGGCAAAAATGAAAGACCAGGCCATCGTGTGTAATATAGGACACTTCGATAACGAAATAGAGGTCGCGGGTCTTGAAGCGTACCCCGGCATAAAAAAGGTAAACATCAAACCGCAGGTAGATAAGTATATCTTCCCGGACGGTAAAGAAATATATCTTCTGGCGGAGGGACGTCTGGTCAACCTGGGTTGCGCTACGGGGCATCCTTCTTTTGTTATGTCGAACTCTTTTACAAATCAGGTTCTGGCACAGATAGATCTTTGGGAAAATCAGGGTAAATACGAGAATAAAGTTTATAGATTGTCCAAAGAGCTTGATGAGGAAGTTGCCAGACTTCATCTGGACAAGATCGGAGTGAAACTCACAAAACTTTCCAAGGGACAATCCGATTATTTAGGAATCCCTGTTGAAGGTCCTTATAAACCGGAACACTATAGATATTAGGCTAGTCCATAGTCAATGGTCCATCGACTATGAGAAGTAAGATGTGATACGTGAAGAGTGATGTGTGACGTAGGAGCCGTATCGCCTTTGGCGATGGGCGGCACACAAAATAAATGTCATCCTGAGCGGAGTGCCCGAAGGGCACAAAGTCGAAGGATCTCTAAAAAAAAAGAAAATATTATGAAAAAAAATATCAAAAAAATTGGTGTGCTGACTTCCGGTGGCGATTCCCCGGGAATGAACGCGGCGATAAGAAGTGTTGTCCGTAAGGCCGTGTTTGAAGGTATAGAAGTCCTCGGGATAATGGAAGGGTATGAGGGATTGATAAACGATAAGTGTATCGGTATGAATTCCCGTAGCGTGAGTAATATTCTTTCCCGTGGAGGAACTATACTTAAAACCGCCAGGTCAAAGGAATTTATAACAAAAGAGGGCCAGAAAAAGGCAGTCGAGACAATTGAGAAAAACGAGATAGACGCTCTTGTTATTATAGGCGGCAACGGATCATTTAAAGGCGCGCATGTATTACATGACACTTGGGGGATAACCAGCATAGGTGTCCCCGGAACTATCGACAATGACCTCGGGTATACCGATTATACGGTCGGAGCACATACTTCGATAGATACAGTATTGGATGCTGTTGACAAAATACGTGATACCGTAACCAGTATGGAACGGATCTATGTCATGGAGGTGATGGGCCGGGAAGAGCCATATATCGCGATTATGGCAGGTTTGGCGGGTGGCGCTGAAGAGGTTTTGTTCCCGGGAGGGGTTATTGATCTGGATAAGATCGCTTCTGAGATAGAAGAAGGATCAAAAAAAGGCAAAAAAAGCTGGATACTTATAGTTTCCGAAGGGGTTTCTACGTCCGAGGATATAACCAACAAATTAAAAGATAAAACCGGGTATGAGGTAAGAGCTGTAACTCTCGGGCACGTTCAGAGAGGCGGCGCCCCGAATGCTCCGGACAGAATACTCGCGTCTAGGATGGGAGCGTATTCCATAGATGCTTTAATTAAGGGGCATTCCGGAGCTATGGTCAGCATCCAGGGGAACAAATTACAGCTTGTGCGTTATGACAAAGCTTGTTATGACGCGGATAGAGATATGAAGTTGTATGAGGAGCTTTATTCTTTGACGAAACTTTTAGCAACGTAACTGACGTTCGTCATTACGAGGTAATACTAAATCATGAGAGTCATAGTAAGATACACCCTTAAAGAGCTCGGTGGTCCCTTTTTAGCTGCTCTATTTATTTCAACCATTATTCTTGCCGCGGGAAATATTATTCAGACCGCTGACATGGTAGTAAATAAAGGTGTAGAGCTCATGCAGGTCCTTAAAATATTTTTGTTGTTCCTTCCTTATGTTCTTATCTTTACAATCCCGATATCAGTGCTTTCCGCGGTGCTTCTCGGGTTCGGTAGGCTCTCGAGCGATAATGAAGTAACCGCATTAAGGACAAGCGGTATAAGTATTTATAAGATAGTGTTTCCCGTTATTATGTGTGGATTTATCATAAGCCTTATGAGTGTGCCGCTAAATGATAGAATATTACCACAGGCTGAATTCGAGGCAAGAAAACTGGTGAAAAGCCTGGGCATTAAACATCCTGCCGCCATGCTTGAGCCGGGTGTATTTGTTAAGGGGTTCAAGGATTATATACTTTTTGTGAACGACATAAAAGGCAACAAGCTTGAAAATATTCGTATTTATCAACCCAGAGAAAATAAGCCAACCCGAACAATAGTAGCGCGCTCGGGAGAGATAATTCCTATGCCGGAAGAAAACAGTATAAAACTAAAGCTTGTTGACGGAACGGCAGATGAAATAGTGCCGGAGAAACCGAACGAGTTTTATAAGTTATCTTTAAAGGAATATTTCATGACGCTGAATTTGGAGAAAACCGTTAATGTAAATGATATCCAAAAGAAGGCCAGGGAGAAAAGCATAAAAGAGCTTTTGGCTGATATTGACGAGCTCAAAACGGATGAGATAAACGCTATGCCTCTACGGATAGAATTGCACAAAAAACTCGCGTTAGCTTTTTCTAATTTTGTTTTTGTAATGATAGGTATCCCGTTGGCGATAACGACTCACCGTCGTGAGAAATTTATAGGTTTTGGGCTTGCCATGGCACTCTTTATGGTATACTGGGGAATTATGCTGGGAGGTATAGCCTTTGCCATAAGGGGTCTTGTTCCCGCATGGACGGGTGTGTGGTCGGCAAATATTTTATTGTTCCTGTTAAGCCTTTTCGCGTTCTACCGGATAGCAAAGAAATGAGAATTTTAGAAAAATACGTTGTTAAAGGCTTTCTCTCCGCGTTTTTCTTCTGCATAACGCTGCTTATGGTTCTGGGGATCATCGGTGATGTCTTGGGTTTTCTGGACGACATATTAAAAAACGGCATATCTCTTGTCAGTATCCTGTCTTTTTATTTTTATCTGGCGCCGTTCGCGTTCGTCAATATGGTTCCGTTTGCCGCTCTTTTAAGCGCGGTGTATGTATTCAACTCTTTAAGTAAGAACCACGAAGTAACCGCCGTTATAACCAGCGGGTTAAGTCTCTGGAAACTCCTGAGGCCAATACTTTTGTCGACGTTTATCATTTGTCTGTTCACGCTTATTATAAACGAGAGGTTTGTTCCTACCGCTATGGGGAAGGCCAACAGGATAAGGAATGAAGAACTTGAACGAGAAGGCGAGAAAAAAGGCGCGAGGATACGTAACCTTACCGTGTATGCTAAAGGCAACCAGATAATATTCGCTAAATCATATAATCGCCATACAGATGTTATGGAAGACGTGATAATTCACAGGCAGGATAAGGATCATCGCGTGATAGAGAAGATCAATTCACGTCTTGTGAAATGGCAAGGTAATGGGATCTGGCAGGGGGTGGATGTTCTTATCTTTAAAATATCTCCTGACGGTACCTTTTCGAAGGATCCCGAAAACTATAAACGAAAGAATATTGATATTGAGGAAGAACCGGCGTATTTCGCGAATAACCAGTGGGATCCGAAATTTATGAGCTATCGCCAGCTTAAGAAATATTTAGAGGTTTTTAATATAGCGTCTCCCGAGACTGTGCGGCGGCTTTTAGTGGATCTGAACTATAAGCTGGCATTTCCTTTTACCGCGCTTATTACCGTTCTGATGGGTGTTCCGTTCAGTATAGAGACGGGCCGGGCTTCTCCGTTGATCGGTATGGTAAGGGGTATCGCGATAGCCATGTTATATTTGCCGGTTGCCGCGATAAGTCTCGCGTTGGGTAAAGGCGGAACCCTTCCTCCCGTTGCAGCGGCATGGCTAAGTAATGTCTGTTTCGCTGTTTGCGGCGCGTATTTTGTGAATAAGAAGAGTTAGTCCATATAACAAATACCGAATATATCCCTATCAGGCACGTCCGGTTTTATCCATCGGAAAACCTCACTCGACGATTCGCTCAAAACTTTTAAAAAGGGGACTGTCCCCCTTTTAAAAGACCAAGCTTTCTCGCTCATCGATGGCCTGTGCGGGATATATCCGGTCTTCACGTCTATAACGTTCTCGCCAGCGTAAAGCCAGTGACTGATTTTGCTCCGGCCTTTAAAAGTTCCTTGGCACAAGTGTCAAGTGTCGCTCCCGTTGTCATAACGTCATCCACTAACAATATGTGTTTTTCCTTTATTAGAAGTGGTTCCCGAATAGAGAATGCTTTTATTAAATTGTTAATACGTTTTTCTTTTGAGAGTCCGGCCTGGGGGATAGTTTTTTTTATTTTTTTAAGGTTGGCGGAAGGTACCGGTAGTGAAAGGGTGTTACCAAGTACCTGCGCTAGTATCTCAGCTTGGTTAAACCCGCGCAGACGTTTTTTGTGTTTGTTAATTGGAACGGGGACAATGATGTCTATGTCGTTAAGTGAATGTTTATTTTTCAGGTATGTTTTTTTGATGAGTTCATCAAAGACGAGTATCATTCGTTCTGTTCGATGGTATTTAAATTGTCGGATACATTGTTTGAGTGTCCCATCATACGGGCGGCAGGAGAGTATCTTCGCAAGGTAAAAAGACGAAGTAGATGGTAGCGACGAACTTGATGAGATATCCTGTGTGCATCTCTCACAGATTGGCACAGGAAACTTGGCCGATCGGGTTTTGCACGCGGGACACTCCGCGGGAAACAAAACGTTAATAATGGCCGATGTGATAATTTTGAGTTGTAGCATATGTTCCCCTTTATCATTCTGACTCCTGACTTCTGCGATACCCCCTCTCATTAGTATAAGACACTTTTTTTGGTCAAATACATTCACTTTTTATGAATAATCTTGATTTTGCTTTCGATTGCGTTAAAATGGAACAGATACAAAGGGGGGATAAGTGGAGAGAGACAATGCGTTTAATCTTGCGATGCTCATGCTGAGGATAATAGTGGGTTCGATCTTTGTGGTCCATGGCGCGCAAAAAATGTTCGGGATGTTTGGCGGCATTGGGATCGAAGGTATGACAAAGATGGTTGAAGGGCTTGGATTCTCCAATCCTCATATTCTGGCGTTGGTATGGGCGGGTATAGAATTTATTGGCGGTATTTTTCTTGTTCTGGGGATATCGGCAAGAGGAGCCGCCGTAGGCATAGTTCTTGTTACGTTTATCCGTATATGGAAGGTAAATATTGTCTACGGTTCTTTCGTGCAATCAGCGGAGATCGAGTATAATTTACTCGTATTAAGTTCCTGCATTCCCTTGATATTGGTGGGTGGAGGGAGCTGGTCGGTATGGGACGTATAACGCAACAAACACAATGAACACAATAAACAAAAATTACAGGCCGACATGGGCGGAAGTAGACTTGGATGCTGTCAGGTATAACCTGGGGTGTATCCGCGACCATATTGACAAAAACACAGGGATAATGGCCGTTGTTAAAGCAAACGCTTACGGCCATGGTATTGATCGGATCGGCCGTGTATTAAGCGAAGGCGGGGTCGATTATCTAGGCGTGGCGACCGTTGATGAAGCTTTGTCTCTAAGGTCTTCCGGGATATTAGCACCTGTACTTGTTCTCGGTTCAGTGCTCCGCGAAGAAGCTAAAGCTGCTGTAATGCATGATATCACACTGACATTATGTGATCAGGAGCTATTCCGGATAATCATAAAGCTGGCAAAAGAAATAACGGCGCGCCCTAAGGTGCATCTTAAAATAGATACAGGGATGGGACGTATAGGTGTGTGGCATGAGGAAGCGCTTGAATTTATCAAAAAAGTTCATTCCTCTGAAGATATAGACATCGAGGGAATATACACTCATTTTTCCTCAGCCGCGCGTGACAGGAAAACAACAAATCTGCAGATCAATTCTTTTCGTAAGGTCCTCGATGTCATAGATGCCGAAGGGATCGAGATTAAATACAAACACGCGGCTAATAGTATTGCTGTTATTTATTGGAGGGGCTCCCATCTAAATCTTGTAAGGACAGGGATACTTTTGTATGGTGTGTATCCTAAAGAAAATTTTCGCGGGAGGTTTCACCTGCGTCCCGCGATGAATCTTAAGACCAAAATAGTACACCTCAAGGAGACCCCTTCCGGTCGTGCTATAAGCTACGGCCGGACATATATAACGCAAAAAAACACAAAGATAGCTACGATACCGATAGGCTATGCTGACGGTTATGGTAGAATCCTTTCCAATAAAGCCGAGGCCCTTTTAAAGGGACAGCATGCCAGGGTAGTTGGCATGGTGACCATGGATCAGGCTCTTCTGGATGTGGGTCATATTGAGAACGTAAAAGTCGGCGACGAAGTCGTCCTTATCGGCAAGCAGGGCACTTCGGAAATATCCATCGAAAGAATAGCCAAACTTGCCGGAACCATTCCATACGAGATCCTTTCCGCCATAACCGACCGTGTCCCAAGAATTTATAAAGGTTAATTTTTTTGTATGATTTTCAGTTTGCACCCACACCTGTTCGGGGAAATCGTAAAAATTCGTCATTCTGAAGGAGCGATAGCGACTGAAGAATCTCTTCATAAATAGGTAGGCTCCTTATATGAGAGGCTGTGTCGTAATTCGTTTTGTGGATGGCCGCATACAATATGTTGTAAGGGTTCGATTCATCGAACCCGATATAAACGGGCTTGATAAATCAAGCCCCTACGTTACGACACAGTTTGTATCTGAGGGGGTATACCGTGCTCAAACATGCGTAAAAACGGAAACATTTTCCCTTTTTTCCGTGCCTGCGCGCGGCACACCCCCTCATATAAGAGGCTCTGTGATTACGGGAACCTGGTACTGTGGATTTACCCGGGACATTGTTTGCGAGAAATTTATTGGACAGCATACGATACGAAAACAATTTATTTGGTGATTGCTATAAATATTGAGGTTACACTGTTAAATCGTTCTGCCTCTTGATGAAATAAACACGAAAGATCCTCGTAGAAATTTTTACCGGACAGCTGTGGCCTGCACCAATCGGTAGCAGGGGCGTCTGTTAAGCGAAAAAGTTAGAATATCGGCCATTTTTTGTGCTCAGGGGTGGCCCCTTGGGGCCTGGCCCCAGGATGGGCCCCGATATGAGGGCCACGCTATGGTTAGATATGAAAAAGTACGATTATAAAGTTTGTAAATTCTAGTCTATTAGGTAAACTAATATGTAGATGCGCATAGCGCGTTTAAGTGAAATAATTTAGGTGATCTGGACGATATTTTTTTGCAAACTAATTAAGGTCGTTTAAAAACTTTCAGGAGGAACCATGTGTTATTCTAATAATAAAACCGGTCTCAGAAAGACGCTGATGAGAACATTCGCGATAATTACGCTGTGTTCTTTTTCGTTCACAATGATAGGCGCGGATCTGGCTAGAGCCATCGCTGCTGTCGAGGTGCCGGGAATTATTGCCGGTATCCCGGGAGGCGAGGTATATGCCCGGGAGGAATTCGACCCCGCCTCCTCTACGGTGCCGCTACGTTTTGGAGAGATAAAACGCAGGATCTCCGGTGAGAATGGTAAAACGATCATCCACATCCAGGACGCCCATTGTAACTATTCCGCCCAACGATCTATCGCCAACCTCATGAAGTATACCAATGAAGCTTATGGCGCGGATCTCGCGTTTCTTGAAGGGGGAGCGGGCGAGTATGACCTGTCGATGTTTACCGACATACGTGACCGACAGGTAAGAGAACAGGTATCCGACTTATTTGTGAAAGCCGGACGTGTTACAGGTGCCGAATTCTTCGCTATAAACAATCCATACAAGATCGAGCTTTCAGGGATCGAAAATGAAGAGTTATATTTTGGAAACTTAAACGCTTACAGGAGTTCGCTGGCGTTTAAAGAGGATGCCGATAGATACCTAAAATTTTTAGAGAACGGGATGAGTAATTTAAAGCGCAAGATATACACGTCGGCTCTTAAAGTTGTTGATGGAAAACGTATGGCATATAATGGGAAAAAAATTGAGTTTAAAGAATATGTAACTTTTCTAGCGAAGTAAAGTAAGGCTAACGGTGTAGATATTGAGCAACACGCGGATGTTAATGCTCTTCTTAAACTGCTTGGGGACGAAAAGTCTATTGATTTTAAAAAAGCCAACAGGGAACGTCGGGCTTTGATCGATAAACTTACCAAAAAACTATCCAGAAAAGCCGCCAAACGTCTGGCTGTTAAGACCATCGCGTTCAAGACCGGTGACATTTCATCCGAAGATTTTTATGTATATCTTTTTAAGAAAGCGGAATTCGCGTCGGTAGACTTTAGCAAGTTGCCCAACCTTGTTAAATATGCTGAATATGTGAAAAATTATGAACATATTGATAAAGCGTCCCTTAATAAGGACGTACGGAAAATAGAAGAGGCTCTTATGAAGACGTTCGCGAAAACTCCTGATCAGGAGAGGCTCATCGAACTTTCAAAAAAACTGAGCATACTTAAGGATCTCTTCGCACTTTCACTTGTCAGGGACAAGTATGAGTATTACAAGGCCAACAGAGACGGGTTCGGAGTTAAATGTTTTACCGCCTTTTTTGACGCGAAGGCTCCGCAGTACGGCCTGAAACTAACAACTCCTTCTGGTATAGCAAAACTAGATTCCTATAGAGAACATATGGAAGGATTCTATGACTATGCATTCAAAAGGGATGACGCGTTTTTAAAGAATATCGGAGCTAAGTTCGGTGACAAAAAAATAGCCGTTCTTGTAACAGGGGGATTCCATACGGAAAACCTGGCGGAACTCTTTGAAAAAGAAGGATACTCATACATCGAGGTAATGCCACGCCTTCAAGTTGAGGAAGACAGTCCGTATTTTGCTCTTCTGGCGGGCGAAAAGTCGCCCTTCGAGGAGCTTATAACCAAAGCGGTCTCTTATACCCCCGGAGCTTCTACCATAGCCGTACAGAGCCTGTTTTCTGAGATGGGTATAGATGTGAGAAATAAAAATATGATGGAGTTGATGGTCAAGGCAGCGGAAGCGTTAGCCAAAAACGAAACGTTGACGATTAAGACCAAGTTTGGGTGGATAGACATTCATTCGGCCGATTATGATACCACATACATAGCACCAAGACATTCGGATACCGGGTTTGCTATGGATGTAGGGCTTCTAATAGGGGTCGATATTTACGTAGAAACAGATAAGGATATTCGGCGTATGGCGGACTTCATAGACATTGTTCTTGTAGACGGTGACACGATGACGTATCTGCAGCATGAAGTATGGATAGACGCATTAGGGAAAGAGGCAGGAATGCATAAGTTTGGGGAGCAGGGCGAAGACCTGGAGGAAC
The DNA here is from genome assembly GCA_024277375.1 of Candidatus Omnitrophota bacterium. Lineage (GTDB taxonomy): Bacteria > Omnitrophota > Gorgyraeia > Tantalellales > Tantalellaceae > JAJRVD01. The sequence goes on along the minus strand of JAJRVD010000025.1, from coordinate 72,512 downwards.
TAAAAGCTGCTCTTCGTAGTTTAAGGTTAGAAGAATCCCAGATAGATTTTATCATGAAACAGGACATACAAATTTGGAACAAGTCAATACCTGTAAGTGGCCATGCCAGTTACGAAACGATATATCTGAACCCGGATTTGTTACAAGATTATACGCAATTAGCGGAAGTTTTAATACATGAAACAGGCGCGGCATATAGCATTAAACACAGCGAGAGCATGGATATGGACGCTATGGAAATAATTAATCTTGCTATGGAAGGAGACCGAATAGAAAAAGGTGGAGACAGGGATTTTGCCTATGGCGTGGATCTGTTTGAACAGTTGACGGGTCTGGCAAAAGTGGATGGATTCGCGGATGTGTCTTCGGAAGACTTTACCGATAACGTAATAGAGTTGGCCAAAACTATCCGGAACATAAAAAAGAATATGGATGGGATGGATTTTATTGAGGAGAATGAGAAGTTGTTGCGAATAGAAAAAATGATAAAAGATTGGAGAAATGCTGCTCCCGGCGTGGAGTTGTTCAAAGAGAAGTGGGGGGATGATCTTTTTGTAGTGGTCAGCCGCGCAAGACCAAAGCCACAAGAGGGCTTGAGAGATGATATGTTGATAAAACTGGAAGAGATCAGAGAGGGAGACAGGATATTAAGGGGGGGAACACAAAATCATTATTATCAGGCTAAGAAGAGCAATGTAACTTCCAATAAATTTGCCTACGGCCGCGGCGTGGAGGGGTTGGACAACAAGGAGTATAAAAGGTGGATCGAAAAACCGCTCAAAGACGGGTTAACCACTTCCTATCAGTTTGATGATGGCGAGATAGTCCAATCTTATGTGAAAACCGACGGAAAAACTGGAGAAACATTTAAGCAAAATGAAACTCCCGGATTGGTTCCGGCTCAAATGAGGCTATTGGTTGAGGTTATAGGCGGGCTGCCAAATAGAACTAGTTTATTGAAGGATGTGCAGATCATAATTGTGCCAGGTTTAAGGAGCGGACATTATGGCGTTTCGAGAGCGCAGATATATTTACCACAGGAATTGTTTGATGCGGGAAATTTAGAGGAGATCAGCAGACAATTGTACCATGAAGTGAAAGAAAGAAGTGATGTGATTGAAGGCTTAGATGAGTTCGCACAGTTAGACTTGGTAGCTGAGGAGCAGGCAAGAGCGGACGGGGAAGAATTTACGAGGGACAAGAAAGTTACAGAAGCCATTGCTGTATTAGCGGCAGAGAGTCATCAGGGCTTATTACATAGGGAAGCGGTTGGAATATATGGCTCTGACTTTTTAGATCTTGAAGGAGGAGAAGGCAAGAAGCTGTTCGATGAAATAGTAAAGATGAGTAGTCTCGATTTGGTAGCGAGAGATGTCGCGGACATGTTGAGAAGGAACAGCATGGAGAGAGCCTCAAATATAGACGTTTTAAACAACCAGAATCTTACGGACCTGACGAAGTATACAATGCATCAAAACGATGGTGTGATATACATAAATCCCAGGTATTTGAATGCTCCGGAAGAGGTTGTGTCTATCAGGGCAAAAGCAAATGAGCTGATCCGCGCGTTTGAAGAGATGCAACTAAGCGCATGGTATGGCAATATGTTCTTTAATGGAAAAACTGTTCGTGTGGCATTCAGGTTGATCGAAGGACTGAGGTATATGCAGGATGATATGGGCAAGCTATTAAATCACAATCGTGAGCAGATGACAAAACGGATGGAGAAAGAGCTTCTTAAAAAAATAGGCATTAATGAGACTCTGGATGCGAAAACGGTTGTTAATAAAATAATTGAGTTTGTGCTTGCAGACATATCTAGTGGACAGAATATCGCTATTCCGTTCGCAGAAAAAGAGCTAAGGCCCTCCGATACCGCTGGCATTATGGATGGTATATATTTTGAAGCAGGAAAGCTCTATATCTCACCTCAGCTAATTAAAAATACTGAAGATAAGGATGTTCCAAAGTTGATACAGGACATAGTATTGATGTACGCGCAGACGATTAGTTTGAACAAGATATTATATGATGGGAATTTACCTGATCATAAGTTTAAAAATTTGGATGATACCATTTTAGCCAGGTTATTAGCACAATCCCCCTTTGGTAAGCGGGGAGATGTCAATTTAGCGGAAGGAATTTATGGTGATGCTGCTATCGCAAGGGATTGGGGTGCCCCAGCTAGGAAAGCTGAAGACGCTGTCGTAAGTTTTCTTGAAAAATACAATATAAGAGAGAGTACACGTCAGGATAAGATATTGAAGCTGGCTAAAAAGATCTTGTCTCCGCAGGGAGAGAAACTTGTTGAAGAATCTACGGCAAGAGCAGAGATCTCCGGTTTGTCAGATAAAGAAAACGCGTTTGCACTGATATTGACACAAAGATTCAAAGACGCCGTCATTTTGGCAGAAGAAATATATTCTCTCAACGCTGCAAGAATTTTTCCGGATAATTATAAAGAAGTTTTTAAAGCTGAATCAGATATTGTAGGGTTTCTTGAGATGAACGATATAACTGATATCGAACGACAGAACATGGTATTGGCGCGCGCCAAAGAGATAATAGCGTCGGAAGGTGATGGGCCCCAGATGTTCAAGGTGATACCGGATGCCGATGAAACAATAGAAAGTATTGCTAGCCGAATGGTAGAGGACCTTCTGCCGGGTGATATGTCTAGTGTCGTATTTAATGGTGTCCGGCTCGTAGCAACAAGTGATGATACGGCTGACGGTATAATACGTCGGTATCACAATATAAGGAAACAATTTTTGGATGAGCTTGAAGCTGTGGATGTTGTAGAATTTAATGTAACCGATGATTCTGTGACCATCGATGGCAGCAAGCCGTATGAAGGAAATAAAGACGAGGTCAAAGAAGCAATGACGAAGGGTGTCGAAGCGTCTGCAATGGATGTCGCTGAAGTTATGAGTAAAGATCTACCCCCGTGCTACGGTATAATCGCGGGTGGCAAGCCGGAAGGGGTGACGCAAGTGGAATTCGCGTCACGATTAACCGCTTTGAAAAGCAGCGGAAACAACTTTATAGCCGAACATGATTTGGGCAAGGAAGGTAACATAAGATTAAGAAATACAATGGGTACGAATGAAGCTGAAAAAATTATTCGCGAAGCTATTGACGCGTTTAAGGGGGAAGATGATAGCCGTACCCGGATAGATCTTCAGATAGCCAGATCGGTACTTGAAGAATTAGAGAAGTTAGAGGCGTTGAAAGATTTGACGCGAGAGAAAAGTGTAGAAGATTTTCTTAATGAAAATACTATGCTTACGATATGGAAGGATAAAGAGAATGCGGAAGATCCTGCGGCTGTGATGCCGTACGGCAGTTTGATGGGCGTATCATTTGCCAATCTTAACTTGGGACATGTGGCAAATCTTGCTAAGGAAAATAGAGCAACACCGAAAGACCAGGAAGACGCCGTAAGGCTAAAGGCCAGGGCATTAGCGCGTGCGACTAACAATGCGAATAGCATCGAGGATTTCGAGAAAGAATTAGTAGAGGCATTTAATTCCAAAGGTATAGGAGATTTCGTTAAAATAGTTTTTAACCTGGCATTGCCGGCGATAACAAAAGTGGATATGGGTATGATCAAGGAGATCTTCGCGGCGACGTCAGAAGTCTGGCGATCGGTGTAAGGGAGTTTATAGTTTGTAGTTCATGGTTCATAGAAGAATGTACACTCCCAGAGTGGAAGCAAATCCCACTCCGGGAGTTTTTATTTAGAGATTGCCGCCCTGAGACTCTCTGGTCTCAGGATGACCTCGGAAACGTTGTTCCTCGGCCTCGTCGTTGTTCCGCTCCTCCTCGCAATCAGGCCGTGTCGCAATTCGTTTTGCGGATGGCCGCATACAATATATTGTAGGGGTTCGATTTATCGAACCCGATATAACGGGCTTGATGAATCAAGCCCCTACATTACGACACAGCCTGAATGACAAATTATTTGTAGGGGCACGGCATGCCGTGCCCCTACCCATTCTTGTTCCCCGAGAAGCGCTTGACAACATAATTTCTTGTGTTATACTTATGTAATTGTAAAATCCTTGGTTTCCTGATTTAATAGGAACTGACTATTAATATTAATAGATTCCCGCTTTCGCGGGAATGACAGGGGGGAGATAGATTCCTGATTTATTTGTTCGCGGCCCATCACCGAAGGTGCTGTGATACCGCTCCTACGGAATCGGGTACACATAGTGCAGAGAGGAGTTATATGACTAAAATTACCGGTGCTGAGATCTTGATCAAGATGTTGTTGGAAGAGAAGGTTAAACATATTTTCGGTTATCCTGGTGGAGTTATAATCCCTTTAGCGGACAAACTTTACAGTGTGGAGGAGATAAAGTTCCATCTGACCCGACATGAACAGGGAGCTATTCATGCCGCTGACGGGTACGCGCGCGCTACGGGTGAGGTCGGGGTATGTATAGCTACTTCAGGACCCGGCGCGACTAATCTGGTTACAGGTATCGCGACGGCACATTTGGATTCGATCCCTCTTGTCGCCATTACCGGACAGGTAAATTCAAGCCTCATAGGCAATGACGCTTTTCAGGAAGTTGATATGGTCGGGATAACACGTCCTATTACAAAACATAACTATCTGGTTAAGGATGTAAAAGATCTCGCGCAAGTGGTAAAAGAAGCTTTTCATATAGCTAGAACCGGGAGGCCCGGTCCTGTGCTGATAGACTTACCTGTTGACGTTCAGGTTAATACGACCGAATTCAAAGAACCGTCTTTGCGGAAGCTTAAAGGTTATAACCCGACTTGTACGGGGCATTCCGGTCAGATAAAAAAGATAGCCAAAGCTATCGAGAAAAGTAAACGCCCGATCATATATGCCGGCGGCGTAATAATTCTTTCGGGTGCGGATAAAGAGCTTACACGTCTGGCGCGTAAAACGGATATACCTGTTACGACTACGTTGATGGGGTTGGGCGCTTTTCCTGAAGATGATCCATTAAGTCTTGGTATGCTGGGTATGCATGGAACGGCGTACGCGAATCATGCCATACAGTCTTCGGATCTTATTATAGCGATCGGTGCCAGGTTTGATGACAGGGTTACAGGGCGGATAGATGAATTTGCGCCAAATGCTAAAGTCGCGCATATTGACGTGGATCCTTCGAGTATAAGTAAGAATGTGCAGGTTGATATCCCGGTTATCGGGGACGCTAAGGCAATACTCAAAGAACTTAACACCATGATAACAAAAAAAGAACGTGAAGAGTGGCACAAAATGATCTCTGAGTGGAAAAAAGAGTTGCCGCTCAAATATAAGGATGACGACAAGTTGAGGCCGCAGTACATTATCGAGACGATACATGACATGACCAAAGATAAAGAGGTTATCATAGCCACCGAAGTTGGTCAAAATCAGATGTGGGCCGCACAGCATTATACGTATACAAAACCACGGACGTTAGTGTCGAGTGGTGGATTGGGTACTATGGGTTACGGTTTTCCTGCGGCGATAGGCGCTAAGATAGGAAAACCTGAAGCAATTGTTTTTGATATTGCCGGTGACGGTAGTATTCAGATGAACATCCAGGAGATGGCGGTCGCGGTTCTTGAGAAGATACCTGTCATTATTGTGATACTTAACAACGGTTATCTTGGTATGGTACGTCAATGGCAGGAACTATTTTATGATAAGCGTTATGCCTGGACAGTTGTGGGCGGGGAAAAAGGTACCGTATGTCCGGACTTTGTGAAGTTAGCTGAAAGTTTCGGCGCCAAGGGTATAAGGATCGAGAAAAAAGAAGATGTAAAAAAGTCAATTAAGGAAGCATTGAAGGCTAAAGGGCCGGTTATACTGGATTTCGTCATAGAAAGGGAAGAGAACGTGTTCCCGATGGTACCGGCAGGTAAGTCGATAAGCGAGATGTTACACGGATTGGCGTAGTGAGCTATCAGCTATCAGTTTTCAGCTATCAGCAGCTGAAGGCTGAAAGCTGAAGACTGAATAGGGTTTTGCAAAACGGAACTTTCGTCATTCGGCCTGTGTTGTAATTTGTTATGCGGATGGCCGCATACAAGATATTGTAGGGGTTCGATTTATCGAACCCGATATAACGGGCTTGATGAATCAAGCCCCTACATTATGATACGGTCTGATTGAAAAAACAGCGTTTTGCATGAGTCTAAGACTGAAAGCTAAGGAGTAATAATGTCTAAATTTGTACTATCAGTTTTAGTAGAAAATAAGTTTGGTGTTTTGGCGAGGGTTGCCGGACTTTTTTCCGCACGGGGGTTTAACATTACGTCGTTAGCGGTAGGTGAAACGGAAGATCCTGATACATCAAGGATGACAATAGTCGTGGCGGCGGATGAGAAGATATTGGAACAGGTAAAGAAACAGCTTAATAAACTTATAGATGTCATTAGCGTGCAGGACCTTACCGAGGGAGAGCATATCGGGCGAGAGCTTATACTGATAAAGGTCAAGGCGCCGGATACTAAGGTCAGGGAAAAGATCGTAAAAGTTGTTGACACTACCGGTGCGGAGATAGTGGATGTCGGTAAGAAGTCTCTTACTGTTGAAGAGTCAGGGGATGACCATGTGATAAAAGCTCTTGTGGAGCTGGTACGTCCCTATGGAATTTTGGAGATCGTGAGGACCGGAAAGATAGCTTTGCGGTCGGATAGTGAATAGCGTAATGTAGGGGTTCGATTTATCGAACCCGATATAACGGGCTTGATGAATCAAGCCCCTACATTATGATACAGTCTGAATGGACGGGGAAAAAGTGTATTGTGCATGAAGCATGAGCGCTAGTAAAAAGGAGGAAGTGAGATGGCGAAGATGTACTATGATAAAGACGCGGAGCTTGATGTGATCAAGGATTCAAAGGTAGCGATAATCGGCTACGGTATACAGGGCCGTGGGCAGGCGCTTAACCTGAGAGACAGTGGTATTGATGTTCTGGTCAGTGAACTGGAAGGCACCCCTAACTATGAACAGGCAAAGAAAGATGGTTTTGATGTTATTTCAGCTTCCGAGGCGGCAAAGCAGGCCGATATAATCCAGATATTGACCCAGGACCATGTTCAGGCTTCGGTTTATAAGAACGCTATCGAGGCTAATCTCCTCGAAGGTAATACGCTTACCTTTTCGCACGGGTTCAACATACATTTCAAGCAGATCGTGCCGCCTGAAAATGTGGATGTTATAATGGTCGCTCCTAAAGGGCCCGGTGCTTTGGTAAGAGAGATGTACGAACAGGGTAAAGGTGTTCCGGCTCTTATCGCGATCTATCAGGATGCCAGCGGTAAAGCGAAGGACAAGGCTCTGGCTTATGCCAAGGCGATCGGCGGAACAAAAGCCGGTGTTATTGAGACAACTTTTACCGAGGAAACCGAAACGGACCTTTTCGGGGAACAGGCAGTACTTTGCGGGGGTGCTTCGGAACTTATAAAAGCCGGTTTTGATACTTTGGTTGAAGCTGGATATCAGCCGGAGATCGCGTATTTTGAGTGTCTGCATGAGTTAAAGCTCATAACAGACCTCATTTATAGAAATGGTATCTCAGGTATGAGATCCAGGGTTTCGGATACGGCCGAATATGGCGACATCACAAGAGGTAAAAGGGTCATCAATCAGGCAACACGTGATGAGATGAAAAAGATCCTTGGTGAAGTGCAGTCCGGTAAATTTGCTGAGGAATGGATCAAAGAGAATGAAGCGGGGCGTCCGAATTATAATAAGATAACATCAGAGGAAAAGAAACATCAGATAGAGATAGTCGGCGAAGAGCTGCGCGGTATGATGCCTTGGATGGACTAAGTTGTCAGTTATAGCTGGACTTATTTCCGATTTTTCGGGGTACACATATCGTAGAGATTGATTCGTTGCTGTGCTCCTCGCGATCAGTCTGTGTTGCAATGTAGGGGCTTGATTTATCGAGCCCGATATATCGGGTTCGATAAATCAAACTCCTACAGTATGTTGTATGTTATGTTGTATGTTGTTCTTTGCAAAGTGACTTGAGACAACAGGGTAGATGGTAGAAACACGCTGTGCGATGTACTCTATGAGATGTACGTTAAAAAGGATTGATCATGAAGAAAGACAAGGTTATCATTTTTGATACGACTTTAAGGGATGGCGAACAAACACCCGGAGCGAGTCTGAACGCGAATGAGAAATTAAAGATCGCGCTTCAGCTTGAAACTCTGGGTGTTGACGTTATCGAAGCGGGGTTTCCGCGTACCAGTCCGGGAGATCTTGACGCGGTAAAGACTGTCTCAAAGCACGTCAAAAAACCGATAATATGTGGTTTGGCCCGGGCGACCAAAAGAGATATAGATGACGCTTATCTGGCTCTTAAGAAAGCCGCAAGGGCCAGGATACATGTTTTTCTGGCAACTTCGAGTATACATCGAAAATATAAGCTTAATAAAGCTAAAGACGAGATACTTAAGGCTTCAGTGGACGCGGTAAAATATGCCCGTAAGAAAATTTCGGATATTGAATTCTCCCCCGAGGACGCGTCGCGAACGGAACCCGATTTTCTCGCGGAAGTCGTGGAGGCGGTTATCGCCGCCGGAGCGCGGACGGTCAATATTCCGGATACCGTAGGTTATGCCGTGCCCGGCGAATTTGGGAGCCTTATACGATATCTCAATGAAAATGTGAGCAATATCGGTAAGGCGGTAATAAGCGTACATTGTCATAATGACCTGGGGCTTGGGGTAAGCAATTCTTTAGAAGCGGTTTTGAACGGCGCGCGTCAGATAGAGTGTACCATTAACGGCCTGGGAGAAAGAGCGGGTAACGCCGCTCTTGAAGAAGTTATTATGGCCGTCAAGATGCGTAAGGATATATTCAAGGGAATAACGACCGGGATCATTACGAAAGAATTATATAAGACAAGTAAATTGGTCGCCAAGTTAACCGGGATAAACCCCCAGCCCAACAAAGCTATCGTCGGCGAGAACGCTTTCAGCCATGAATCCGGGATACACCAAGACGGTGTGATGAAAAAACGCGTTACATATGAGATCATAAGGCCTCAGGATGTCGGGTTTTCGGGCTCAAAGATAGTCCTCGGAAAACTTTCAGGACGTCACGCGGTATCAGCCCGGTTGAAAAAACTCGGATATTTTCTTTCTGATAAAGAACTCGACCAGGCCTTCGCGCGATTCAAGACCCTTGCTGACAAAAAAGCTGAAATATACGATGAAGATCTCGCTACTATCGTGGAAGATGACCTCGCTACGGTTACCGAAGAGTATAAACTTGTTAATTTTCAGGTGACTAGTTGTAATAAGGTAGATCCTTTAGCCACTGTAGATCTTAAAAAAAACAAAAAACTACTTTCAGCCACCGCGACGGGTGATGGTCCCGTTGACGCTTGTTTCAAGACCATCGATAAAGCTATCGGCCAAAAGGGCAAACTTGTAGATTACAGAATAAACGCTGTTACCAGCGGCAAAGACGCGCTTGGAGAAGCCAGCGTGAAGGTGTCTTTCGGCAAAAAGATCGTAATGGGCAGAGGTTCCAGTACCGATGTTATAGAGGCAAGTGTTAGAGCATACATAAATGCCGTTAATCGCCTTTCGGCGAAAGCCACTAAGGCGAAAAAGAAAACAAGCAAGAAATAGATGTATTGTCATTCATGCTGTGTCGCAATGTAGGGGCTTGATTTATCAAGCCCGTTATATCGGGTTTGATAAATGAATCCCTGCAATATGTTGTATGTAGCTTTCATAAAGTGACTTGTGACACAGCCTGAATGCGAGGAGTTCATTTGCAAAGCGAATGATGACGCGGCAATCCCCATAAAACATTATTTTTGCAGAGATTGTTCCGCTCACGCTAGTTCGTTCGCAATGACAGATCAGAGGAGAGCATTCTATGTCGAACGTCAACGCTAAAGTATACGGTCTTCTTGGGAAGAATATAAGCTATTCTTTGTCTCCCGTCATGCATAATGCGGCGCTTGCCCATTTTGGCATACCAACCGAATATAAACTTTTCGATAGAGATTTTGACACCAGAGCAAAACATATAGATAAGGATTTCTTGAGTCTTATCAAGGACAACAATATTGGTGGTATTAATGTTACGGTACCTTATAAGATAGCCGTGTTTGATATGCTGAAATCCGGACAGAAGTGTACTATAGATAGCGAAGCGGAATTGCTGGGTGCTGTCAATACCGTCAGGAGTGATGGTGAAAAGGTTAAGGGGTATAATACTGACGTGGAAGGGTTTTATCAATCATTGCAAGAAGACGCGGGATTTGACCCCAAAGGTAAAAAGGTTTTTCTGTTTGGATCCGGCGGGGCGGGGCGAGCTCTGTGCATGTATCTTGCTTCTATCGGTGAGGCGGCACCTGAAGAAATATTTCTTTATGATTCGCAAGAGGATCTACTTTGTCAATTGGCAACTGTTTGCAAGAAGCAGTTTGGGCCGGACGCGTGCGTCCCTGTTGAGGCAAAAGATATTTCCGGAAGAATGGCCTAATGCGAACTTGTTGTAAACGCGACCCCGATCGGAACGAAAGAGGGGGATGATCGTTCGGCTGTTCCTCTTGAGTGTTTAAGAGAGGGGATGACAGTATATGATCTTGTCTATGCCCGGGAAACGAGGCTTCTAAAAACCGCGAAAGAACAAGGGCTCACAGCGGTTAATGGATTGGGTATGCTGATCAACCAGGCGGCCATTGCTTTTAATATATGGACGGGGAAGCCTCTTGAAGAGACGAAAAAAGTTATGAAAGAAGCGGTTTTGGCGGAGTTGAAGAGAGACAAATAAGAGATCCTTTGACTCGGCCCTTTCCCGAGAACCTCTGGTCCCGGGACTTACTCGGGAACGATGTCCTCGGTTAAGGATGTGTCGTAATTCGTTTTACGGATGGTCGCATACAACATATTGTAGGGGTTCGATTCATCGAACCCGATATAACGGGCTTGATAAATCAAGCCCCTACATTATGATACAGTCTGAATGACAGGAGAACACGCTGTATGATGTACGCTATGCGATGTACGACGTGTTGTTCGCGGCCGGAGGCCGCTCCTACGGAACATGGAGCACTAAACTATGGAATATTTGATCGTTTTTATTTTTGGAGCTATCATAGGGAGTTTTCTTAACGTATGTATTTACCGCATACCGAGGAATGAGTCTATAGTCGGACCTCGTTCTTATTGTCCGAAATGCCGGAAGACTATCGGATGGTTCGATAATGTGCCGTTTATAAGTTTTTTATCGCTCAGGGGCAGGTGCCGTCATTGTGGGGAAAAGATATCTAAAAGGTATTTTGTGGTTGAGCTGGTAACTGCTTTAAGCGCGATGCTCATTTTGCGCTATTACCCGTTGGGCAGCGCGTTTTTTGTCTATTGGACATTAACATGTGTGCTGATAGTTATTGTGTTCATTGATCTGGAATTTCAGGAAATACCCGATTGTTTGAGCCTGCAGGGGATAGCCGTCGGGCTTATTCTTATGACGGTGTTGAGATTAGACGGTTCCGCGACAACGCTGGGGGCGTTTATTAATTCCGCACTGGGGGTGGTAACCGGATTCGGCAGTATGTTTCTCCTGGCTCTTTTAGGGGAAGTTTTGTTCAAAAAAGAGGCATTAGGCGGTGGAGATATGAAACTGATGGCCATGCTTGGAGCGTTCCTCGGATGGAAATTAATACTTCTTACTTTTTTTCTCGCGCCGGTTATGGGTTCCGGTGTAGGTATTTTCGCGAAGCTTAAGCATAGGGAAGACGTTATCGCGTACGGCCCCTATCTGGCGTTAGGGGCGATAATAAGTTTATTGTACGGCGATGCGATCTTAGGTTATTTTTTAATTTAGTTACGTAGGAGAGTGGTGTTTATAGTGATAGCTTCGTCATAATGTAGGGGCTTGATTTATCAAGCCCGTTATATTGGGTTCGATGAATCGAACCCCTACACGACACGATGACAGAGAAGAGGTGGCAAAGACTTTGGGGCAGGTCTGATCCCCATTGATTTGACGATATCCGGAATACGAAAAAAAGGAGTTTGCCATGCTAAGGTATATGACTGCGGGAGAATCCCACGGCAAGGGATTAATGGCGGTTTTGGACGGCGTGCCCGCGGGTCTCAAAATGGATGAAGAATTCATCAACAAAGAGCTCACCCGGCGTATGGTAGGGTATGGTAGAGGCGGCCGGATGAAGATCGAGAGGGATAAGGTCGAAGTAGTGACCGGCATTCGAGGCGGGTTTACTATAGGCAGTCCTGTGGGGCTTTTGATACGCAATAAGGATCATAAGATCGATAAACTTCCTGATGTAAAATGTCCTCGTCCCGGACATGCCGATCTGGCCGGTGTGCAGAAATATGCTCTTGGAGACGCCCGGGATGTTCTGGAGAGAGCCTCGGCACGAGAGACAGCGATAAAAGTCGCTGTTGGTGCTGTCGCGAAATTGATATTTAAAGAATTTGGTATTGATGTAATGAGCCATGTTACCGCGATAGGAAACGTCGAGGCGGAAACCGACGGACTTTTCTTTGATGAAATAAAAAAGATCGCTGAAGTTTCAGATCTTAGATGCGCGGACAAGAATGCCGCGAAAAGTATGCGTAAGATCATTGATAACGCGAAAATTTGCGGTGATACTTTGGGTGGTACCATCGAGATCGCGGTACTTGAAATCCCTCCGGGATTGGGGACATACGCGCAGTGGGACAGAAGGTTGGATGGTCGGATAGCACGTGCCGTTATGGCAATACCCGCGGTAAAGGCGGTTTCGATAGGAAAGGGAATAGAATGCGCGTAGCGAAAGGGCTCGCTCACGCATGATCCGATAGGATATGATAGTTTGGGGAGAATGTTCACGCGAGAATCTAACAATGCCGGAGGAATAGAGGGCGGAGTTACGAATGGAGCTCCGGTTGTAGTAAAGGCTTTTATGAAGCCCATAGCGACTTTGGCAAGTCCGTTAAAAACTGTTGATATCGATACGAAGAAGGAAGCGGAAGCCGCTACGGAGCGTTCTGATGTAACCGCGGTTCCGGCTTGCGGTGTTATCGCCGAAGCGGCTGTGGCTATAGAAATTGGCGCCGTATTTTTAGAGAAGTTTGGCGGAGACTCCATGAAAGAGATCCGCCGGAATTACGAGGGATATTTGGAGCAACTAAAAAGTATGTAAGACTTGTGCAAAATGGAATTCTCGTCATTCAGGCTGTACCGTAATTTGTTTTGCGGATGGCCGCATACAACATATTGTAGGGGTTCGATTCATCGAACCCGATATAACGGGCTTGATGAATCAAGCCCCTACATCATGACACAGGCTGATTGAAAAAAAACAGCGTTTTGCACAAGCCTAAAAAGTATGTAAAAGGGAGCATATGAAAAATATTGTACTTGTAGGCTTTATGGGATCCGGGAAAACCGAGATCGCCAAAGCGCTTGCTCACGATACGGGCAAGGAATACGTCAGTGTAGACAATCTCATAGAGATACGGGAGGACAAACTTATTTCTGATATTTTCAGAGATGAAGGTGAAGAATATTTCAGAACGGTCGAGCGAGAAGTTGTAAAAGAGGTTTCGGCAAAATTGGATCAGGTGATCGACACCGGCGGTGGAGTAGTTTTGAATCGGCAAAATATGAAGGATCTTCGTAGGACTGGTGTTGTTATATGTCTATGGGCTGATGTTGACGCCATATACGATAGAACGAAAGAATATGCGCATAGGCCGCTTCTTGAAGTTGATGATCCTCGGAAAATGATAAGAGAACTTCTGGAATATCGTCGGCCATATTACAAGAAAGCGAACTATCACATAGATACTACGGGACTCGATCTTACGATCGTTTTAGATCGCGTGAAGAATATTATGCGTAACCGCCTTGAAGGACGACAGGGTAGAGGCCGGGGGTTAGAAGAGAATACCGTTCTTTGGGGTTATTTTTCTGAAAGATTGCTGCAGAACATAAAATACCCTGTAATGCTCGTGGATAACGAAGGTCAGGTTGTTTTTGTGAACAAAAAATATTTAACCGCGTTCTCTCTTCTTGAAAACGATATCATGAATCGGTCCTGGATCAATGGTATAATACCCGAATCTGCGCGAGGCGACGCGTGGAAAATAAATAAAGAGATGAAAAGAAAAAACAGGCTTTTTAAATTTGATATGCCTGTTGTCGCGTCCGGTGTCTCCGGGAAATATATCTCCTGGTTGGTGGTGCCCATAAAAGAAGAGAAAACCGTGTTTTATATGTTTGTCGGAAGAGAAAAGGAGGATCCGGTAGATAGTAGCGCGAAAAGTCATACTCTTTCATCGAAAGAGCTGCATGCGGCGCATCTTGAAATGATGGGTATACTGTTCGATGCCGGCATGAGAAGTGAGCCATGGGTGGCTGAACATTCTGCTAGGGTTAAGACCTTTGCCGCCAGTCTGGCGAAAAAGATCAAACTGAGTAAAGTGAAGACAGAAAGGCTTAAAGTGGCAGCGCTTCTGCATGATATAGGGAAGTTGGGTGTAGAAGAGAGTATCTTGTTCAAAAAAGAACAGCTGACAAAAAATGAGTTTCGACAGATGAAGATGCATTCTTACTGGGGTGCCGAGATGGCACGGCTGATCTATTTTCTGCGTAAGACCATACCTATCATTGTAAATCACCACGAAAATTTTGATGGTTCGGGTTATCCTAAAGGACGAAAGGGATGGCGGATCCCACTGGAAGCGCGGATATTAAGCATAGCCGATATATATGAGGCGTTAACTGCAGACAGGCCATATCGCGAAAAGTTCTCTATCGATGAGGCGGTAGCGATAATGGAAAATGAAAAAGGTCACAAAATTGACCCCCGGCTTACGGATATATTTCTTGATATGGTCAGAAAAGGAGTCTTTTAAATGAAGAAACATTTTATGGAGCGAAGCGAACATAAATTGTATTTCGAATTTATCCTGAGCGAAGTCGAGACATGCGAGGCCGAGTCGAAGGATATCATCTAGAGATTGCTTCTATCTTGCAGGCCTTGCAATGAGGCTGTGTCGTAATTCGTTTTGCGGGTGGCCGCATACAGTATATTGTAGGGGTTCGATTCATCGAACCCGATATAACGGGCTTGATGGATCAAGCCCCTACATTATGACACAGTCTGAATGACAGGGGTGTTAAGGCATAAAGCGCTCTGTGGCTTAAAGTGAAGGAGTGGGTGATGTATGAATAAAACATGTCGGGATATAGTGGCTTTGAATTTATTGGAAGGGCTTGGTCCCAAAAGAATAATGACGTTATTGAAAAACACTCAGAATACCGAAGAGATCTTTTCGCTGGCTCCCGCTCGCCTGGCAGAGCTAACAGGATTGCGTTACGGAGGGATAGAGCAGATGTCGGATGTAAGAAAGTCGCGAGTTTACGCGGAGGAAATGACTTATATGGATTCGGAAGACATCCATCCGATATGTTGTTTTGATAGAGCTTATCCGGAATCTTTAAAAAATATTTATGATCCGCCGCCCGTGCTTTTTTGCAAGGGAAGTCTGAGGCCGGTCGACGCTGAGGCAGTGGCGATAGTGGGGCCTCGAAGATGTTCTTTGTATGGGCTTAAGATGGCGGAAAGGTTGGCATTTGATCTTGCTAAAAAGGGTGTAACCGTTATCAGCGGTATGGCCAAAGGCATAGATCAGGCCGCGCATAAAGGGGCAATAAAAGCGGGAGGGCGCACAATTGCCGTTATGGGAAGCGGGTTCAGACATATTTATCCCAAAGGATCCGAAAAACTTGTCTCGACGATAGCTTACAACGGCGCGGTTATTACTGAGTATTCTTCCGATACTATGCCGAGTAAATCGTCTTTCCCCAGAAGGAATAGGATAATTTCAGGCATGGCCAGGGGCGTAGTAGTTGTTGAGGCTGCCGAAAGAAGCGGCGCTTTGATAACAGCTGATTTCGCGCTTGACCAGGGTAGGGAGGTTTTTGCTTTTCCCGGAAGGGCGGATTCACTTACAAGTAGGGGTACTAATCGTCTTATACAGAACGGTGCCAAACTGGTGTTACATGTTGGTGATATTCTGGAAGAATTTGAAATATCCGCACCGCAAAACATTGATGTAAAAACAAAGGAAGAATCTTTAGTTATGTATGGACTTGGGGAAGAGGAAAGAGGTGTCCTGGGCATGCTGGAAGAACAAGTTCCACTGCATATAGACCAGCTTTCGGCAAGTTCGAGTACTGACCCCAGAAAGTTATCGGAGATATTAATGAAACTTGAAATAAAGGGGTTAGTGAAAGCACAAGCAGGTAAGAATTTCGTTCGCAAGGACTTACGATCAAATAAGGGAGTGTTTAATGCCGACTAAGAAAGAGGGAACCACATCGGATACAAAAAAGAAATCCGCAAAACCAGCTGTAAAAAAGACCACTGCTAAGAAAAAGGCCGTTTCGAAGAGAAAGGCTAGTCCAAAGAAAAGGTCAGGCTATCTGGTTATTGTAGAATCACCGGCGAAATCAAAAACTATAAATAAGATCCTGGGTAGGGAATACAAAGTTCTCGCGAGCATGGGGCATATTATAGACTTGCCCGCCGGCCGAATGGGTATAGATTTTGAAAAGGATTTTGAGCCTGAATATCTGGTTATGAAGGGGCGAAAAAAGTATCTTACCAGCCTGGTGAAAGAAGCTAAAGTTGTAAAGGCAATATACCTCGCGGCTGACCCGGATAGAGAAGGGGAAGCTATTTGCTGGCATTTAAAAAATGAACTCGATTCTAAAAATCCGGAAATTTACAGAGTAAGTTTCGATGAGATCACGGCGAAAGCGGTTAAAAAGGCTTTCGAAAATCCGCGTACTTTAGATATGGAGAAAGTGAATGCCCAGCAGGCCAGAAGGATCATGGACAGGATTGTGGGGTATTCACTGAGTCCCATTTTATGGAAAAACGTGACACGGGGCTTAAGTGCCGGAAGAGTGCAGTCTATAGCTGTTCGGTTGATAGTAGACAGGGAAGAGGATATAAAAAATTTCGTAAAAGAGGAGTACTGGAGTTTAGTCGCGCGTCTTAAGAAAAAAATAGCACCCCCCGAGGGTTATAACGGGCCTCTTACATTTGAAGCTAAGCTGGCAAAACACAAGGGTGAAAAAATACATATTCAAAACGAGGAAAGTGTAAATAAAATAGTCGAAGAGATAGAAAAAGAAAAATTTATAGTGAGCAGTGTGAGCCGCAAAGAGAAAAAGAGTTATCCGCGTTCACCATATACCACTTCTGTTATGCAGCAGGACGCTTTCAATAAACTGAATTTTTCGGCTTCAAATTCCATGAGAATAGCGCAAAGTCTTTATGAAGGGGTTGAACTGGGTTCTGAGGGGAGCGTAGGTTTAATAACATACATGCGTACAGATTCAGTTCGTATTTCTCAGGACGCGCAAGTGGAAGTTCGTCAGTATATCAAGGACAAGTACGGGGACAAATATTGCCCGGAAAAGCCGCCGGTATACAAATCAAAAAAGAGAGCCCAGGAAGCTCATGAAGCTATAAGGCCGACACTGCCCATTCGTCATCCGGACGATGTCGCCCCTTTTCTTAATGACGACGAGATCAAGCTTTACAAACTTATATGGAAGAGATTTGTTTCGAGCCAGATGACAAACGCGCTTTATTCTGTTTTGAGCGTCAGTATTGACGCGGGGGACTACAGGTTTAAAGCCGGTGGCGCGCAGCTCAAATTTGACGGTTTTCTTCGTGTTTATATTGATGACGGAGAAAGAGGCGAGGATATGGCGGAGATGCCGCCGTTGGAAGTTTTGGAAGAAACCGATCTTGAGGAATTGATCCCGGGGCAGCATTTTACTAAGCCGCCTCCACGCTATACGGACGCTTCTCTCGTTAAAATTCTTGAGGAAAAAGGGATAGGAAGACCGTCAACATACGCCCCTACGATAAGAACGATAATTCGTCGTAATTATGTTAAGCGTTTGGGGAAAAGTTTGCAGCCGACAGAACTGGGTGAGTTGGTAAACAAATTACTTGTAGAGCATTTTCCGAAAATTGTTGATGACGCGTTTACGGCCGGTATGGAGGATGAGTTGGATGATGTTGAAGACGGGAAAATTGACAAGGTTGCCGTATTGAGAGATTTTTATGGGCCCTTTTCGGAAATGCTTAAAGCGGCGCAAGAAAACATAAAAAAGGTCAAACACAAAGATATTGAGACTGATGAGTTTTGTGACGAGTGCGGGAAGCCCCTTGTGATAAAATGGGGTCGTCGTGGACGTTTTATGAGTTGTTCAACGTTCCCTGAATGCAAGTTCTCAAAATCGATAACGAGTGGAGTTAAATGTCCTACCGAAGACTGTGATGGTGAGCTTATAGAACGAAGATCCCGAAGGGGCGCATTCTATGGATGCACGAAGTATCCGAAATGTACGTTTATTACCAAAACACTTCCGGCTGCCGACGAGAAAGAGAATGGAGATGGTGATGGCGGCGTGAAGGGTGAATAATGATGAAACGTTTCGTTGTGAAGTTCGTTTCTTATCTGGATATAGAGAAGAACTATTCAGCGCATACATTACGGTGTTATAAGACAGACCTTAATGAGCTTGCTGATTTTTTGGACGATAAAGATCCTAGAAAAACAACTCACCTTGATCTCAGGCGTTTCCTAGCGGAGCTTAAAGGGAGAAATTGCGCCAAACGTACGGTTGTAAGAAAGCTGGGAGCGATACGCTCTTTTTTTAGATTTCTTTTTAGGGAAAAATATTTAACACAAAATCCGGCGGATAGCATTTTTACTCCAAAGCTGGATAGGCGTTTGCCGGAATTTTTGGATACCGAAAAGATGCTTAAGTTTATAACCTCGCCATTGTCGGATAATATCCTTGGATTGCGAGATAGGGCTATCCTGGAGATATTGTATTCAACGGGGATGCGTGTTAGTGAATTGGTTCAGCTAGATCAGCAGGATGTGGATCTTCTCTCGGGAGTGGCAAAAGTTAAAGGTAAGGGAAAAAAAGAGCGGCTTACCTTGTTGGGATCGGAAGCCGGGAGCGCGTTACGGAATTATCTGAAAGAAAGAAGCCTCGAGGGGCAGGATTCCGTAAAAGCTCTTTTTCTTAACGCGAGGGGCACGCGCCTTACTGATCGGAGCATAAGGCGAGTTATTGACAAATATATAACTAAATGCGGGATAGAACAAAAAATATCACCGCATTCGCTCAGGCATTCATTCGCGACCCATATGCTCAATAATGGCGCGGATCTCAGGAGTGTGCAGGAGCTTTTAGGTCATAAAAATTTATCGACAACACAAATATATACGCATCTCGGTTCAAAACGTATAAAAGAGATATACTCGAAAGCACATCCACGCGCGTAGCGCGTGAATGGTTTATGGTGAATAGTCTTGAGCCGGTCCAATACTATTTACCAACGACTATTCGCCGACAAGGCTACTATGAGATTAATATACGATCTGTTTTTTATAATTTTCAGCATTTTTTACATTCCGTATCTTCTGGTAAAGCGAAAAGCCCACCGGGATTTTTTTCAAAAGCTTGGATTTTTGCCCAGAGAGGTTACGATACTCTCCAATCCTGTTTGGATACACGCGGTGAGCGTGGGGGAGGCGGCCTTGGCGGCAAAATTGGCCGCGGACATCAAATGTAAGTTTAAAGACACTCCGGTTATAGTGTCGACAACTACACAGACCGGGAATAATATGATACGAAAACTTGCCAACGGCAATGTCGATGCCGTATTTTACTATCCGATAGACATGAGGATGGTAACCGCTCGTGTGGTACGTCTCTTGAAACCTCGTTTGTATGTGATGGTAGAAACGGAGCTCTGGCCTAATCTCCTGGAAGAATTGTATTCGAAGGATGTTCCGGTTGTTATTGCTAATGGTCGCATATCAGATGGGTCCTTTGAGAATTACAAGAAGATAAGGTTTGTAACCAGGCGTATTCTCAAGGGTATTAGTTGTTTTTGTATGCAGTCCGATCGGGATGCTGAAAGAATACAGGAATTAGGCGCTTCGTCAGAAAAAGTTTTTGTTACCGGCAATATGAAATTTGACGAAAAAGATCCCGTTCCTTTCGACGCGGTACCAGGTAGGGAACGGTGGGGCTTTAATGCCAATGATGAGATCGTTGTCGCGGGTAGCACCCATTGTCCCGAAGAGAACGAGATCATCGACATCTATAAGGACCTCAAAGCTGACAGGAAGAATTTGAAACTTGTTTTAGCTCCACGGCATATTGAGAGAGCCGAAGCCATAAAGATCCATGTTGAAAAAGAGGGGCTAAAGTGTCGCTGTTTATCAGGCAGTGCTGAAGACACAGGTTACGATGTTTTGCTCGTCGACACGATAGGTCATCTCAAGGATATTTATGGTATAGCTACCGTGGTTTTTATTGGCGGAAGTCTTGTGAAAAAGGGAGGACAGAACCCGATTGAAGCGGCAAGATGGGGTAAGGCAGTTGTTTTCGGTCCGCATATGTTTAATTTTCGCGAAGTATCCGATATATTCCTGGAGCATAACGCAGCCTTCCGGGTAAAGGATAAAAGGCACCTTAAGGATCTAACAGAGGAACTTTTGAATGATCCAGAAAAACGTGACCGCGCGGCGGAAGGCGCGCGGAAAGTTATAGAGGAAAATACCGGAGCGGTAAGTGTTACGATAGAGAAAGTTGAAGAGTATTTATAAACCCTCGCGATCAGACTGTGTCGCAATTTGTTTTTCGAATGGCCGTATACAATATGTTATATCGGGTTCGATCCCCGCTTTCGCGGGGACAAGCTTAGCGAACCCGACATAACGGGCTTGATGAATCAAGTCCTTACATTACGACACAGCCAGAATGACAGAGAATAGAGCTTATGTTCGCATCGCTAAAATTGTATATATTGTCTCTTATGATAGATAAACGTAATGGGTTTCCTCACGTTATCGTGAAAGGTTTTTTACGTGTTCTCTCGTGGGTCTACGCGATCGCCGTTGGTTCTGTAAATTGGGGATTTCGTTCAGGGATGCGGCGTCAACATAAAGTGAAAGTATCTGTCATAAGTGTTGGAAATATAACCCTGGGAGGCACGGGTAAGACGCCGTTTGTAATGTATATCGTGGATCGGCTTCTTTCGATGAATGCCGCTCCCGCGGTGCTTACCAGAGGATATGGCAAAGATGAATGCCGTATGATCAAAGAAGATCTTCCGGGTGTTCCGGTTTTTGTGGGACAGGATAGAGTGTTAAGCGCCGCGCGAGCCACCCGGGAAGAAAAAAATGTTCTTGTTCTCGATGATGGTTTTCAGCACAGGAGAATAAAGCGAGATCTGGACATTGTGCTGTTGGATAGCGTTTCCTTCTCCGGAAGCAATTCATTGTTCCCCAGGGGTACCTTACGGGAGCCGGTATCCTCTCTTAACCGGGCGGATATGTTCGTGCTTACAAAGATCGATATGGCCGGAGAGGAACGCAAAAGATTCATTTTAAAGAAGTTAGAAAAGATAGCCCCCGGAAAACCTGTGGTAACAGCTCGCCATATGCCGTCCGCGCTTAGTGACCCGGCGGGTGGCGGTTATTCTATGGAAGATCTCAAAGGTGAGAGAGTCTGTATTGTGAGCGGGATAGGGGATCCCGATTATTTTGAATTTATAACAAATACTCTGGGTGTTGCCGGCGTCTTGAGAATAGATTACGCGGATCATCATAGTTACACGCAGGATGATATTTCCAGAATATGCGATAAATGTGCAGGCAGCAGGGTGGAAAAAATTATTACTACACGGAAAGATTATGTAAAAATGAAGGACTTGGATGTTTCTTCCGTTGAAAAGAAACTTTTTATACTGGACATTGTGATCAATATTACCGAGGGAGAGGAGAAGATCAGTGCTGGACTTAATAGCGTCATTTCTGGTTAGGGGATTGAACCGGTTTCTTCATGTCATGCCGATAGGATTTAACCTTTGGTTGGGCAGGTGTCTTGGGGATCTTGTGCGTCTTTTGAGTGGAAAGAGAATAGGGATAACATATGCCAACCTCAAAGCGGCATTCTGCCGGGAGAAAACACCAAAAGAGATAAAGCATATCTCAAAAGGTGTTTACAGACATATGGCACAGACTTTTGCCGAACTTGTTTCTTTGACAAAGGTCGATGAGAAGTATGTTGATAAATACATAAAGATCCAAAATATGGAAAGGATAGAGAAAGCATCGAAAAACCCGAAGGGTATGATAATGGTTTCCGCGCACTTTGGGAATTGGGAATTAAGTACGGCGGCAAGCGCTATTAAGGGATACACATTGTGTATTTTGGCGCGAGAGCAGAAAATGAAAAGGCTTAATGAGCTTTTTAATCAGCTGCGGGAATCAAAAGGAGCTACCGTAATTCGCAAGGGGATGGATATCAAGAGGATGTTCCGGCTTCTTCGTGAAGGGAGAAGCGTGGGCCTTCTCGCGGATCAAAACGCGGGTACCAGCGGTAAGCTTATAGATTTTTTCGGACGGCCGGCATCAACAGCCATTGGTCCATACCGATTCGCTCAAAAGAGCGGAGCATGGGTATTACCGGCGTTTATTCACCGGGTCAAGGGACCTTATCAGGAATTGATCCTGGAAGAACCCATGGTTGTCGGAAAAGATGAGGATGTTACTCTTTATGCTCGAAGGTACAATAAGCTTCTCGAAAAGCACATAAGGGCGTATCCCGAACAGTGGTTCTGGATGCATAAGAGATGGAAGTTGACCCCCGTTAAAAAGATCATGGTTCTGGACGATGGTAAAAAGGGGCATCTTAAACAGTCGTTGGCGGTTGTTAAACAGATCGAGATGTATAGGAGAGACGAAGGGTTTCGGCAGGGGGAAGTTGAAGTTGATATCCTCAGAGTTCAGTTTAAAAGCAAGCGGGCCAAGGCTGTTTTTAACGCTATAAGTCCGTTTTTTACCAGGCGTTGTCAGGGATGTTTAAAATGTTTAAAGCGGGCGCTTTCTAATGAAAGCTACGAGGTTCTAAGTAGCCGGTATGGTGATGTTATAATAAGTTGCGGATCTACACTGTTCGGGGTTAATAAAATGATAAAAATAGAGAATAATGCCCGAAACGTAACTGTGCTTGATCCGGGATGGGGCAATCGCAGGAGCTTTGACCTTGTAGTTATGCCAAAACATGACCAGCGCGGAAAAGTTAGAGATAATGTGATAGTTACGGAACTAGCCCCTAATCTTATAGACCCTGAAGGGCTAAAAGCACACATAGAGGCTCCCACTCTCGCTGAAGCTACGGTGGGCGGGTCAGATGACAAGCGAAAATGTATTGGCTTGCTGTTTGGCGGAGACAATCCGCATTTCAGTTTTGGCGAGGATCTGGCAAAAGTTGTAGCGGATGGAATACGTGACGCGTGTGTCGGTATAGAGGGCGGTTTTTACGTGACTACATCACGAAGAACACCGAAAGAGATTGAAGCGATTCTCAAAGAAAATATTGAGAATAAAGAGGTGAAAGGTAAGTTTGTTTCAGGCGTGCAAGATAAGGATAAAAATACAGTTGAAAAAATATTAGCGAAAAGTGATGTTGTTGTTGTTTCGGGAGAAAGCATTTCGATGGTTTCGGAGGCAGTATCTTCCGGGAAGCCAACCCTGGTTTTCATGCCCGAGAAAAAAACCAGGAAAGTCACCAAGTATGAACGGTTTGTCAATGATCTCGCGAAGAACGGATACGTCAAATGTATAGAGGCGGGCGAGATAAGAAAAGAAACGATTCGCGCCATAGAAGACAAAAACGAAACCGTTTTGCCTGATGATGATAAACGGATGTACGAGAGGATGTACAGATTATTCTAATATGAATATTTTACAGTTAGTTCCAAAACTTAATGTCGGTGGAGTAGAGAAGGGGACCATAGAAGTCGCCCGGTACTTAACCCTTAACGGTCATAAAGCGGTAGTGGTCTCGGCAGGTGGCCGCATGGAGAAAGATCTCAGCGCTATCGGGGGACGCCATTATACGCTTCCTGTAGGCAGTAAGAATCCTTTAGTCATGATACGTTGTTACTTTAAGCTCAGGCATATCATTCGAAAGGACAGTATAGATATTGTACACGGCAGAAGCAGGGTTCCGGCACTTATAGGTTACTTTGCCGCTCGTTCTTTGCAGAAGACATTTGTTACAACCGCGCATGGTCAATATAGAAAACATCTGATCAGTAAAGTTATGGGGTGGGGAAAAGTTGTTATTACCGCCAATGAGACGATGGCCAGGTACATGAAAGATAATTTCAATGTACCCCGGCAAAAGATCACTATTATTCCCCGGGGCGTGGATCTTAAGAAATTTTCCTTTGTCCCCCCGTCGGCCGCGAGAAGTAAGCCTTTTCGGGTAGGAATGATATGTCGGTTTACACCGCTAAAGGGTCATGTGGATTTTCTGAAAGCCATGGCGCACGTTTTGCGTAAGATCCCTGATGTTGAGATCGTTATGATGGGAGACAGAACGTCCGCTAAGGAGGAGTATCTTAGAAGGATCAGCCTTACGATGCGTCGCCTGATGATCGAAAGATCGGTGAAATTTGTTGATAGCACTAAAGATGTAGCGGATGTTATTGGAGGGTTAGATGTCCTGGTTTCCGCAAACAGTGAACAGGAAGCTTTTGGAAGGTCGATTATCGAGGCACAGGCCAGGGGTGTTCCGGTTGTAGCTACCAGAATAGGTGGTGTTGTGGAAAATATAAATGATGGTTTGACGGGTCTCTTCTGCGCGCCAAAAGATCCAACCGATATGGCCGCCAAGATCATGCGTTATGCCGAGGAACCCGATCTGGTCATGAAAGTTGCCGAAAATGCCAGGAAATATGTGGAAGAGAATTATTCTCTGGAAAAAACGATGACTATGACGCTGGAAGCGTACAAACGTGTTTTTGGTCTGAAAAATATACTTATTTTTAAAATAAGTTCGCTCGGTGATATTATTCTCAGCACTCCCTCGCTGCGCGCTGTTAGAAACCGCTTTAAAAACGCTAATATTAAGATCCTCGTTGATGTGCGTTTCAGGGAGCTGTTGGACAACTGTCCCTATATCGACGAGATCATTGCCGGTGACTTTAAAAACAGGGATAATGGGATCGGATTTTTAAAATTAGCCGGAAAATTAAGAGCAGAGGATTTTGATGTTTCGATAGATCTTCAGAATAATCGCAAGAGTCATCTTCTTTCTTTTTTAAGCGCGATACCCGAAAGATTCGGCTATGATAATGGCAAGTTAAGTTTCCTTCTTAATCGTAAAATCAGCGTTCCGAGGAGACCCATGACACCGGTGAAACATCAAAGCTTTGTTTTGGGGCTTCTTGGTATTACAGGCATCAAACAAAACCTGGAATTATGGCCGGGTGACGCGAATGAGGCTTGGGCCGAAAGGTTTCTAAAAGAACGATGGATGATAGAAGGACAAAAACTGGTTGCTCTAAGCTTATCCGCCTCGAGACGATGGGAGACAAAAAACTGGGGAGTACCGGCTATGGTGGAATTGGCGCGGATACTTGCTCGTGATAAGGGGATGAGAGTCGTCCTTTTAGGGGCGGAAGAAGACAGGCCGTGTGCCGCGGAATTTCTCAAAAAGACGGAAGCGAAACCCATAGACGCGGTGGGGAAGACGAATGTTCCACAACTCATCAGCCTTATTGAGAGATGTAACGCTTTAGTTACGGGAGATAGCGCGCCTATGCATGTGGCGGCCGCTACCGGGACGCCGTTTGTGGCCCTTTTTGGTCCCACAGACCCCGACAGGCATATTCCTCCGTCAGAAGACATGAGAGTTTTATATAAAAATTTAAAGTGTTCACCCTGTTATAAACCGACGTGTAAGGATAGATCAAAATGTATAACTTCGATCAAACCTGAAAAAGTTGTTGATGCTTTGATGGAAGTTATGAAGCAGTCTTAATATATCATGAAAATTCTCTTACTTACAACACACTTAAATACCGGCGGCGTAGGCGTTTATACGATAAGTCTTGCCAAATATTTAAAAAAGAACGGTATGGATGTCGCTGTGGCTTCCAGCGGGGGAGATTTAAAAGGTATACTTAAAGAGGAGGGCATAGCCCATATTCCGCTGGACATAAAGACAAAATCCGAATTTGGATTAAAAATGTGGAAAGCTATACCTTCATTAACGCGTTTGATCAAAGAAAATGGCATTGATGTTGTGCATGCTCAAACACGCGTTACGCAGGTGCTCGCTTTTTTTGCGGAAAAGATCTCTGGCGTACCATTTGTTTCGACATGTCATGGATTTTTCAGACATCGTAAGATCTTTCGTAGATTGTTGCCGTGTTGGGGAAAAAAAGCTATAGCGATCAGTAAAAGTGTATATAAACACCTCCGGGAGGATCTGGGTGTCTCCGCTGATCGGATAGAATTGGTATACAATGGCATAGAACTCAGTAAATACAAAGAAATAACCGTTGAGAACGGCAGTGAATTCAAGGAAAGCTTAGGGTTGGATCCCGGCAAAACAATAGTCGGAACCGTAGGAAGGCTTTCTTCCGTCAAAGGATATAAATATCTTATTGACGCTTTCAAATACGCGTTGTCGGAAGATGATAATATCCAGTTGCTTATTGTTGGTGATGGCCCGGAAAGGAAGGCTTTAGAGCAACAGGCCGTTGATCTGGGGATCGCGGGTAGTATTTCTTTTGCTCCGGGTGGCGTCCCGCTCGAAAGACATTTTATGGCTATTGATATTTTCTGTCTGCCGTCCATACATGAGGGATTGGGATTGTCTTTAATGGAGGCTATGGCCGCGGGGAGAGCCTGTGTCGCGAGCAATGTAGGCGGGCTCGCGGAGTTGATCAAAAATGAAGAGGACGGAATATTGGTGCCGCCGCGAGACTCGGAAGCTGTGGGGGAAGCCATTACGCGTCTTTTGAAGGACCGGGCGCTTCGTCGCCGTTTCGCGGAAAAAGCGAAGCTGAAGGCGCATAATAATTTTTCGATCGAAGAGAGTGTGGAGAAAACGATAAAAGTATATGAAGAGGTTCTGGGTAGGTAATGAAAAAACCGGAAAGAATGATCATTTTTATGCTGAATTGGATGGGTGATATTTTATTTTCCTTTCAGCTATTGCGTGCTATCAGAAAAACTTTCCCGGATATTTATATAACATGTGTTGTTGTGCCAAGATACGCGGATCTATTGACAAATAATCCCTGGATAAATAGTGTGCACGCGCTTTCAGACAGCAATAAGATCACTTCACTGGGCGATAAAATGGCGTTTGTCAGAATGATACGAAAAGAAGGATATGATACGTGTTTGCTTTTGAAACCTTCCTCTATGAAAACCGCCATGGCGGTTTTGGCGGGTATCCCTGAACGTGTCGGATTCGCGGGAAAAAAGACATCTTTAACAAAAGAAGTTGAAATGCCGAAGGGCAATATTCATAGAGCCGATCAGATCCTGATGTTGGCAGGTGTATTTGGAGTGACGGAAGCGGATGGGACATATGAATATTTTTCCAAGCCGGAAGAGCGGGATAGGGCGAATGTGATACTTCACAATGTAAAAGGCGGGGTAAAGAGAATGGTAGCGCTTAATCCCGGCGGCAATTGGATAGCCAAAAGATGGCCGGTTGAGAATTTTATTTCACTGGGAAAAAAATTGCTGGATCGTTTCGACGATATTGAAGTAATGATACCCGGCGCGGCGAAAGATGTGAAATATGTCGGGGGTATAGTTAAGGAGATAGGGTCCGGGAGATGTTATGCTGTCGCGGGTCAGACAGATTTAAAAGAGTTGGGTGTTCTTTTCGAGAAATGCGATCTTGTTGTAAGCGCGGATTCCGGGCCTCTTCACCTGGCTTCGGCTACCGGGACAACAACGATAGGGATTTTTGGCCCAACGTCGCGTGAGATTACGGGGCCGAGGGGTAAGGGAAGGAACATTGTGATCCAGAAAAGTATAGATTGTGTCGTGCCTTGCTATGCAGAGGAATGTGAGAAGGATTATAAGTGTATGAGATCGGTCACTGTAGACGAGGTCTTTAATGCCGCGGAAGAGGTATTAGCGAGCTAACCGGGTATTCAAAGGAAATATGGAAATAGATAAAGAAAAAGTTAAATCGATCCTGTTTATTACATTGAGCAATCTGGGAGATATTATATTAACAACTCCCGTTTTAGAGAAATTATGTGACGAATTTCCCTCCTCAGACGTAGACATATTGACCGGAGCGCCGGGCAAGGAGATCTTTGAGGGGCATTCTCGTGTGAGGGAAGTTATCGTCCACAATAAGAAACAGCCTCTTCCCGAGGCTATGCGGCAAATACTCTACCTGCGCGACAAAAAATATGATCTTGTTGTGGATCTGAAAAATTCACTGATCCCATTCCTTGTAGGATCACGTTTTCGTCCGGGTTTATCGAATTTAGTGTTTACGAAAAAAAAGATATTCACCGGTGGAGAGAAGGAATTCGTAAAACATAAAAAGGAAGAACATCTTTCGAAGTTATTAGACTTTGGGATAGAGGCGTTTCTCGGAACAAGGTTTTACCTGCCGGTAGATAATACTCAAAAAAATATTGTCAGTGGAATAATGGGTTCAAGAAAACAAAAACAGTTAGTCGTAATTAATCCCGGGGCTAAAAGTCATCTGAAACGATGGGATGTTTCAAAGTACGCGAAACTCTCTGATAAACTGGTAACAGAACTCGGCTGTAGAATAATTGTAACCGGGAATGAAGACGATGAGGAAGTGATAGAAAATTTTCTAGCTGAAGTGAAAGAGCCGGTGAATGATTTGCATGGCAAAACATCCATTTCGGAACTTGCCGGACTTATAGGTTCCGCCAAACTACTTATAACGAATGATAGCGCTCCCATGCACGTAGCCAGTGCGGTAAACACACCCACTGTAGCTATTTTCGGTCCATCCGACGAGCGAAAATATGGTCCTTTGGCGAAAGAAAGCAGGGTCCTTAAGCCGCGCAAGTCATGTCGTCCTTGCGAAAACGCGTTATGTGACCAGGGACCAGAGGAAGGATGTATAACAGACGTGGTATTGGAAGACGTTTTTCGGGCCGCGAAAGAGATTTTGTTACGTAGCTGATATTAGGTAACGGAGTGAATAAAACAATATGCAGGGACGTATTGCAGTACGTCCCTACCGGGGGGCTGTCATGGGCCAGATCATTATTAAGCGGGGTGACATAACAAAAGAAGACGTAGACGCGATCGTTAATGCCGCAAACACGGGTCTTAAGGGTGGAGGTGGTGTTGATGGCGCTATTCATCGATCCGCGGGCCCTTCGGTTATGGAAGAATGCCGAGGGATTGGTGGATGTGAAACAGGAGAAGCTGTCATTACGACTGCCGGAAACCTCCTCGCGCGAAATATTATCCATACCCCGGGACCCGTATGGTACGGTGGTCATTCCGGCGAGTCGGGGTTATTGAGGAATTGTTATATCAATAGCTTTAAGTGCGCGATAGAAAATGGATCGAGAACGATCGCTTTTACGGCCATAAGTACCGGTATTTACGGATTTCCTGTTGAGGAAGCGACACGCATAGCTTTGGAAGAAGGCATAAAACACAGAGGTGATTTTGATCGTATAGTGTATGTATGCTTTAGCGCGAGAGATCTTGATGTGTACCAAAAAATTTACGAAGAGCTAACGAAATAACTAGCGTACGCTAGACGCTAAAAATGAGATCCTTCGACTCGGCCTGAAGGCCTCGCTCAGGACGACAATGTCCGGACCTTCGGGCCTCGATGGGATGACAAAAAGTCTGTCATCCCGACCGAGCGAAGCGAGGGGAGGGATCTAAACGCTGATAAAGGATGGCATGACAGGCAATTCTCGACGTATACTGATCACACGGACCGATAGACTCGGCGACGTCGTGCTTTCAACTCCGGCGATCCGCCTTCTGAGAGAACAAAACCCCGATGCGTACATTGCTTTTATGGTAAGGCCGGAAAACTTTGACGTAGTTTCCAATAATCCCCACCTTGATGAAGTAATTATTTATGATAAGCGCGGCATTCACAAAAGTTTCTGGAGTACGATAAACTTCGCTTTCAGACTCAGAAAAAAAGGGTTTGATATGGCGATAGCGCTTCATCCTACGAACCGTGTGCATGTCATGTTGTTTTTGGCCGGGATCTCCCGCCGGATAGGATATGACAGGAAAATGGGCTGTTTGCTAACAGAAAAAATATTTCATGATAAACAAGAAGGAACAAAGCATGAGGTAGATTACAATTTCGATCTTTTAAAAAAATGTGGATTGGATACGGATGGCGCGGATCGTCTGCCTTATGTAGTGACCGATGAGCGCCAAAAAAAACGTGTCGACTTTATTCTTGAGGAAAATGAGATAGGGGATAACATTATTGCTTTTCATCCCGGCGCCAGCTGTCCGTCAAAACGATGGCCTCCCGAGCGTTTTATTCAAGTCGCCGATATGCTTGTTGAAAAATATGGGTGTGACATTGTTGTTGTGGGATCGGGTGAAACAAAAACGTATAGTTCTCAAATCGTCTCCGAAGTAAGATCCAAGGCTTTTGATCTAACACAAAAATTGTCTATTGGTGAACTGTCCGAAGTTCTTTCTCGCTGCCGTTTATTCATTTCTAACGATTCCGGTCCCGTTCATGTGTCCGTAGCTGTTGGAACTCCGACAGTAGTTATTTTCGGTCGGAGTGACCCGGGGCTTTCGCCCTTGCGGTGGGGGCCTTTAGGCGAAAGTGATAAGGTGTTGCACAAAGACGTGGGCTGTCAAAAATGTCTTGCCCATAATTGTGAACGACACTTTGAATGCTTGCAAGCAGTAACCGACGAGGAAGTGTTTCAAGCCTCTGTAACCATATTAAAACAAAAGACTTAAGACTAGCCCCTTTACGTACTTAAAAAAAAAGCATATAATAATAGGCTGAATAATATATATTATTAGGGGGGGGAGCTATGAGCGAAGAATTAGAGATCAAGGTAAATGATGAAAATTTCAAACAGGAAGTTTTGGAATCAGAACTGCCGGTATTGGTAGACTTCTGGGCGGAATGGTGTGGACCATGTCGCATGATAGCGCCTACGATCGGTGAATTAGCTCAGGAATATAACGGTAAACTTAAGGTATGTAAGCTGAACGTTGAAGAGGGACAGAAAACGGCGTCTGAATACGGTATTATGAACATACCCAGTTTGATCATCTTCAAAGGTGGGGAAGTAGCTGAGAAAATGGTGGGCGTAGTACCGAAAAACGATATTGTTTCTAAGATCGACGCTCAACTTTAATTTGGGTAGGGGCGTGTTGCGATACGCCCTGCCGGAAATATGTAATTAGGCTTATGCAAAACGCTGTTTTTTAAATCTGACTGTACCATGATGTAGGGGCTTGATTCATCAAGCCCGCTATATCGGGTTCGATAAATCGAACCCCTACGATATATTTTATGCGGCTATCCGCTAAACGAATTACGACACAGTCCGAATGACGAAAATTTCATTTTGCAGGATCCTTGAATATGTAATAACAGGGGAGTCATTAGTGAAGCGATATAAGTATGCCACTTTGTCAAATACGGTAAAGAGCTTTTCCAGGAAGAAAATTATGGTAATTGGGGATCTCTTGCTTGATCGGATCATCAGAGGGGAAGTTACACGTATTTCTCCTGAAGCTCCCGTGCCCGTTGTCTGGCAGAAAGAGCTTAAGTATATGCCCGGAGGAGCTTGTAATGTCGCGAGTAATCTTACGGCTTTAGGGGCGGAAGTGTCTTTGGTCGGAGTTGTCGGGGGCGATGATAAAGCGGATATCCTTAAAGAGCGGCTCGAAGAAAAAAACATAATAACAAACGGTATTTTTGAATACAAAAAAAGGCCCACGATCCTTAAGACTCGTGTTTTTGCCGGGCACAACCAACAGGTGCTTCGCATTGATAAGGAAGAAGTTGAGCCTATCCCTGTGAATATTTCAAATAAGATAAAAGAGTACATAAAACAGAATATAAAGGCGGTTGATGGCGTCATAATTGAAGACTATGGGAAGGGTCTTATTACACCCTTGTTGATAAAGGAAACTGTTCGAATGGCAAAGAGATACGGTAAGATCGTATCGGTAGACCCGAAAGAAAGTCATTTTGATTACTATACGAACGTTAATGTGATAACCCCCAACCATCATGAAGCCGGCCGGGCTGTAGGTGTTTTGCTTAATAATGACGCTAAGCTCAAAAAGGCCGGAGAGGCGCTTCGTAAGAAACTTAAAGCCGAAGTCGTGCTTGTAACTCTCGGTGAAGAAGGTATGATGGTTTTCGTGAAAGGGAAAAAGCCTTGCAAAATACCTACGACGGCGCAGGAGGTGTTTGACGTTTCCGGTGCCGGAGATACTGTTATAGCTGTATATACGTTGTCGGTGATAAGTGGCGCTTCCCCGATCGTGGCCGCGCATATTTCAAATTGCGCAGCCGGTATCGTGGTTGGTAAGGCCGGGGTCGCGGTTGTTGAGCCCGCCGAGCTATTGGGAAGGATAAAGCAGGTAATAGGAAAGGGGAAGATATGAAAGTTCTCGCGGTAATCCCCGCCAGATGGCAATCTACCAGATTCAAAGGAAAGGTGTTGGCGGACATAAACGGTAAATCCATGGTCCAGTATGTATGGGAAAGAGTCAAACAGGCTCAGAATATTGATGATGTGATCGTAGCGGTAGACAAAGAACGAGTTTTTAAGGCGGTTGAATCTTTTGGCGGCAGGGCGGTTATGACTTCTCCCGAACATCCTTCGGGAACCGATAGGTTAGCGGAAGCTGTTAAAGATGTGGATGTGGATGTGGTTATAAATATTCAGGCTGACGAACCATTGGTGCAGCCTTCAATGATAGACGAATTAGCGCAAGTTTTTGAATATGAAAAAAATGTACAGATGGCGACACTAATAAAAAGGATACATGAAAAAGAAGAAATAGCTAATCCTAATATTGTGAAAGTGGTTGTGGACAGGAAAGGGTTCGCGCTATATTTTTCGAGAAGTCCGATCCCGTATTTAAGAAGAGATGGGGAAGAGACGATCTCAAGTGGGGAGGAACTCGATGATGCCAGTGCCAGGTATTTTAAACATATCGGGTTGTACGCGTATACGAAGGATTTTCTGAGAGTCTTTACTAACCTTCCTAAGTCTACGCTTGAGGATGAAGAAAAATTAGAACAGTTGCGAGTTCTCGAGCATGGATACAAGATAAGGACCATTGAAACAAGATACGATACGATAGGGGTCGACACCCCGGATGACTTGGAAAAAGTAAAAGCTATATTGAATGGAGAAAGCGAACCGCAAAAGGTCAATTGAAAGAGTGAAAACCATGAAGAATAAAATCGTGAAAGTCGGGAAGATAACAATAGGTGCCGGAAACCCGCTTGTTCTGATGGCCGGGCCATGTGTTATTGAGTCGAGAGAGAGCGCGCTTGAGCATGCCAAAAACATAAAAGAAATTGCAGATAAAATGGAAATACCTTTCATTTTTAAATCCAGCTATGACAAAGCGAATAGGAGTTCTAAAGAATCTTTCCGGGGGCCGGGATTGGAAAAAGGACTCGAGATACTTAAAACTATCAGGGATGAGCTAGGTGTACCCGTTGTAAGTGATGTGCATTGTACGAGCGAAGTAAGTCCGGCCGCGGAAATTCTGGACATAATACAGATTCCCGCGTTTTTATGCAGACAGACGGATCTGCTCTTAGCGGCGGCAGCTACCGGAAAGGTCGTTAACGTGAAAAAAGGGCAATTCATGTCGCCAAAGGAAATGGATAACGTTGTTTCTAAGATCGTCTCATCCGGCAATGAGAATATATTGCTTACGGAAAGAGGAACCACATTCGGATATAATATGCTCATTAATGATTTCAGAGGGATGGTCATAATGGGCGAGACGGGGTATCCGGTGGTTTATGATGCCACCCATTCGGTGCAGATGCCGGGAGGCAAGGGAACTGTCTCGGACGGTGAATCACGGTACGTATTACCCTTGTCTAAGGCGGCTGTAGCTGTCGGATGCGACGCGCTTTTTATAGAAGTACATGAAGATCCTGATATTGCCAAGAGTGATGGGCCGAATATGTTAAAGTTAAGTGATCTCGAAAATTTTCTTAAGGAAGTTAAAAAGGTAGAGAAGGCGGTAAGAGAATTATGAAGTCTTTGAGCGCTAAAGTAAGAGCTAAAAGGGTACTGCTTAATGAAAGTAAAGCAATAGCCGTTCTCGCGAACAGGATCGATGGTACTTTTGAGAAAATAGTGAACCTGTTGTCTGAAACCACCGGACGCATTATAGTGACCGGCATGGGAAAACCCGGCTTTATCGCGCAGAAGGTTTCAGCGACAATGTCTTCGACTGGGACTCCATCGCTCTATTTGCATCCGGCCGAGGCTCTTCACGGAGACTTGGGCAGAGTTACATCCCGGGATGCTATTGTCGCTTTTTCCAATAGCGGGGAGACAGAAGAAGTCATTAAGTTGTTGCCGATCATTAAGAAGATAGGTGCCAAACTTATCGCGATTACAGGCAATAAGAAATCTATCCTCGCGATTAATAGCGATTATGTTATTGATAGTTCAGTGGCCGAGGAAGCTTGTCCACTGGGTCTTGCTCCGACAACATCCACGACCGCTATGCTGGCGTTAGGTGATGCTTTGGCTGTCGCTCTTCTTGAAAAGAAGAAATTTCAACCTAAAGATTTCGCTTTGTTCCATCCCGGTGGCGCGTTGGGGAAACGACTGTTGCTCCGAGTTGAAGATATTATGCGTCCAAAATCCAAAACAGCGATCGTAAAACAGAATGTCAGGATAAAGGATGTTCTTCTTAAGATAACAAAAATGCGCGCGGGCAGCGCAAGCGTTGTGGATGATAAGGGTAAATTGATCGGTATATTCACTGACGGCGACCTCAGAAGACATTTTGAGAAAGGCGCGGCCTTTATGGATGAAAAGGTCAAAGATGTTATGACGAAAAATCCCGTGTCGATCACCGGTGAACGTTTGGCTGCTGAAGCTTTTGAGGTTCTTAGAGATAAAAATATTGATGAAATTCCCGTTGTGGATAAAAAAGGAAAACCGGCAGGATTGCTTGACGTTCAGGATATTCTTAAAGCGGGATTGGTCTAGGCTGTAGGGGCGCGGCATGCCGTGCCTCTACAACATAAAAAACAAGAAAGGAATAATATGACTGAATATCCACTGGAAATTTTAGAGCGAGCAAAAAAAATAAAGGTTCTTGTTCTTGATGTTGATGGAGTGCTTACCGACGGCAGAATTATATATGGGAATTATGGGGACGAGATAAAGAATTTTGACGTAAACGACGGGCTGGGCATAATACTTTTAAAACGTTCCAAAATGAAATGTGTGATACTTACAGCAAAAGGTTCTCGTGTTGTTACTAAACGCGCAAAAGACCTGGGCATAGACAAGGTTTACCATAATTTTCATTATAAGATCAAAGCGTTACATAAGATCAAAAGAAAATTCAGAGTCAATGATGAAGAGATCTGTTTTGTAGGAGATGACCTCATAGATATTCCGGTCTTGAAAAGAGTGGGGTTGGCGGTATGTCCCCCTAACGCTATGGATGATGTTAAACCGTTCGCGCACGTTCTTACCAAAAAAAACGGTGGTCGCGGCGCGGTAAGAGAGGTTTGTGACCTTCTTATGAAAGCCCAAGGTATATGGGACGAGATAATGGCCTGCTACTTTGAATAATATGTATACAGTTAAAGTCAAATTACGATTTAGTAGTGCACATAACCTGAGAGGGTATAAAGGTAAATGTGAGGCACTGCACGGCCATAATTGGCACGTAGAGCTCTCGGCATCTTCCGAAGATCTTGATAAGACGGGTATGGTGGCGGATTTTACCGAGCTAAAAGGTATTTTGAAAGGTATTTTAGAAAGGTTAGACCATAAATATTTGAATGAGTTAGATGATTTTAAGGAAATTAACCCGACATCTGAGAATATAGCCCGGTTTATATATGAGAGAGCAGCCGAAAAACTGTCCGGAATAAATATCAAGGAAGTTACGGTTTGGGAAACGGATTCGTCGGCAGCGACGTACAGCAAGAGATAAAGAAGTAGAGAGGTAAAGATCATTTGCGAAAAGTTCGTAGGAGCGGCCTCGCCTTCGGCGATGGGCCGCGAACAATTCATCAATTCGCCGCCGGAGGCGGCTCCTACGTCATCTTGCATCTTATTTCTTTTGTAAGGAGCTAATGAAAAAAGCTATCGTATTATTATCCGGGGGGATGGATTCGGCGGTTACACTTTATATGGCAAAAGAAACCTATGAATGTCATTGTCTGATATTCGATTATGGGCAAAAAGCCGCAAGTGAGATCAAATGCGCTAAAAAAATCGCCGAGGTCTCAAAAGCCCCGTTTTATGTGTTAGAGATATCGTTGCCGTGGAAGGGAAGCGCTTTGTTGGACGAAGCGGAGGCTGTTCCTGAAGGTTCCGCCAGCGCCGGGGGCGCGATCCCGGCTACATACGTTCCGTCCCGGAACATTATAATGTTGAGTTTTGGGACGTCGTTCGCGGAGGCTATTGACGCGGATGCCGTGTTCATCGGGGCGCATCAGCTGGACTATTCTAATTATCCCGATTGTCGGGGTGAATTTTTTGAAAGTTTTCAGGAGTCAGTTCGCAGGGGGACTAAAAAAGGTACCCGGGGGCGCGGGATAAAGATAGAAACCCCGATCATAAACAAGACGAAGAAAGAAATAATTGAAATAGGATCTAACCTGGGTGTTCCTTTCGGGAATACGTGGTCATGTTATATTGATGGCGATAAGCCTTGCGGAATATGCGAATCTTGTCTTCTTCGCTCGAAAGCGTTTGGTGAGGCGGGAATTGAGGATCCGCTTACAGCTAAAAACCTATAACCGGAGCATTATGCAGGCAAAAGTTTCAGAAATATTTTTATCACATCAAGGTGAGGGTCCTTTCGCGGGGAGCCGCCAGTTGTTTTTGCGTTTTTTTGAATGTAATCTTAGCTGCGATTTTTGTGATACAACTCTTGAGAGCTATAAATCGTTTTCCGCCGAAACGTTATTGGGGAACGTTCTGGACTTTGGCGATAATTATAATGAGCTGGTTCTTACCGGCGGCGAGCCTTTGCTTTATGCGGAATTCCTTAAAGGATTTTTACCTTTTTTTAGAAAACACCGAAAACACAGGGTCTATCTGGAAACAAACGGGACGCTTCCCGACGCGCTTAGCGAAGTAATAGATTATGTGGATATAGTGGCGATGGATCTGAAATTGCCTTCCTCCACAGGATGCGCGGAAGATCTTTGGCCTCGGCATGAAAAATTCGTCCGTATCGCCGGTCGAAAAGAGTTGATAATTAAGGCTATAGTAACGGATACTACCGTGATGGACGACATTAAACATATACCATGTGTGCTCAGAGAGGTGGAGAATGACTTTTCCATCATTTTGCAGCCGGTAACACCTGTCGCTGATATCGCCGCTCCGGATGAAGAGATGCTCTCGTATTTTAAGAAGTTTCTGGAAAATGAGACGTGCAAGAATGTTACCATACTCGGGCAGATGCATAAGTATTTGGGGATAAGGTAAGTGAGACCGCAACTTACGGAACGAAGTGACGTAAGTTGCATGGTCGAAGGATCTTATGTAGAGATGGCTTCGGTTGCTGTGCTCCCGCGCAATCAGGCTGTATCGTAGTTCGTTTTGCGGGTGGCCGCATACTATATACGGTAGGGGTTCGATTTATCGAACCCGATATAACGGGCTTGATGAATCAAGCCCGTACATTATGACACAGCCTGAATGACGAAGAAGAAAAAAGGAACAGGAATGGACAATAAGTCGAGTTATGAGAGTTTGCAGGAAGACGTAAGGGGATTAGAACTTCCCGAAATAGAGGTTTGGGAAAACAAATATCAGGACAAAGAATACCTCATTAAATTTGATACCGGGGAATTCAGTTGTATATGTCCTAAGACGGGATTGCCTGACTTCGCGCGTATTTTTATAGAATATTCGCCTGACAAAAATTGTATTGAGCTTAAGTCTTTTAAGGAATATCTTGTTGCTTACAGAAGTTGTGGCATTTTTCACGAACATGTGGTCAATAGACTGCTTGAGGACTTGGTTAAAGCCGTTGAACCTCGTATGATGAAAGTGACCGGCGTGTTTAATGTCCGTGGTGGGATAACAACGACGGTAGAAGCGGAATATACAAGATGAAGATCAAGACCAGACGGTATTACATCTATTACGCGTTAAAATTGTTTCTTTACATCTCGCGGCTGATACCAAGAAACATCAGTTTGTTCATAGCTGATCTTTTAGGGAAAGCCGCGTTTATGCTGTTGGGAAAGTATCGAAATATCGCGATATCCAATTTAGACAGTGTTTTTGAAGGCCGCCACGAAGAAAACGTCAAGCTGGCAAGAGATGTGTTCAGGAACATGGCCATGATCGGTGTGGATTGGTTAAAGCTAATGTCTATGGACAAAAAAGATGTGATCGGTCTTGTGACAGAGACGAGCGGCCTTGAGAACCTGGATAGAGCATTGGAAGGAGGTAAGGGTGTCATTGTTATGGTCTCTCATTTCGGGAACTGGGAGCTGTTGTCCGCGTATACACATTCGATGGGGTATAGAGGAACAATAATCGCGAAAAGGATATATTTTCATAAGTACGATCAAATGATCGTTGGTATACGTAAACGTTTTGGCGCTAACCTTGTGTATAGGGATGAAAGCCCGAAAAAGATGTTCAGAGCTCTTAAGGATGGTCAGATCTTAGGGATGTTAGCCGATCAGGATGTTGAGAGCGTGGAAGGTGTATTTGTAAAATTTTTCGGCAAAGACGCGTATACGCCTACGGGTCCGGTTAAGATAGGGATGATTGCCGGCGTTGATATCCTTCCGGCGTTTATGATACGTAAGGCCGATAATACGTATAAATTTGTCGTAGAAAAACCTATTGTTTTGTCGCGGGAAGGCGACAAGGAAGACAATGTAAGAAAGTATACGCAGGAATGGACGGATGTTCTCGAAAGATACGTAAAAGAATATCCGGACCAGTGGGTATGGATTCACAATAGGTGGAAAACAAAAAAGGTATAACATGGGAAGAGGATTTTTATGGTTAATGTTAATAGCGTCTATAGCGGCCGCGATGTGGAGCCATCAGGTGCGATATGGCCGGCAGAGTGTTCCGGAAATAGCACTTATGAGGGATTCCGCGGCAGTCGGATCTGACCTGGAGCAGAAGGTGTTGTCATTTGTCATTGACGGACGAAGTCCCAAGGGGGCAAAACAGTGGCATCTCGAGGGGAATTCAGCCGAAATTATAGGGGATGACATATATCTGAACGATCTGAAGGCAGTGGCTTATGGAGATGATTCTAAGATCGATCTTACTTCAGACAAGGGTATTTACCGTAAAGAAAAGGGAGAGGTTGAGCTTATCGGTAATGTTGAGGTTGTTTCAG
The DNA here is from genome assembly GCA_024277375.1 of Candidatus Omnitrophota bacterium. Taxonomy (GTDB): domain Bacteria; phylum Omnitrophota; class Gorgyraeia; order Tantalellales; family Tantalellaceae; genus JAJRVD01. The sequence goes on along the minus strand of JAJRVD010000025.1, from coordinate 33,032 downwards.
ATGATGGGGCTGTGTTGATAACTGAAAGTGCCAAGTGGTCTCAGCTGACCAAGGAGATCTCAACTGCCGATAAAGTGCGCGTAGAACGCGAAGGCATGGTCGCGATTGGTATCGGTGCTGTAGCGAACTCCGAGGAGAAGTGGGCAGTATTAAAACAAAATGTTGAAGTTGTGATAGAGCCCAACACCATAGTGACGTGTGACGGTTCTATGGAAGTCAGGTACGATGATAATACGGCTGTCTTTCTTGAAAACGTAAAGGTAACAGATAAAGATGGCCAGATGTTCGCTGATAAACTTGTTGTCTATTTTGATAGGGAAACACAGAAACTTGCCAGAGTCGAAGCGGAAGGCAATGTAAAAGTGAAGCGCGGCGACAGCTATACAATCAGTGAAAAGGCCATATACACCGAAAGCACAAAAAGCGCTAAACTCATAGGTAAGCCCCGGGTGATCATCGCGCCCGAACAGCTTCAGGAGTTTCAGGGAACGGATATAGCGGGACAATAATAAGGAGAAATATGCATCTTTTGGAGACGAGAGACCTAATCAAACAATATGGCGGCAGAAGAGTCGTTAAAGGCGTGAGCATAAATGTTCGAAGAGGCGAGGTGGTAGGGCTTTTAGGCCCTAACGGAGCCGGAAAGACAACAACGTTTTACATGGTTACGGGTATTATAAAACCGGATAGAGGACACGTTATTTTTGACCAGAAAGATATCACGAAACTGCCTATACATCAACGCGCGCGATCAGGGATAGGGTACCTGTCACAAGAGCCGTCTATTTTTCGCAAACTTACGGTTGAGGAAAACATTATGGCGATCATGGAAACATTGGGGTTTCCCCGCAAGGAAAGGAAAAGCCAGTTGGATAGGTTGCTTGATCAGTTGAAAATATCGCATCTCAGGAAAAATAAAGCGTATACACTTTCAGGGGGAGAAAGAAGAAGGCTTGAGATCACAAGAACTCTGGTTACGAACCCCATGTTTATTTTATTGGATGAACCTTTTAGCGGGATCGATCCTATAGCTGTATTTGATTGCCAGGAAGTTATACGTGAATTGAAAGAAATGGGTCTGGGGATCCTTCTTACGGATCATAATGTGAGGGAAACTCTTTCTATTACGAACAGGTCATACATCATGTATGAAGGGCGTATTCTCATCTCGGGAACCAAGGAAGAACTGATTAATGATCCTAAAGCCCGGGAGATATACCTTGGGGAAAGATTTAGCTTGTGACGTTACATTATACAACTTACGGAACGAAGTGAACGTAAGTTGTATAATGTAACGTCATCCTGGGCGAACGAGCGAAGCGAGTGAGACGAGACCGAGTCGAAGTAGGGGTTCGATTTATCGAACCCGATATAACGGGCTTGATGAATCAAGCCCCTACGGTGTTGAATCAAGCCCCTACGGTATGACACAGTCTGAATGACGAGAAATTGAGGCAGATTGGCGAACTATAGCGTCAAAATCTATTGAAAAACGTAACGCATAGTGGTATAGTTATATTTCTTATTTTTCGGATTATTCATGTGAAAGGAGCCTAAGTGATGGATATTAATATTACCGGACGGAATATTGAGTTAAGTGATGACATAAAAGGATACATCCAAAAGCGCCTGGGAAAACTGGAACGCATGTATAAGGGGATCCAGGCATGTGACGTTGTTCTCGAGGAAGAAAAGATGAGGCAGAACGTTGAGATAATCTTGTACATAAAGGGAAGTAAAATAGTTGCCAAAGAGAGCTCAACAGACGTATACGCTTCGATAGACAGCGCGGCAACCAGCATAAAAAAACAGTTAAGAAGGATCAGCGATAGGACTAGTTCAAGAAGAAGAAGAGTGTTTAATCGTTTTGTGCGCTTTTGGTCTCAAGAAGAAGTATTTTTCCCTGAAGAAGGCGAGATCATCAGGACAAACATGTTCGCGGATAAGCCAATGCTTCCGGAAGAAGCCAAAATGGAATTGAATAATACGGATAAAGATTTTCTTGTGTTTAAGAACGCGGATACCGGAGAGGTTAATGTTTTGTATAAACGGCACGATGGTAATTATGGGCTGGTAGAACCCAAATTTTAATAACGGGGTAAAACGATAGGAAAAAACAATGAAAGGTAAGATAAAAAAACTTAAAGGAACGTCCAGGCAGTTGGACATAGAGATCCCAAGCCAGAAAGTTGAAGAAGTTTATAAAGAGGTGCTGGAAGATATTCGTAAAACCGTGACTATTCCGGGTTTCAGGACGGGTAAAGCTCCTATGGATATTGTGCAAAAACATCATCATGAGGAAGCGACCGATGAAGTTCAACGTCGTTTGGTTTCCGAGGGGTATCAATGGGCGTTGAACGATCACGGTATCACGCCGGTAAGTCTTCCTGAGGTTTCAGATGTGGTCATGGAAGCTTCAGGGGGTCTTAAATTTAAAGCTAAAGTGGATACACATCCGGAGATAAAGTTACAGAAATATAAGGGTTTGAAAGTTTCCGCAGAGAAGATAACAGTTGAAGGCAAAGAAGTAGAGGAGACCATAGAGCGGTTCCAGAGCATGAATGCCGAATTTAGTGATATCGAGAGATCCATGAAAAAAGGAGATTTTGGTGTTTGTGATGTGGAAACTTTTATGGATGATAAATTGATCTCAAAAAAACGCGAGAACATGTGGATCGAAGCAGACAAAGAAACCTCTCTTCTGGGGATGGGCGAGGAGCTTATCGGTCTAAAAAAAGGAGACCGGAAAGACATGGAGATCGTTTTACCGGAAAATTATCCTGACGAAAAATATGCCGGCAAAAAAGCTATATTTAAGGTTGAAGTCAAAGAAACGAAATAGAAAAAACTGCCTGAGTTGAATGACGAATTTGCCAAAAAGATAGGCAAAGAAACAATGGATGACGCGCGGAATGAAGTGCGAGCACAACTCTTAGAGAGAAAACAGTACAACGATAAAGTGGCTATGAAAAATCAGATCATGGAACAACTGCTCAAGAAACATGCCTTTGACCTCCCGGAAACTATGGTCGCGAGACAATTGAAAGTGCTTACGGAAAAAGCGGAAAACGAATTGAAGCAGAAAGGCGTAGATGAGAAGACCATGGAATCGCATAAAGCGGAACTAAAGGACCAACTTACCAGAGAATCCGAAAACAAAGTTAAATTGTATTTTATCCTCGACGCGATCGCGAACATTGAGAAGGTTGAGTCCACGGACGAAGAGACGGAGGAATGGATCAGGAATCTCGCTGTCAGTTATAACCAACCCTTCGACAAAGTTAAGGAATACTACAGAGAAAATGATCTTATCGGAGGGCTTGAGGAACAGATAAGAGAAGATAAAACACTGGATTTTCTCCTCGATGAGGCGGAAATAGTCGAGAAAAAATAGTTTTCAATAACGCTATGCGCTGTATGCCATACGCTGTACAAGGGTCCTGCAAAATGGAACTTGTGTCGTAATTTGTTTTGCGTATGGCCGCATACAATATATTGTAGGGGTTCGATTCATCGAACCCGATATAACGGGCTTGATGAATCAAGCCCCTATATTATGACACAGTCTGATTAAAAAAACAGCGTTTTGCAGAGGCAATATACGCTGTACGTAAAAGGAGGAACATATGAGCGGCGTAATACCTATGGTTATTGAGAAAGAGGGAAGAATGGAAAGGGCGTATGATATATATTCGCGTCTTCTTAAGGATAGAGTTATATTCATAGGAACGCCTATTGATGATAATGTGGCGAATATTGTTATCGCTGAACTTTTATATCTGCAAATGGAAGACGCCGAGAAGGATATAGACATATACATTAATACTCCCGGCGGAAGTATTACCAGCGGTCTGTCAATTTACGATACGATGCAGTTTATCAAACCTGAGGTTAATACGTATTGTGTCGGGCAAGCCGCGAGCATGGGTGCTGTTCTTCTTGCCGCGGGTGCCACAGGGAAACGCTACGCGCTTCCGTATTCCAGGATAATGGTGCATCAGCCGTGGGGTGGAGTTCAGGGTACGGCAACGGACATACATATTCAGGCAAAAGAGATCACCAGGATGAAAGAGCAGTTGGAAGGGATACTGGTAAAACATACCGGACAGTCAGTGGAGACGGTCAAAAAAGATACGGATAGAGACTATTTTATGACCGCCCAAGAGGCGAAAGAGTATGGAATAGTTGATCACGTTGTTGAAGCGATATAAATTAACGATTGTAGGGACGTATTGCAATACGCCCCTACCATTAATGTAAGGAGCAATAGATGCGAAAATATAGATTGATGGCGCCGGGCCCTACGCCTGTGCCGGAAAAAGTGTTACTAAAGATGGCCGATACCATTATCCACCATAGAACACCTCAGTTCCAGGCTGTGCTTAAGGACGTGAACATTAAGCTTAAGAAACTTTTTCAGACGAAAAACCCGGTTTTTGTTTTCGCTTCGAGCGGAACCGGTGCTATGGAAGCTTCTGTAGTGAACTTAGTGTCCAGAGGTGATAAGGTTATCGTTGTAAAGGGCGGAAAATTCGGTGAGAGATTTGCCGAGATAAGTAGTGCCTACGGGGTGGAAGTTGTAGATTGCGACGTTGAGTGGGGAAAAAGCGTGGATCCGGAAGTTGTGTCCGAATTGCTTAAAGAAAATCCTGACGTGAAGGCCGTATACAGTACTTTATGCGAGACATCTACCGGCGTTGTTAATGATATTAAGGCGATAGCTAAAGTGGTTTCGGCAACCGACGCTGTGCTTGTTGTCGATGCTATTAGCGGATTATCCGCGGATGAACTAAAAACGGATGAATGGGGAGTTGATGTAGTGGTTTGCGGTTCTCAGAAAGGTCTTATGCTTCCCCCGGGTCTGGCATTCTTGAGTCTGAGCCGGAAAGCTCAGAAACTTGTGGAATCGTCCAGCCTTCCTAAATATTACTTTGATCTTAAGGCGGCGTTAAAAGCGCACGCGAAAGATGATACCCCGTACACTCCGGCAGTATCGTTGATAATGGGGCTTAATACCGTGCTTGATATGCTGCTGGAAGAGGGGCTTGATAATGTTTTAAAGAGGCACGCGAAACTCGCGAATGCTACGCGTGAAGCGGTAAAAGCTATGGGGCTTGAACTTTTTTCTGAGAAGCCTTCGAATGCTGTTACCGCGGTAAAAGTCCCGGAAGGCGTTGATGGCGGAGCGTTAGCAAAGAAAATGCGTGATGAGCAGGGAGTAACGATCGCGGGCGGACAGGCCGCGCTTAAAGGGAAGATATTTCGATTAGCTCACCTTGGATACATGGATGAGTATGACACTATCGGGGCTCTAGCGGGAATAGAAATAGTTCTCAGCCAGCTGGGTTTTGATGTTCGGTTGGGTAAAGGTGTTGGCAAGGCACAAGAATTGTTTAAGTAGGGGCACGGCGCCGTGCTCGTACACGTTAAAGGATCCTGCAAAATAGGACTTTCGTAATTCGTTTTGCGGATGTCCGCATACAATGTATTGATTGTAGGGGTTCGATTCATCGAACCCGATATAATGGGCTTGATGAATCAAGCCCCTACATTATGGTACAGTCTGATTAAAAAAAAGCGTTTTGCAGGAGTCTACTACATGTTAGAAAAAGGAGTAACATGGCCGCGATCAAAGTTCTTATAAGTGATCCCCTGGCAAAGGAAGGGGTGGATATATTAAGGGAAAACAACCTTAAGGTCGATGAGGTTTTTAAACTTTCCGAAAGCGAACTCGTCAAAAAGATAAAAGGATACGACGCTCTTATTGTAAGAAGCGGAACGACGGTAACAAAAAAGATCATAGACGCATCCAACAAACTGAAAGTTATCGGCAGAGCGGGTGTGGGTTTGGATAACGTTGATGTGCAGGCGGCGTCCAAAAAAGGTATAGTGGTCATGAACGCGCCGGCCGGGAATACTATATCTACCGCTGAACACGCTTTTAGCCTTATGATGTCACTTTCCAGGAATATTCCCCAGGCCAATCAATCTATTAAGCAGGGTAAATGGGACAGAAAGAAGTTTATGGGTGTGGAATTGTACGGGAAAGTACTGGGCATTATCGGCATGGGACGTATTGGTGCCGAATTCGCCAAACGTGCCTTGAGCTTTGGTATGAAGATACTGGTTTTTGATCCGTTCCTGTCTGAGGAAAAAGCGAAATCTTTAAATGTAGAATCGGCGAGTTTAGACACACTTCTTGGAGGAGCGGACTTCATAACAATACACACTCCTCTGACGGATGAGACAAAACATCTCATCGACGAAAAGGCGTTTAAAAAGATGAAAAAAGGCGTTCGTATAATTAATGCTGCCAGGGGCGGGATAATTGATGAGGCGGCTTTAGCCAAGAATCTAAGATCCGGCAAGGTAAAAGGCGCGGCACTTGATGTTTTTGAGACTAAGGCGAAACCTCCGGTTGACAGTCCTGTGGTGAATATGGATGAAGTGGTTACCACTCCTCACCTGGGAGCATCTACCGCGGAAGCCCAGGTGAACGTGGCAATGGATATCGCCAGGTCCGTTTCAGACGCTCTTCTGGGAAAGGGTTTTCGTAGCGCGGCAAATATTCCGGCGATGGAAGAAGAGGCTCTGCAAATGGCGCAACCTTATGTTAATCTGGCGGAACGTCTGGGGTCTATGCAGACACAACTTATAGATAAACCGATAAAAAGTATCACCGTAAATTATGTGGGTGAAGTCGCGAACACGGATGTGGGGATCATTACACGCGCTTTATTGAAGGGTGTGTTTAATCCAATATTGGAAGAAGAAGTTAATTATGTGAATTCACTCTTGATAGCCAAAGAAAGAGGCATAAAAGTATCCGAAAAAAAGACTACGAACATTACGGATTTTGCTAATCTTATTACAGTTGAATTTGATACCGGCAAGAAAAAGCATTTTATAATGGGTACGCTTTTTTCCAACAAAGAACCTCGGATCATAAAAATGGACAAATTTTATGTTGAAGCGATACCTCACGGGGATATGCTGGTTGTCTCTAATGATGATGTCCCGGGTGTAGTTGGTAAAATAGGCACCGTATTGGGTAGGCAGGGGATAAATATAGCTGAGATGAGTTTTGGCAGGGACAAGAAAACCGGCCAGGCTATAAGTTTGTTAAACGTAGACAGTGCTATTCCGAAAGAACTTATCAAGAAGCTTAAGCAGTCTAAAGATATCAATGACGTTAAGCAGGTTCGGTTAGCGGAATAACTGAGACTGTAACTTGGGAACACAGTAACGCAAATTACATAGTCGAACATATATCTGACATTTTGGCGTACAAAACGGCAGATGAAAAATTATCAAAAAAGGAACATTATGGGACAGACAACAGTATTGGTCGGAGCTCAATGGGGCGATGAAGGAAAAGGAAAAGTAATAGATATTTTGACGGAAGACGCTCAATATGTTGTGCGTTATCAGGGTGGGAATAATGCCGGACATACGGTCGTTATAGGCGAGAGTAAATATATACTGCATCTCATTCCATCAGGTATATTGCATGAGGGTAAAACCTGTGTTATCGGGCATGGGGTAGTGGTCGATCCAAAAGCTCTTATCGAAGAGATAGATCTTTTGATCGAGCAGGGTATAAGTTGTGAAGGTCGCTTAAAGATCAGTGATAAGGCGCATGTGATATTTCCTTATCACAATAAAGTTGATGAGCTTAGAGAATCAAAACGGAAGGGCGGCAAGATAGGTACGACAAAAAGGGGTATCGGTCCGTGTTATGGCGACAAGGTTTCACGTGTAGGTATTCGCGTGGCCGATCTTTTTGATAAAGAGTATTTCCGTTCAAGATTAGAGACTAATCTTGAAGAAAAAAATCCTATTCTTAAGGCGCATGGATTTGAAGAGTTGTCGGCGGATGATATTTATAAAACGTATCTAAAGTACGCCGACAGGTTAAAAAGTTTTGTTTGCAATACAAATCAGCTCCTGAATAACGCGCTAAAAGCGGGCGAATCTATTCTTTTTGAAGGCGCGCAGGGAACTTTTCTTGATGTGGATTACGGTACGTATCCGTATGTAACATCTTCGAATTCTACCGCAGGAGGCGCCTGTACGGGCGGCGGTATCGGACCGTCGTATATAGATACGGTTATCGGAGTAGTAAAGGCATATACAACGCGTGTAGGCGAAGGACCTTTTCCTACCGAGTTTGATCCGGTAATGATGGAAAAAATACGAGAAAAAGGCGGAGAATTCGGGGCAACGACAGGTAGAGCTCGCAGGTGTGGGTGGTTTGACAGTGTGCTCGTGAAAAATTCTGTTATGATAAATGGGATGAACGAGGTTGTTATTACTAAACTTGATGTTCTTGATGAAGTCGCAAGCATTAAGATCTGTACAGCTTATGAGTATGATGGGAAGGTATATGAAGATATTCCCGGAGAAGTCGGGTTTTTGGATAAGTGTAAACCCGTTTATGAAGAACATCCCGGATGGTTGCGGGATACGTCTAAGGCTACATCCTATGAAGAACTTCCCGAGAACGCCAAAAAGTACTTAGATAGAATAAAAAAGCTGATCGGAACAGAGATAAAACTTGTTTCAGTTGGGAAAAGTAGAAAACAGACATTGAAAGTAAAATAAGGGGGTCCTTATGATGTTAAAGCGTTTTATTCTATTGAAGAGCGTGTGTTTGATCATTTTCGTTAGTCTTATGACATCAGGATGTGCCGTTAATTTTTATAAACAAAGTCCTCGGGCAAAAAAACAGATCAAAGAGCTAAAAGGCAAGATCAGTGATCTCGAAGCCGAGCGCCGTCGTGAACGTAAACAATTCGAAGAAGTCAGGCGTATGTTGGAGAGCAAGCTTAAGGGGCAAATAGCTGACGACCAAGTGTCATTCAGGCTTGGTGAAGGTGGTCTGGTCGTGATCCTGTCGGACGAAATTCTATTCGCTTCAGGTAAGGCGGAGTTAAAAAGCGAGGCATATCCCGTATTGGATAAACTCGCGAAAGTGATCAAAAGGGAAGTGCCCGATAAAGACATAGGCGTAAGCGGGCATACCGACAACGTACCTATACAGCATTCATCATGGCCGTCTAACTGGGAACTTTCGACTCGTCGGGCCACTAATGTTCTTCATTACCTTGAGGACAAAGGTATTTCGCCAAGAAGGCTTTCAGCGACCGGATATGGAGAACACCGGCCTTTGGCATCTAATAATTCCTCCGATGGAAGGGCAAAGAACCGAAGGGTTGAAATAGTGATATTGCCGGAGTTTTCCGCCGAAAAAATATCAGACAGCGCAACCGGAAACAATTTTAAATAAGAGACAAAAATAAGGGAAGAATAGGGGACAGCCTCCTTTTGGGCAAAAGGAGGCTGTCCCCTATAACCATACGATCATGTTACCGGAACATATAGCCATAATAATGGATGGGAACGGACGGTGGGCCAGGAAACGAAATCTTCCTCGTGTAATGGGACATCGTTCGGGAGTGAAAAACGTCGATCTGATAGTAAAAGAGTGTTCGGATAAGGGCGTGAAAGCACTTACATTGTATACCTTTTCCTCTGAAAACTGGAAACGTTCAAAAGAGGAAGTAAGCGCGCTTATGAAGCTTCTTGAAAGGAGCCTGCGGGAAAAAGAAGACCTTTTACGTGAAGGGAATATGAGATTTAATGTGATCGGCCGGATCGACGCTTTTCCCGAGTCATTGCAGGCCGCGATAAAAAAGATCACAAAGAGTACTTCCAATAACTCCGGAATGGTACTTACCCTGGCATTGAATTATGGCGCACGCCGGGAGATATTGGACGCGGTCAAAAAAGTTTGCGAAAAGAATAAAAACGGTCAGCTCGAAGTGTCGTCGCTGAAAGAGGATGATTTTGAGAAATTCCTATACACCGAAGGCCTCCCGCCGCTTGATTTCATAATACGTACTTCGGGCGAGATGCGGTTGAGTAATTTTTTGTTGTGGCAATCGGCATATGCGGAAATATATGTAACAAAAACCCTTTGGCCCGATTTTAATGAAGAAGATCTGAGAAAGGCGTTAGAAGAGTATTCGCTAAGGGAGAGGAGATTTGGTGAATAAATTTATCTCAAGGACTGTTACCAGCATAATACTTGTACTGTTCGTATCTTTGGTGATATACGCGATACCTAACTGGGCATTTTGTTTAATTATCGCTTTGTTCGCGGCTTTTGGCCAATTTGAATTCTTTAAAATGGTCGAGCATAGAGGTGTATTTGTTTATAAATATTTTGGAACAGCAGTAGGATGTCTCATTCCGATCGTTATTTTTCTTGGCAATATTCTTCCTGAGTTGAAGAATTTGGAATCGTTTTTAATAGTGATCGCCAGTCTTTTTGCTTTAACTTTGCAATTTATAAGGCGGGATAACGCTCGAGATCATCTTGTAAGCACGGCCTTGACCCTGTTTTCGCTTTTTTATGTCGCCTGGTTTTTTTCGTTTTTTGTGAAAATTAAATTTTTAGAAAATGGAGCGAATCTCGTAGCTTTTCTTATTATCGTTACTAAGAGCGCTGATATGGGCGCCTATATGATCGGTAGAAAGTTTGGTAAGAGCGAACTGATACCGAGAATAAGTCCAAATAAAACAAAAGAAGGTACCCTGGGCGGTATCATAGTCAGTGTTTTGGTCGCTATTACTTTAGGCGCGCATTTGACGGGTTTCTCTATAGTGCACTTGTCGATACTAGGCATTGTTCTGGCGACTTTGGGGCAAGTGGGAGATCTGGCTGAAAGCCTTATAAAACGAGATTGCAATATAAAAGATTCCGGGCTGCAATTATCTGGTATCGGCGGCTTTCTTGACCTTATTGACAGCCTGTTATTCACCGCCCCGGTTTTTTACTTTTATATAAAGGCGTTTTAGCTTATGAAAGATATTATTCTTCTCGGTTCCACGGGATCTGTAGGGAAAAATGTTCTCGATGTAGTCAGGCACTATTCCGATAAGTTTCGTATAAGGGCGATCGCGAGCAATGAAAATCTTGATTCTCTTCTTGAACAGGCGGAAGAGTTCCATCCTGACGTCGCGGTGATAGGCAATGAAAAATATTACTCCGATCTTAAAGATAGCGTTCCGGCGGGGGTACAAGTTTTCGCCGGAGGAGAAGAGGTGGTCAGGCTTGCCTGCGAGGTAAAGGCGGATATTGTTTTTATTGCCATCGGTGGTATGGCGGCGCTAGATCCGCTTATAGCGGCTTTGAATAACTCAAGGACAGTGGCGTTGGCCAGCAAGGAGCCGATAGTCAGCGCGGGGGCGGTAATACAAAAGATCCAACGGGAAAAGAAAGCCCGTATCATACCTGTGGATTCCGAACATAGCGCTGTTATGCAGTGTCTCTCGGGCAGGAGTACTAAAGACGTAAGAACTTTATATCTTACGGGGAGCGGGGGGTCTCTTAAAGATAAAAAAGAAGAGGATTTCGGTTCGATCACGCTTGAAGAAGTTCTCGATCATCCGAAGTGGAATATGGGGCAGAAAATAACCGTGGATTCCGCTACGCTCATGAACAAGGGGCTGGAAGCCATAGAGGCGAGATGGCTGTTTGATATTCCGCCGGCGGCCATAAAAGTTGTTATCCATCCTGAGGCTATAATACATTCAATGGTAGAGTTTCTGGATGGGACTGTAAGTGCCAGCCTTTTTTGTCCGGATATGAGATTTCCCATATTAAAGGCGTTGTCGTTCCCTGATATCATGGAAAGCAATTTCCCCAGGGTGGATTTTACGGCCATAAAGGGATTTTCTTTCATGGAACCGGATACCAGAAAATTCCCGGCTCTTGAATTGGCATTTGACGCTATGCGTGCGGGTGGTACGGTGCCGGCTGTTCTTAACGCGTCTAATGAGGTGGCGGTGAACATGTTTCTTGAAAATAAGATAAGATTTACGGATATAATAAAGATCGTGTCTAAAACGATTGACGGTCACAAAAGTATAGATGAGCCGTCTATGGACGATATAAAAAACGCGGAAAAGTGGGCGATTGAGGAGGTGTTAAGGTCTTGTTAACAATTATTGTGGTATTAGCTGTTTTTAGCGTGATCATACTTGTGCATGAGGCGGGGCACTTGGTTGCGGCAAAAAAAATTGGTGTTGATGTGGAAGTATTTTCACTCGGATTTGGTAAGCGTTTATGCGGAGTTAAACGCGGAGGAACGGATTATCGTATTTCGCTCTTACCTTTTGGCGGGTACGTCAAGATGCGGGGAGAAGACCCCGCCGATGTAGAAGGCAGAGATGACGAGCTCGCGTCAAAACCGGTAGGTCATCGTTTTTGGGTCATGGCCGCGGGATCGCTTACAAACTATATTTTCGCTTTTATTCTTTTTAGCGTTATTTTCACGATAGGTGTTCCTATGCTCTCGAATGAGATAGGAGAAGTATTGAAAGGTTATCCTGCCGCGAAAGCCGGGATCAAGGTGGGGGATGAGATAACCTCTATCAACCATCACGAGATAAAATATTGGGATGATATAGTGGGTGCCATAAAGACAGAATCTGCCGACAGTGAAAATACCAGGTTGAATATAACCGTTGTGCGCGGAGGGAAAACTCTTGATATAGAAGTCATCCCTGACATTTCAACCGTTACAAATGTTTTCGGGCAGACTATTTCCAGGCCCATGATCGGAGTCGCGCCTAAGGACAAAATATTGTCGATCCCGCATGATCCTCTTTCGGCCATATATTTAGGCGGGAAGAGGTTGCTTACCCTTACCGGAGTGACATATAAAGGCATATGGCTTCTCATAACGGGCGGCATGCCGGTAAAAAGTTCTGTTTCAGGGCCGATAGGAATAGCGCGCCTTATGGGCCAGGCCGCTAAGTTGGGCATAGTGCCGCTTATGATCATTACGGCACATGTAAATATGGCGTTGGCTATTTTTAATCTTTTACCGTTTCCTGTTCTGGATGGAGGACACATAATATTTCTTGGTCTCGAAAAGGCGCGGGGTAAAGCGTTATCGTTAAAGGCCCAGGAAATAGTAACTCAGGCGGCGCTGATCCTTTTGATCGGTTTCGCGCTTTTTGTAAGCTGGCAGGATATCGTCAAAATTCTTCCATTTGGAGGCAAGTGATAGCACGACGAAAGACGAGGACAGTTATGGTCGGGAATGTGAAGATAGGATCTTTCCATCCGGTGAGTATTCAGTCTATGACCAAAACACATACTTTTGATATTGCCGCTACCGTCAGTCAAGCTCAGTCATTGGAAAAAGCAGGGTGTGAACTTGTCAGGGTTGCGGTAAAGGACATAGAAGACGCTAAAGCGATTTCTGATATAAAGAAAGAGATCAAGATGCCGCTTATCGCGGACATACATTTTGATCATGAGCTTGCTTTGGAGGCGATAGAGCGTGGAGCGAATAAAATAAGGATCAACCCGGGCAATATACAAAGAGAAGAAGACATAGATAAAGTTGTCGGAGCCTCCGCCCGGAAAGGCATCCCCATAAGGGTGGGAGTGAATTCAGGGTCTCTGATGGAGGTGGCAAAAGAAGGCGGTACACAGGCGGCGGGAATGGTAAAGTCGCTTTTGAGTTATTTAGAACATTTTCGCCGGCGCAAATTCAATGACATAGTAGTGTCTCTTAAATCCTCTGATGTATCCACAATGGTGGAAGCTTACAGGGGAATGGCGAATGAGTGTGACTATCCGTTTCATTTGGGCGTTACAGCCTCAGGTCTTCCTGCTGAAGGTATAGTTAAGTCAAGCATGGGGATAGGCTCTTTGCTTTTGGACGGGATTGGAGATACAATAAGGGTATCACTTACCGGTGATCCTCGAGGTGAAATTGATACGGCCAGAAGAATACTCGCCTCAGCGGGTACCAGACATTTTGGTCCGGAAATAATCGCTTGTCCCACATGTGGTCGTTGTCAGGTTGATTTGGTGCCGATAGTAAAAGAATTGGAGGCCGAACTAAAAAAGCGATGCACGATGTACGATACACGATGTACGAAGAAGCCGCCCATCATCGCTGTAATGGGATGTGAGGTCAACGGACCCGGGGAGGCGAAAGAAGCCGATATTGGAATAGCGTTCGGTAACGGAAAAGGCGCGATCTTTTGTGACGGCGCGATAGTAAAAACTGTAAAAGTAGCGGAAGCAGTCAAAGAGTTGATCAACATGATAGGAGAAAAAAGATGAGATGGTCGCGTGCGTTTATTCCTACGTTAAAAGAAGACCCTCAGGAAGCGGAGGCCATAAGCCATAAACTTATGGTGAGGGCAGGACTTATACGGCGTCTTACAGCCGGAGCGTATACATATTTGCCGATGGGGTACAAGGTATTGCGAAAAGCTAAGGAGATAATACGCCAGGAGATGAATTCTTCCGGTGCTACGGAACTTTTGATGCCCGCGCTTCAGCCTCCTGAGCTATGGAAAAAGACCGGCCGATATGATGTTATCGGAGATGTTATGATCAAATTCAAAGATCGTCATGGCAAAGAGATAGCGTTGGGGCCTACACATGAAGAAGTCATCACTAATATTATTTCCAAGGAAGTAAGGTCGTATAAAGACCTTCCCCTTATCCTGTATCAAATACAAAATAAGTTTCGTGATGAGTTAAGGCCGCGCTTCGGCGTGGTGCGTAGTTGTGAATTTACGATGAAAGACGCGTATAGTTTTGATGTGGATGCCGAAGCCATGGAAAAAAGCTATAAGGCTATGTATGACGCCTATTGCCGTATATTTGAAAGATGTGGTCTCCCGTACATAGCTGTTGAAGCGGACTCGGGACTTATGGGTGGTACGGGTTCGCATGAGTTCATGGTCCCGTCGGAAATAGGCGAAGATCAAATAATAATATGTTCCGCGTGCGGATACGCGGCCAGTACCGAAGTTGCCGCTATTGGAGAACCTGAGGGCACTCTGGAAAATAGCGCTAAAACGGATAAAATGGAAGAAGTAAATACTCCCGGTGTCAGAACTGTAGAGGAGGTTAGTGATTTTCTTAAAGCGAAGAAAAAAGATCTTATAAAAACACTTATATACGTTACCGGCGATGAAGTTGTGGCGGTGCTTCTCAGGGGTGACCATGAGGCAAACGAGGCGAAAATAAAAAATCATCTTAAAGTTGATGCTATTGAATTAGCGACAGAAGATAAAGTTAAAGAGACAACAGGTGGACCTATGGGGTTTTCGGGCCCAATAGGTTTAAAAGTGAGAATAATAGCCGATAATGCCGTAAAAGTTATGACATATGCGATTGTTGGAGCGAATAAGCAAGACACGCATTTGCGCAACATCGATCCTGGAAAAGACTTCAGCGTAAACGAATGGGCAGACTTAAGGACTATATCTGAATGTGATGTATGCCCGAAATGTGGTGGCAATATTGAAATAAAGCAGGCCATAGAGATAGGGCATACTTTTAAATTAGGTACAAAATATACCAAACCTTTGAACGCGACTTTTCTGGATGAAAAAGGCAAAGAACAAGATATTGTGATGGGTTGTTATGGTATTGGAGTTAATCGGATATTGGCATCACTCATAGAAAACAGCTATGACGAAAACGGCATAATTTGGCCGGTATCGTTCTCTCCATGTGATGTGGTGATCGTTCCGGTGAAAAAGTCTGATAAAGAGCTTTGGTCCGAGGCGGTACGTATTTATAAAGAACTGACGAGAGATGGAGTTGATGTTCTTCTTGATGACCGTGAAAAATCTCCGGGTGTAAAGTTTAAGGACGCGGATCTGGTCGGATTTCCTGTTCAGATAGTAATAGGTAAAAAGAGCCTGGCCGAAGGGAAGATAGAGGTGAAGATCAGAGCCACGGGCGAGAAGCAGTTGATCGACAAGAACGACGTAGTCGATCATATCAAAAAGACGATAAATAACGGGTAACGAAGTGACGAGAAACGCACACTTTGTCATCCTGAGCGAGGCCCGAAGGGCCGAGTCGAAGGATCTAAAGCGCTCCGCGTTAAACAGATCTCTCGACTCACTCCGTTCGCTCGAGATGACAAGCTGAATAAAAAGAGTCACATGTCTGGGGCACGGGCAATGAACACGTGACGAATAAAAGAGGAAGCGAGTAATATGCTTGATAAGATCAATCCTTTAAAAACAAAAGCATGGAAAAATCTGGGGAAACATTATAGAACTGTCAAAAATATGCATATGAGAGATATGTTTGCCGCCGATCCTGAAAGATCCGGTAAGTTTTCGATAAAACTGGACGATATTTTTCTCGATTATTCGAAGAATATTATAACGGAAGAAACTCTACGATTGCTTTTAGACCTGGCAGCGGAGACTAAGGTCAAAGAGTCGATCGATAAAATGTTTTCGGGTGACAAAATAAACGAAACCGAAAACAGGGAAGTTCTCCACACCGCACTAAGGAACCGATCAGATGAGCCTGTGTATGTTGACGGCGAGAACGTCATGCCTGAAGTAAGATCCGTTCTTAAGAAAATAGAAGAATTCTCAGACAAGGTTATTTCCGGAGAATGGAAAGGTTATACCGATGAGCCCATGAGGGATATAGTAAATATTGGAATAGGCGGATCAGATCTGGGCCCGGTAATGGTCACCGAAGCTCTTAAACACTATAAGAAACCAAACATCGAAACGCATTTTGTCTCAAACATTGACGGCACGCATATTTCAGAGGTTCTCAAAAAGGTCGATCCTGAAACGACACTTTTTATGATAGCTTCAAAAACTTTTACTACACAGGAAACGATAGCGAACGCGCGTGCCGCGAGAGAGTGGTTCTTGGAAAACGCTTCTAATAAAGAACATATTAAAAAACATTTTGTGGCGATGTCTACTAATTCTGGGGAGGTCCAAAAATTTGGTATTGACCCTGAAAATATGTTTGTATTCTGGAACTGGGTAGGCGGTAGGTATTCCTTATGGTCCGCTATCGGTCTTTCCATCGCGTGCACGATAGGATATGAAAACTTTAGTAGCCTTTTAAACGGCGCGTATAAAATGGACAAACACTTTAAAGACGCTCCGTTCGGTAAGAATATTCCCGTAATACTCGCGCTCGTAAGTTTATGGTATAACAATTTTTTCGGTGCCGAGACGGAAGCTATCTTGCCGTATGATCAGTATATGCACCGTTTCCCCGCTTATTTGCAGCAGGGTAATATGGAGAGTAATGGGAAGCATGTAGACCGCTCAGGCACGGAAGTCTGGTATAAAACCGGTTCAGTCGTTTGGGGCGAACCCGGAACTAATGGACAGCACGCGTTTTATCAGCTCATACACCAGGGAACAAGAATGGTGCCATGTGACTTTATAGTTCCCGCTATAAGCCATAATCCCGTAGATAACCATCATGATATATTGATCGCGAACGTATTCGCGCAGACGAAGGCATTAATGAAGGGGAGGACGAGACAAGAGGCTTTCAAAGAACTTGAAACCTCGGGCAAGACAACTGAAGAGATAGAAAAATTGCTTCCTTTTAAAGTGTTTGAAGGTAACAGGCCTACGAACACGGTACTTGTAAGGGAAATAACCCCGGAAGTATTGGGGAGCATTATCGCTATGTATGAACATAAGATATTTGTGCAGGGAGTTATTTGGAATATTTTCAGTTTCGATCAATGGGGCGTAGAATTAGGCAAACAATTGGCCGATAGGATACTTCCTGATCTTACGGGTGACAGTCAATCGGAATATGACGCGTCGACAAGCGGTCTTATTGATGTGTTTAAAACCTGGAGTAAAAGATAAAATTTAAAAACGGCAAATATCTTGACAACATGGGTATAATATACTAGAATCATCACACAGCTAAGTGAAAAGATTAATGAGTGGGCCAATGGTCCGCTTATTTTTTTATGAGGGGTCACGGTTAAGAATAAGGGGAGTCATGGCTGAACGAAGGATACCGGAAGAGCTGGTGGAATATATTACTGGAGAGGCTAAAAACGCGGGATATGTGTTGGTTAACGTTTCTTCTCGGGGATCCCGGTCTTTTGTGATCGAGGTAGCGCTTGATAAAGAAGGCGGGATAACATTGGATGAGTGTAGCGCGTTCAATAGAAAGATAAAGTCCTGGATCGAAGAAAAAGATATTGTCGGGGGTAATGTCGCGCTTGATGTGTGTTCGCCCGGTCTGGATAGAGAGATCAAAAGTGATAGAGAGTTTTTGTGGGCTATGGGCAAGAACGTTCAAGTGAGAACTCACGAGCGAGTGGGCGATAATAATGTAGTAACTGGGAAGCTGTTAGAGGGTAGTTCAGAAAAAGATATTTCTGTTGAGACAGGCGAAGGTGACACTGTTCTTATACAAAGAGAGAATATTGCTAAGATCAGACTGTGTGTTACGATATAAATATGTGGCACGATATTGACATGAATATGTAGGGGCGCATTGCAATACGCCCCTACCGTAAAGCATTAACGGAGAGAAAAAATGAATGGAGAACTTTTAGCGGCATTGGAACGGATAGAGAGAGAAAAAGGCATAAGCAAGGATATACTTTTTGAGGCGATCGAAAGCGCGCTAGTGAGTGCCGCGCGGAAGGTCATCGATGATCCTGATGTAGACAAAGAAGATATCACGGTAAGCATGGATAAACTGACCGGGGAGATAACGGTCTATAGTGAGGGCGAAGAAGTCGAAAGTGATCGGTTTGGAAGGATCGCCGCGCAGACCGCCAAACAGGTGATCATACAGAAGATCCGCGAGGCGGAACGCGATGTGATATTCGGAAAATACCTGAAAAAACTCGGTACTATTGTAAGTGGCGGCGCCCATAGATTTGAAAAAGGTAATACGATCATCGATCTTGGCGATGTTGAGGCGATATTGCCGCGTTCGGAACAAATACCAAGGGAAAGGTTCCATCAGGGAGAAGGTGTGCGGGCATATCTCGTTAAGGTTGAAAGCACACCCGGAGGGCCCGAGATCATATTGTCGCGTGCTGATGCCGGATTTGTGAAAAAACTGTTTGAACTTGAAGTTCCGGAGATATCTCAGGGAATCGTCGAGATCAAAGCGATCGCCAGGGAAGCCGGCGAGAGGACCAAGATAGCGGTTTGTTCTAAAGATGAAAAAGTAGACCCTGTCGGGGCGTGCGTTGGTATGCGCGGATCCAGGGTAAGAGATATTGTCAAAGAGTTGCACGGGGAGAGGATTGATATTGTTCGCTGGAATGACGACATTCGGGAGTATTTGGTAGCGGCTATGAATCCCGCTGAAATACACAAGCTGGCTATAGATCGAGAAAATAAACACATCACACTGATAGTCAAAACGGATCAGTTGTCGCTGGCGATAGGCAAGAAAGGAAGAAACATTCGTTTGGCGTCTAAGCTTATAGGATGGGATCTTAATATTGAATCGGAAGAGGAAGTTCCGGAAGTTTTTATTTCGGAAGTGAAAGGAGTGACAGAGAAGCAGGCTCAAACGTTAGGAGAGTCAGGCTATGGCACTGCCGGTGATGTCGCGAGAACGGGTGTAGAGGGACTTTTATCCTTAAGCGGTATCGGGGCTAAAACGGCGGAGAACATAATAGAAGCTTGTAGAAAGGCACTGGCTCAGGAAAGAGAGAGGATCGCTGAAGTGAAAAAAGAAAAAGACGCCGAAGCCGCTGAACTTAAGGCGGTAGAAGACGCTCTTCTGAACGATTTAGAAGAATCTTCGGATGAGGAAACGGCTCCTGAGGCCGAAGAAGACATAGAAAAAGAAGAAACAGAAGACGAGAAATAGGTGGTAGGGGCACGGCGCGCCATGTCTCTGCAACATTATAAAACACAAACGACGAGCTACGAACAAGAAGGTGCCATATGACGAAAAAAGTAAAAGTAAGGGATCTGTCCAAAGAACTTGGCATTTCAAATGATGATATATTGGAACAGCTGCACAAGCTTTATGTTGACGCGGAAGACGAGAATAGTGTAGTTGATGATAAAATAGCGGGTTTGATCCGCATAAAAATGGGCGGTGCGGTTAAGATTAAAGAGAAGAAAAAAGCCAAGACTAAAAAATTGGCTAAAGCTAAGCCCAAAAAAGCGGTCGAAAAGAAAGAAAAAGAGACGAAAGAAAAGAAAAAAATCACTAAGACCCCTGCCGGGGAAAAGACAAAAAAAGCAGTAGATGAAGAAAAAAAGAAAAAGCCCAAAAAAACAGAGATCAGGGGTATCGAAATAGTAAAAAAAGCTCCCAAGGAGGAAGAACCCGAAAAAACCGAGATCGCGGATGAAGAGGTTGTGAAAACGGAGAAAGGTGCCGCTGTTAAGGAAAGAGGCAGGGTTTACAGGTCAAAGCCAACCATAGAAATAGTTAAACGAGGTACGGAAATAGAGGAAGAGTTAAAAAAAGCGAAAAAAACAAAAAAAGGAAAAGACAAAAAATCGGAAAAAGAAGAACAGCCTAAAAAAAGGAAGATCGCTAAGGGCGCGAAAAGATCCAAGTCAGTCATAGAAATTGTTGAAAATATATCAAGACCTCAGAAAAGAGGCGGCAAAAAGGCAACTAAATGGGGCAAAGCTAAAGAGGTGGGGAAAAAGTCAGGTGGCTCTACGTCCGCGGTTGAGAGAAAAGTTCCGCAAAAGGTGCAGGTGGAGGTTCCGGTAAGTATACGGGTTCTCGCGCCGATGATAAATAAGAAACCCAATGACCTTATACAGTATCTGATGTCTCATGACGTTTTCGCGACCATAAATCAGGCCCTGGAAGAGGATCTTGTTCGAGAGATGCTGGCTCATTTTGGCTGTGAATTAGAATTACCTGATACTATTGAGAGTATGGAAAATGAACTTAAAGCGGAAGTGCAACAGACTGAAAAAGCAACAAGCCGGATGCGGGCTCCTATTGTCACATTTATGGGACACGTTGATCATGGAAAAACGTCTTTGTTGGATTATATACGAAATACAATGGTTGCCGCGAAAGAAAAAGGCGGGATAACTCAGCATATCGGAGCTTATAAAGTCGAGACCGCTAAAGGGGCGGTTGCTTTTCTGGATACACCCGGTCATGCGGCTTTTACGGCGATGAGAGCCAGGGGTGCTAATGTTACCGACGTTGTTGTACTTGTTGTTGCCGCTGATGACGGGGTTATGCCTCAGACTAAGGAAGCCATTGATCATGCTCGAGCCGCGGACGTTCCGATAGTCGTAGCTATTAATAAGTGTGATCTCGCCGGAGCCAGCCCGGATCGTGTCAAAAGGGAACTTCAACAGGAAGGCCTGGCTCCTGAAGATTGGGGAGGTTCGACGGTTATGGTAGAAGTCTCCGCTAAAACGGGAGAAGGTGTCGATGCTCTTGTTGAGATGCTTATGCTGGAGTCAGAGCTGCTCGAACTTAAAGCAAACCCGGATCTTAAAGCTCGTGGTGTTGTTGTCGAAGCTAAAAAAACACCCGGACAAGGCGTTTAGGCAACATTTCTTGTTACTAACGGGACTTTACGTCAGGGAGATCTTGTTCTTACCGGAGCGTTTTATGGAAGGGTTAAAGCGATGAACAATGAGTCGGGTCAGAAAATTGGCGAAGCCGGACCAGCGACCCCCGTGGAGGTGTTAGGGTTGCAAGGCGTTCCGGAAGCGGGAGATGAATTTTTTGTAGTAAAGGACGAAAAGAAAGCCAAAACATTGTCGGCGCTTAAGCAAAATGCCGGCAGGGCGAAAAATATGGCGGGCAGTCAAAGAATCAGCCTTGAAGATTTTCATACTCATATGCAAAAGGGTGTGGTGAAAGAACTGAAAGTAGTGCTTAAAGCCGATGTTCAGGGATCACTTGAGGCTTTGCTGGGATCTATAAACGAGCTGGCAACGGATGAAGTCAAGATAGATATGATCCATGCGGCTGTAGGCAACATAAATGAGTCAGATGTTATGTTGGCGATGGTGTCGAACGCTGTTGTAATAGGGTTTCATGTAAAGGTCGATCCTCAGGCGGAGGCGCTTTCTAAAAGTGAAAGGATCGACATAAATAAATATGATATTATCTACGAAGCGGTTGCCGATGTGAAGGCTGCCATGGAAGGTCTTCTTGAACCCGAGGAACGTGAGGTTTCTCAAGGTGTCGCGCAGGTTAAAGAGGTGTTTAGTTCGAAGACCGGGAATGTAGCCGGCTGTATGGTTACCAAGGGAACTATACACAGAAAGGACCGTGTGAAGATAAAACGCGGCAAAGAAATTGTCTTTGACGGTGATATAGACGCTTTGAGGAGGTTTAAAGATGATGTCAAAGAGGTAAGAGAAGGATTTGAATGCGGAATATCTCTGAAGGGGTTCAAGCATATCCGCAAAAATGATGTTATTGAAGCCTATATGATAGAGATGATAGCGAGAAGACTGGGGAAATAGGTAAAGCCTATTTCTCGCATGAGTATGGGTAGGGTCGTATTGCAATAGGAACTTACAAGGAATATCTCGTGTCTGGCATCGGGGCGCGAGCGACGGGACGCGAATTATGAATGCAAAAAAGAAAACGATTCTAAGCGGAATGCGACCGACAGGGAAGCTTCATCTTGGACATCTCCTGGGTGTTTTGAATAGCTGGATAGAGATGCAAGGCGAATATAAATGTTTTTTTATGGTGGCGGATTGGCACGCGCTTATGGGTGAATATGAAAACCCCTCAGGTATAAAAGAGAATAGTTTTGAAGTTGTAAAAGACTGGATCGCTTGTGGGATCGATCCGGAACGTAGCGTGATATTTGTCCAGAGCATGGTCCCGGAACACCTGGAACTTGCTATGGTGTTCTCGCTTTTAACGCCACTGGGATGGCTGGAAAGGTGTACGACGTATAAGGAGCAGCTTAGAGAGATCAAGGAACGCATGCTGGCGACTTATGGGTTTTTGGGGTACCCGGTGCTTCAGACCGCCGATATCGCGCTTTATGGCGCGGACGTTGTTCCGGTGGGGGTGGATCAATTACCACATCTTGAGCTCGCGCGTGAGATCATACGCAAGTTCAACGGTCTTTACAAGAAGGATCTATTTGCTGAACCTGAACCGATATTGACCAAGGTTTCCAAACTTGTAGGGACTGATAACAGGAAAATGTCAAAAAGCTACGGAAACTGTATATCTTTGTCGGATACCCCGGAAGTTGTGAAGAAAAAGGTTTTTAGCATGTATACCGACCCCAATAGGGTGCGGGCTGATGTCCCGGGAAAAGTTGAAGGTAATCCCGTGTTTATTTATCACGATCTTTTTAACCCGGACAAGGAAGAAGTAGATGATCTTAAAAAACGTTATAAGGCCGGGAAAGTAGGAGACGTAGAGGTAAAGGAAAAGTTGACGCGGGCTTTAAATAACTATCTGGAACCGATAAGAGAGAGAAGGAATAAACTTTCCGATGAAGACGTGCTACGCGTTCTTAAGGATGGAGCTCTGAAGGCCCGTATTGTCGCCGGACGCAAGATGGCAAAAGTGAAGAAATGCCTTCATCAGATAACATAGAATATATGTAGGGGCACGGCGCGCCGTGCCCCTACCAGTTAAGGGAATCATGTCGTATAAAGTAAAGCTTAATATTTTTGAGGGCCCGCTCGATCTCTTACTGTTTCTCATTAGAAAAGAAAAGATCGATATCTACGATATCCCCATAGTAAAGATCACTACGCAGTATACCGAATATATGGATTTGATGCAGATGTTGGATCTCGATATTGCCGGAGAGTTTATTGTGATGGCGGCGACTCTCATGCATATAAAGAGTAAGCTGCTTTTGCCTCCGGAAGAAACTGAGGAATAGAACGAAGAAGAAGACCCACGAGATGAGTTGGTAAGAAAGCTCCTGGAATACAAAAAGTTCAAGGAGGCGGCGGATCAGCTTCATCAGATGAGAAATGAACATAAAAATGTGTTTCTTCGTAGGGGCGCGGGAGAAAAAGAGAAAATAGTAGCGGATGACGGCACGGAATATTTTGAGGCCAGCCTTTTTGACCTTATTACCGCGTTCAAAAAAGTTCTTACTGAAATCCCAAAAGAAATTTTTCATACGGTTATAAAGAGCGAATTTTCGGTAAGTGATAAGATCCATGACATTTATCACATGTTGGCTAAGGAGTCTACGCTCCAATTTTCGAAACTATTCGCGAAAACCAAAACCAAAGACGAGGCTATAGCGACCTTTTTAGCCGTGTTAGAACTGATGAAAATGCATGAGATCATGATCGTGCAAAAAGATCTGTTCAGTGATATAGAAATAATGCGTAATCCGGATCTAATTAAAAAGGAGCCGGGAGTAACGGAGAATAGTTGAAAAGTTCAACTCCGTCATTCTGAGGAACGAAGTGACGAAGAATCTGGTAAATTTATAGAGATCCTTCGACTCGGCCCTTTGGGCCTCGCTCAGGATGACAGGAAGGTGCATTTGAATAATTTAGGGGCCGTATTGCCTCCGGCAATGAGTGGCGAACAATAGATTTTGTATGTGGTATGTGGTTTATAGTATGTAGTGGTTAAGCCAGGAGAAAAGAGTGGGCTTTCTTAAAAAGAAGTATCGCTCAGGACACTACATACCATATACCGGACATAGTGGAGAATAAAATGGCAGAAAAAAAAGACGTGAAAAGTATAATTGAAGCTTTGCTTGTAGTTTCAGAAGCGGGTTTAAGTATGGAAGAGATGCTTAAGGCGATCGATCATGCTGACTTTAAGGACATCACCGAAGGGATAATCGCGCTTAAAAGAGAGTATGAAGAAACCGGAAGATCTTTCGGTATTGCCGAAATTGCCGGCAGATACAGAATAGTTACCAAACCGGAGTATATGCAGTGGATAGGCAATCTCTATCAGAAGTCCATAGAGCGATTATCCGGTCCTTCTGTGGAAACGCTCGCGATCATCGCGTATAAGCAACCGGTTACCAGAGCTGAGGTTGAGAGCGTCAGAGGAGTTAATGTAGGCGGAATGCTGAAGACGCTTTTGGAAAGAGAGCTTATAATCATAAAGGGTAGAAAAGATGTTATCGGCAGGCCACTTATTTATGGGACTACCGGAAAATTCCTGGAATTATTCGGTATGAATTCACTCGATGATCTGCCTGTCTTAAGAGATTTTAGTGAAGAAGACCTTGAGTATGTTCAGGCAGAGAAACAGAATGTAGTAGAGCAGGTTGAAGAGAATACAGAAGCCGAGGTACAGAAATCAGAATAAAGCTTGGAAAGTAGATGCCCGACTTATTTTGACTCCTGTATTCTTAGACTCACGCAAAACGCTGTTTTTTTAATCGGGAGGTGTCATAATGTAGGGGCTTGATTCATCAAGCCCGTTATATCGGGTTCGATGAATCGAACCCCTACAATATATTGTATGCGGCCATCCGCAAAACGAATTACGACACATCTCGAATGATGAAAGGTTTATTTTGCAGAACTCTACGGACTTCTTTTAAAAGGAGGCAACAGCAATGTGTCCTAAGAAAAACTTAAATGATTTGAGAAAAAAGATCGATAAGATAGACTCAACTATCATAAATCTGATAAATAAACGCGGCGGGATCAGCAGAGAGATCGGAGACGTCAAAAAGGGCAGGAATCAGGCGCTGTATAGCCCTGACAGGGAAAGCCAGGTTTACTCCGGGATCAGAAAGAAAAACTCCGGGCCGCTGTTGGACGGATCGGTTGAAGCTATCTACCGCGAGATAATGTCTGCCTGCTTGTCTTTAGAAAAGGCAATGAAGATCGCGTATCTGGGTCCGGAATTTACTTTTACTCACCAGGTTTCTATGAAGAAATTCGGATCAAGCGTAGATTATCTTTCCTGTGATAGTATTTCCGGAGTTTTCAGGGAAGTCGAGAAAGGCAATGCTGATTATGGTGTAGTGCCTATAGAAAATTCTACCGAGGGCGCGGTAAATCATACTCTGGACGTGTTTATCGATTCTCCTCTTGTGGTGTGTTCGGAAGTATATTTCCCGATCTGTCATAGTTTGCTTTCGAAAAAGGGTAATATGAAGGCTATCAAAAGGATCTACTCTAATCCGCAGGTATTCGGCCAATGCCGCGGGTGGATAGAAAAGCATCTGCCGCAGGCAAAATTACGGGATACCAAATCAACCGGTGAGGCCGCTCAGATAGCGGCTAAACACGATGACGCCGCGTGTATAGCCAGTGAACTTGCCGCGGCCAAATATCGTTTGAAGGTTCTCGCTAAAGCTATAGAAGATAGTGCTTCCAATGTGACAAGATTTCTTGTTATAGGAAAGAACATGAGCAAAATTTCCGGAAAAGATAAGACATCAATTGTGTTCTCGATAAAAGACAAGCCGGGAGCGTTATATGATATGCTGAGTTCTTTTAAGAAACCCGGGATAAATCTTACGAAGATTGAGTCCAGGCCTTCTAAAAAGAAAGCCTGGAAATATTATTTCTTCGTGGATATGCAGGGACATTGCGAGACTCCTAAGATCGCGAGAGCTTTGAAGACTCTTGAAAAGAAATGTCACTTTGTAAAGATCATGGGATCGTATCCCAGGGGAAAATTGAATACCGTATGACTGTTGAACATAAAAAAAGATTAGACGGAATAAAGACGTATAAGCCGGGTAAGCCCATAGAAGAGGTAAAGCGTGAACTGGGTCTGGATAGCGTTATTAAATTGGCGTCGAACGAAAATCCTTTGGGGCCATCACCCAGGGCTATTAAGGCCATGGCCGATGCCGCTCAGCAGGCGAATCGGTATCCGGACGGCGGTTGTTTTTATCTGCGGCAGGCTTTGAGTGAACAACTTTCTGTTCCGGGAGATAATTTTGTTTTCGGTAATGGGTCTGATGAAATAATTGTTCTGGCGATCCGGGCGTTTTTGGAGCTGACTGATGAGGTCATTATCGCGGATCCGACTTTTCTTATATACCGCATTGCTTCAATGGTAGAGGGCGCTAAGGTAAAATTAGTGCCGTTAAAAGACAATAAGTATGATCTGGACGCGATGGCTGAGGCGATCTCACCCGCGACAAAAATGATATTTATAGCGAATCCGGATAATCCGACCGGCAGCTACGTAACTGCCGGGGAACTCGATGCTTTTATCAAAAAAGTGCCTGACAATGTTATTGTATTCATCGACGAAGCTTATTATGAATTCGCGACCGGAGGAGATTATCCTGAAACGCTGGACCTTATTGAAAAGAAAGATAGCAACGTTATTATCGCGAGAACGTTTTCTAAGGCTTATAGTCTTGCCGGACTTCGTGTAGGATACGGCATAATGAGAAGCGATATAGCCAAAGCACTTAACACGGTTAGAGAGCCGTTCAACGTTAATTCCATCGCGCAAGCGGCTGCCGTCGCGGCACTTGAAGACACCGAATATCTTAAAAAGTCGGTAAACTTGACTAATAGCGAAAAAGAGAGATACTATCGGAAGTTTGATGAAATGGGAATACAATACGTTCTCAGTAAAACTAATTTCATTCTCGTTAATATCGAACGGGATTCCGCGAAAGTATTTGACTACCTGTTGCGGCGAGGAGTTATAATTAGAGAAATGTCGGCCTGGGGACTAAAAGGGTTCATACGGGTCAATATCGGACTTCCGGAAGAAAATGACATGTTTTTCGAAGTATTTGAGGAAGCAATTAAGGAGATTAAATGATCATTGTACTTAAACCTAAAGCTACGAAACCGCAGATAGACCACATAATTGAAAAAATCGAGAAGTTAGGGCTTAATCCATGGATTTCTGAAGGTGTGGAACGATCTATCATAGGTGTGATCGGTGAGGAAGATATCTTAAGAACCATTCCTTTCGAAGGGGTACCGGGAGTCGAGAAGGTGCTTGAGATATTGAAACCATATAAATTGGCTTCACTTGACTATAAGCCTGAACCCAGTCAGATTAAGTTGGGGGAGGGTGTAGTGATAGGTGGCAAAAGAATAGTTGTTATGGCCGGTCCGTGTTCTGTCGAGGGGAAAGACATACTTTTGAGTATAGCGGAGACAGTCGCTTCAAGTGGAGCGGAAGTTTTAAGAGGAGGCGCGTTTAAACCGAGAACCAGCCCTTACAGTTTTCAGGGTATGGGAGAAGATGGTCTTAAACTGTTGGCTGAAGCCAGAGAAAAGACGGGTCTTCTGGTGGTGACCGAGCTCATGGACGTTAGAAATGTGGAGTTGGTGATGAAATATTCTGACATCATACAGATCGGTGCCAGAAATATGCAAAACTATGATCTTTTAAAAGAAGTTGGCAAGGTAAGAAAACCTGTACTATTAAAAAGAGGCATGGCCAATACTATCAAGGAATTCTTGATGAGTGCCGAATATATTCTTGCCGGAGGCAACTCGGAGGTGATGCTTTGCGAAAGAGGTATCCGTACGTTTGAGACTTTTACGAGGTTCACACTGGATATAAACGCTGTTCCGGCGCTAAAGAGTCTAACGCATCTTCCTGTAGTTGTTGATCCTTCTCATGGGACGGGCAGATGGGGGATGGTAAGTACGATAGCAAAAGCCGCGATAGCGGCGGGAGCTGACGGCCTCATGGTGGAAGTGCATCCCAATCCGGAGGACGCGGTGTCCGATGGAGACCAGTCTCTTTTGCCGGAAAAATTTACCGCGCTTATGGCCGAATCAAGGAAAGTTGCCGAAGCGGTGGGACGGGAACTATGAAATACGAAAAAGTAGTGATAATAGGCATGGGTCTCATAGGCGGATCCCTGGGGAAAGCCTTGCTTGAAAAAGGTCTTGC
The DNA here is from genome assembly GCA_024277375.1 of Candidatus Omnitrophota bacterium. Taxonomy (GTDB): domain Bacteria; phylum Omnitrophota; class Gorgyraeia; order Tantalellales; family Tantalellaceae; genus JAJRVD01. Next base: position 4,408 of record JAJRVD010000025.1, on the reverse strand, counting down.
CGAAGAAGTCGTGGGTGTATTCCGCAGACAATCATCATTGGATAGGGCCACCCGAGAAAGATCGCTTACCGCGGGATTCGTTAACGAATATGATAAAGCGGTTCCGGGGGCTGATGTAGTTATCATAGGAACTCCTGTTCATACCGTAAAAGAAGTTTTGGACGGATTGGCCGAAGTGCTCACCGATGGCAAGACGCTGGTAACAGACGTGGGGAGCACAAAAAAAGAAATAGTTGAATATGCCGCGCGGTTCAAAGATAAATTTGCCTTTGTTGGAGGGCACCCCCTGGCCGGATCGGAAAAAGCCGGGGTTGAGTACTCAAATCCGGGTCTTTTCGAGGGTTCTGTATGTGTGCTGACCCCTGATAAAAATTCTTGTGAAAGGGCTGTCGATAGTTTTAAAGATTTTTGGCAAGCCGTAGGCGCTGCGATCGTTGTGCTTGACCCCGAAGAACATGATGAAAACCTGGCCATATCGAGTCATCTCCCGCATATTGTCGCCTACGCGTTAGCGGGCGTACTGGAGAAGAGTTTTCCGAAAACTATGCTCGCTACCGGATTTAAGGATACAACAAGGATCGCTTCTTCGGACTCGGGTTTATGGAGTGATATCTTTTTAAGCAATCGGGATAATGTTTTAAAAGCTATCGCCCGATATAGAGAGGTGCTTTCAGATATCGAGAAAGATATAGATTCAGGAAATGAAGAAAGTCTTAAAGGAAAACTAAAGAGTTATAAGGCAATAAGAGATGAACTCTCCTGATAACGCGAACGCGATCGCTATAGATGGCCCGGCAGGCAGTGGTAAAAGCACCATAAGTAAGCTCCTCGCGCGCAAATTAAAGTACACTTACATAGATACGGGCGCCATGTACAGGGCTTTGACGCTTAAGGTTATGCGCGAAGAAGTAGAACTTGCCAACGAAGAAGCGATAATAAAAGTATCCAACGATTTTGATTTTAAGTTCGTGCCGAACGAAACTGATGACGCGCCTGCGCGTGTCGTGCTTGACGGTGAAGATGTCTCTGAGGCGATCCGCACTTTGGAAGTAAGCGCGAATGTGAAGCATGTTTGCAAGATCCCCGAAGTGAGAGAAAACCTTGTGAATATACAGAAGTCGCTGGCGCGAAATATGGCCGGTGCGGTTATGGAAGGCCGTGATATAGGCACAGTGGTGCTGCCCGGGGCGAAGTATAAGTTTTACGTAGATGCCGAGTTTTCCGAACGCGTAAGACGGCGGTTCATGGAATTGGAAGCTAAAGGGATGTCCGCTACCGAGGACGAAGTCGCGGACGATTTAAGACAGCGCGATCATACTGATAAAACCCGTGAAGTCGGCCCTCTGAAACAGGCAGATGACGCGGTGTTGGTGGATACGACGGATCTTACTGTCGAGGAAGTTGTAGATAAAATTATCAGTTACGTTAAGGAAGTGTAGGGCTATGTTATTCTGGATATCCAGATCTATTTTTGAGTTGTTTATAAGGATCATGTTTAAGCTGAGGATACATGGTCGCGAAAACTGTCCAAAGGCTCCGTTTCTTGCTGTTTCAAATCATGCCAGTCTGGTGGATCCGCCGCTCCTGGCGGTCGCGTGTAAACCCATACCTGTGAATTTTATGGCAAAACGTGAATTGTTTGACGCGCCGATAATCGGCGCGTGGACAAGACGTGTTAGATGCATAGAGGTACATCGCGGTGAGAATAGCGTGAGAAGCCTGAAAGAAGCTATTCGTAGATTAAAAGATGGCGAGGTAGTCGGAATGTTCCCCGAGGGCACACGTTCACTTGATGGCGAATTACAAGATGCTAAAAGGGGCACGGGGTTTCTGGTGGCTCAGGCTAAAGTGCCGGTTCTGCCGGTCTACATACATGGCTCCGCTCAGGCAATGGGAAAGGGCTCAGGCATAAAAAGAGGTACGCCCATAGATGTTTATGTCGGTAAGCCCATTGATCCCAGTGAGATGGTCGCGGTCAAGGGAGATAAGGACCGATATGATAAGATCTCTCAAACGATTATGGACCGTATCGCGGAGATCAAGGTCGAAGTGGAGAATATGGAAAGTAGAGATCTGTGATCCATATTCGATAGGAGAATGTGTTATACGAAGCATAGGGTAGGGGCACGGCACGCCGTGCCCCTACTTGTTTATAGGAGAAAAACATTGCATAATTTAACGAAAAACGGTAGAATATGGGTTCTAAAATCTGATATAAAAGGAGTTGTTGTGTGATGGAAAACGGAAATGGTTTAAAAGAAGAACAAACGAGCGTGAACGAAGAACTAGCGAGAATGTACGAGGAGAGTGTCTCTGACATTAAGGAAGGATCGATCATCAAGGGTATGGTAGTCCAAATAAACCCTAAAGAGATACTGGTCGATGTCGGATACAAATCCGAAGGTGTGGTTTACAAATCAGAAATATCCTCCCCTGAAGATCTTAAGATCGGTGACGAGTTGGATGTTATGCTGGAATCAAAAGAGAATGATACCGGTATGGTCGTCCTTTCGCATGAAAAGGCGAAAAAGTTAAAAGGGTGGCAGAATATTCTGGACAACCACTCTGAGGGTGATGTTATCGAAGGTAAGATCTGCCGAAAAGTTAGAGGCGGATTTATGGTTGACGTGGGAATGGAAGCATTCTTGCCGGCAAGTCTTTCTATGATGAGGGACTATGGCGGAGCCGATCAGATCGTTGGCGAAAAGATGAGTTTCAAAATAGTGAAAATAAATCTTCAGAGAAAGAACATAGTGCTATCTCGCAAAGAGATCGTTGATGAACAACGCAAAGAAGAAAAACAGGCCATAATGTCAAATCTTAACAAAGGCGACATTGTTAAAGGCGTAGTGCGCAATATAACTGACTTTGGAGCGTTTGTTGACATAGGCGGAGGCATAACAGGCCTATTACATATCACTGATATCAGTTGGGGGCGTATTAACCATCCCACTGAAGTGGTAAAAGTCGGCGATGAACTGGAAGTTAAAATACTCGACTTTGATAAAGAGAGCGTAAAAGTTTCATTGGGGTTAAAACAAAAGACGACCAATCCGTGGGAAGATATTGATGAGAGATATCCCGAAGGCAGCATAGTATCCGGGAAGGTTGTTAATACAATGCCCTATGGCGTGTTTGTTGAGATCGAGAAAGGAATAGAGGGACTTATACATATATCCGAATTCTCATGGTCAAAAAAATATAACCACCCCTCGGAGAGGTTCAGTGTAGCGGATGCTGTGGAGGCTATGGTTCTTAAAATAGACAAAGATAATCAGAAGTTGTCATTGGGGATCAAACAGCTGGAGAAAGATCCGTGGGAAAACGTACAGGGCCGTTTCACTGTCGGGGATCGAGTAAAAGGGACAATAAACGCGATAACCGATTATGGCGCGTTCATCGAACTGGAAAGCGGAGTTGAAGGGTTGGTCCATGTATCCGATCTTTCCTGGACAAAAAGGATAAATCATCCCAAAGAATTATTGAATAAGGGTGCCGAAACAGAGGCTATTATATTGAACGTTGATGAAGCAAACAGAAGGATAGCTTTAGGGCTCAAACAGCTTTTACCGGACCCGTGGGATGAGATCACACAAAAATATGAAGCTGGAACGGAATGTGACGGAACGGTTACCAACATTACAAATTTCGGTATCTTCCTGGAATTGGAAAAAGACTTGGAAGGGCTTCTGCACGTCTCTGAAATAGATCTTGCTCCGACAGAGAGAATGGAAGATCGGTTTAAAGAGGGTGATGTGATACCTGTAAAGGTTATCCATATCGATGGTATCCAGAAAAAGATCGCTCTAAGCCAGAAAGGTGTGGAGCTTTCCGAAGAGCAAAAAGCAGCCGCGGCAGCAGTCAAAGCAGAGGCTTCTAAAGAAGATGCTCCGGTTGAAGAAGCGCCTCAAGCAGAAGATCAGAAGACGGAAGAGGCCCCTGCCGAGGAAGCAAAGGTGGAAGAGGCGGCACCGGAAGCTGAAGCCGCTCCGGCCGAAGAAGCGCCTAAAGAAGAAGCACCTGAGGAAGAGGCTCCTGCTGAGGAAGCAAAGGTAGAAGAAGCAACACCTGCCGAAGAGCAGAAAGAAGAAGCTCCGACGGAGGAAGCACCTAAGGAAGAAGAGACGAAAGAATAAATTACCGTAGGAGCGGCCTCCGGCCGCGAACTAAGGTAAATTGTACCGTTTGCGAATTTAGCTTTGCAAGTGTCCCTGTTTTTGTTCTTTAACGTGTCCCCAAGGTGATTTTTAGTTTGCGGTTGGAGGCCGCCCCTACGGTATAGATCCTTCGACTCACTCGCTTTGCTTGTTCGCTCAGGATGACAAGGAGGGGGCGCCACCTAACCCAACAAACTCAATCCACGCTGTACGATTTATTGTCGATCAAAAAAGAGTATGGGGGTAAATTG
>JAJRVD010000024.1 GCA_024277375.1 Candidatus Omnitrophota bacterium | reverse complement strand
TCTCCGCAGGGATGGGGTTGGGCGGTAGGTCCGGTTATATCCCTCGCGATGGTGTTAATACACTCGTTTTTCACGGTAGTTTCTATCTTTGAAGGACCTAACGATAAGTTAGGGTATCGCTCGGCAATAGTGATGTTCGATGAGTTCATAGAGAACGCCGAAGCTGTAGCCTCGAAAGACAAGGCGGGGCTGGACCGTGAAGCAAAATTCCTGGGAGCGGAAAGCGGAGAAGATCTTAAAGCGTCATTGCTTCAGGCTATAGAGGAGCTTAAGGCATCGAAAGCTCAGATAGAAGAGGGCAGGATCACTAACACTCGTATAGTTGACGGTAAAAAGATCAAACTGAGCTTGATAAATCCAACAAGATGGATTTTAACGGCAGGTCTATTTTTGGGGTCTCTTGCCGCAATTCTATTGGCAACCACGTTTGCGCAGTTTGTTCTGATTGCTGCAGCATTTGCCGCGGTGTTTTCAGCGGTTGTTCTGGGGATTGGGAAAATGTATATCAACGCAGCGCCGGCTTGGTCGGAATCCAGAGCTATAAGAGCTATGAGATTCCGTCTTGCTATGGTCAATATGTTCATTCCGTTCTATCACATGCTCTATCTTTATGGCAACAAGATAGCTTGGGAAGAAATTGGACCACGTATAGGTTACTGGTGGTTGACTCCACGTGCGGCTGCTATAGAGGAAGAGGTTACGAAAAAGTATATAAGAATGATCCCTAAGAACCCGAAGCTGCCATGGTACCTTAATGCCCCGCTAAGTGAAGTAATGAAAAAGATATGGCCTCATGGTATATCGGTCAAAAAAGCAATAAAAGAGCGTACGAAATTTCCAAAAACCGAGAGATATAAGGAAGACAAAACGCTCGGGAAAGACTTGAAGTGGAAAGGAAAATGGCAAGCAATTCTAAATTTCGGGTTTTTGGCGGGCATTTTCTACTTTATCGCGTGGGGGATGAGAGGTGACGTTAGAGATTATCTCTTAAGTACAGCTCAAACAGAGATCATGAACAGAACGTCAGTCGTGCCGTATGTGCTAGAGCTTTTTCGTTCCCATTCAACAACGGCTCTTTTGGGCATAGGCATTGTTGTCGCGGTAATTATCGTTGGCACAGTTTTGAAGGGTAAATCGAAATGGGCCGAAGCAGAAAAACCGTTCGGTTGGGATTCAGCCTTGATCGGGACAGGCGATACTCGGGTCGCTCCGGTTGAGCCGACAAAAGTACAACCGTCTTATGAGACAGTCGCGGACGAGGAGGATATTACAACCAAAACAATACATGGTCCGCCCAGCGATCATGATTTCAGGCCCGTAGACGCTTATAACGCGACAACCAGATTATGGCGTATAGGGGCTGTTGCTATGGCTATCCCCATTATAGAGTATTTAGGCCAGGGGGAGCTAACATTCATAGCAAGCTTGGGTGCTCTTATAGGTTTATATTGTATCGTCTCCGCAACACAATTTCTGCAAATCGGTCAGATTACTTCTAATATGTTGGCGACATTTATGGGGTATTCGAAGCTCTCCGGGAGCCAGAAAAAACTTATCAAAACTACTGTGGTATCAAAGACCGACAATTGGACTCATCCGGATTTCCTGAAGATAAAAAGAAGTGTGCGCATTAAGACATTAGCGCACGAGCTTGTTAAGCCCAAAAAAATAATAATTCATGAAGATGACCTGCCGGATGTAAAAAATAAAAAAGAAAAACTACAAGAAAAAGAGAACCGCAAAGCTCATAGAAAAGGGATGAGGGTAATGTTTCCTTTGATGAGGGTTTTCTATTCGGATATCTACAAGGAAGCTGAGCGATGGGATATTTGGCTTCAGGAAGAAGCGAAAGCGAAAGCCCTGATAGAGGATATCTATTCAAAGGGAATATCTTTGAGTTTGGTATACCACGCCTATAAGGGAGATTACGTTCGGAATCATGCCAAGCGGGTAGAACTTGTTTCTGTTCTTATGGCGCGAGCCATGGGACTTCAAGAAGACCTCATTAAAAAGATCAATCTCGCGGCGGCTTGTCATGATTTTGCCGCTCCGGAAGCTCCGCTTAACCCAATCGAGTATGAAGAGCTAATCGGGTATCTCGATCTTAACGGGGTAACGTATGTTCCAGAAAAAACCTCACGCGATTTGGAACAATACAGAGGCGTTATAAAGGTGGTTAATCAAATCAGTGGATTTAAGCCGAGGGCGATGGACTACATAAATCATATTTACCAAGGGCCCTCCGCGATAAATGGCGCGGAAGAAAATGGCATCCCGCTTATTCGCAGTCAGAAGATCGCTATTCTTTTTCACCATCATATTGAAGAACTTGAAGCCTACCTTGCTGATCAGGCGTGGGCCGAAGAGGAAAAAACAGAGATACGTCAAATAGCTTATATTCTGGCCTTCTCAGATGTGGTCGAAAACGGCATGAACAGGTTTAAGAAAATATTTTTCCGAAATCAAGATCAAGTCGAGAGCCCGGAGGGCACATTAGGGTTTATTGCAAATAAATCCGCACTGCAATATATTCCAGAAAGATATTTGAAGAATCTTGTTAAGGCGTTTAGCGAGATCGTAGATCCCGCCAAGGTCAGTGCCGACAAGAAAAAGCGTTTAGTGAAATTAAATAGAGGATTCAATGAAATAAGAAAATTTGGAAGTATGATCTCCGGCGATGAAATAAAAAACCTTAGAGCGATAGATCGATTGCCGGAGAAGGTTATGACCGTCGGAAAAGTTCCGTTGCATTTTTTCAAGGCTAAAGATGCTTTTAAATGGATGTGGTATCTTAGAGGTTTTGGATCAGCCGCCATGATGAGTGCGTTTGGGTTGATAAGAGCGGCTATGTACGTTTGGCAGGGTGATCTTACATCGTATGCAGTGGCCTTAGTCGCCACGATTATGATCGGAGCGACATTCTTATCTTTCTTGATGGCAGAGAACTTTCAAAAAATAGATAAGGATGTAAAAGCGAAATTAGCGGAATATGACAGAAAAACTGATTATTATGAAGACAATGCGGCGCTTGCCGAATATGGTGACAGAGTTGTTGCCTTGCGGTTAAAAGATGGCAATAAAGAAGACTTCCAGAATCTGTTTAACAGGGCTACGATAGAGTCGATAATCTCTCATGAAGAATTTAAATCCCATCTTTGGGGTATGCTGGCGATGTCCCCCACGGTATATCGTATTTTCAAAAAAGTCAGAGAGTGGAGCCTTGGGAAATCATATGCTGATGAACATATGGATTCCTTTAAAGCCGATAGAGAGTTTGAGGATGACATAAAGGATATGGTGCTAAAGAGATATTATGATTATTATCCCGGATCAGGTCACGGGGAAGGGGTGTTTGGATATGCCAGTAAGCATGTAAGGCGTGGAATGGAGATTATCGCGCTTCTGGCGGAACATTTCCCGATAAAATACACGGAAGGAGCGGTATATGGCCTGAAACCAGACGCTAACTTTATGTACGATACGATGTTTTTGGTGTCCGGACATGATTTAGGTGCCCCGCGCACCCCGATAAGACCATTAACCAGTCGAGTAAAAGATGAGTTTAAAAGTGATCAAGCCCGGGAACTTGATAAAGGGACTCAGAAAACACATGATTCTTTGATGTACCAAGCCGCGCTGGTTGACTACGAAAATCAAGAAAGGATTGGAGGAGACCTTGAAAAGAGGCCTTTGCAGACGCTTTTGGAATGGCTTCTTGCCGACGAAGAGACGCGTGACAAGAACGGAAAATTGATAAAGAAAAGAAACGAAAGCGGTATTGAAAATGATCTTCCGGGATTGGTCGATTTCGAGTTATTAAACAGGGTCTTTAAGGTCATCAATAAGGGTTTGGTGGAGATGGGGATCGGGCCGATCGATACGAGAGAAGAGGAATACGCGTATAGCTTCTATCAGGGGCCATATGCGGTAACGCGGTTTACACAATTGCTAGATCACATGCAAATTCAATATACTTCGACGGATGGGAGCAAGAAGAAAAGCCAGATGGAAAGGGTAATGACAGATGGATCCCTCTTTAGGTGTTTTACAATCGCTATACTTTTCAGGCACAAGATAGCTAAGCTTGAAGCATATTTGAATGATGAAGAGAGAGATCGTTGGCCGGAGGCATACAAAGAGAGAATAAGGGTGATGACGTATCTGCTCATAGCCGCGGACATGATAGAATACGGGCAAAACAGGCTAAAACAACAGGTTTTCGGAAAACAGGCAACTGGATATAAACCGGAAAAATATTTTAAACCTGAAACGCCGGAGGAGACCATAGAGTTTATCAACGAGAAATCAGGCATTCCGAAAAGTTATAGATACAAGATAATTAAAGCATTCAGGGTAATAAGCAAAACCGAGAGATTTAGTAAGATCGCCAGAGAAGCTAATGGGTTAACCGTAGGTGATTGGCGTGAGCAGGAGCGTCAAAAAGAGGAAAACGCGGATTATGAAAGACGCTTAGGGCTGGCACTGGCAGAGATCGCCATCCTAAAGGCAAAGAGGGGGTCCTCTCAAGAAGCACCCGCGGAAAAGGTTGTGGTAGAAGCACAGCCGGCAGAAGCCGCGGTAGAAGAATCTCCGGTAGAACAAAAACCGGAAGTTGTTGTTCGCGCCTCCGAGGATTTAAACCGCGTATTGGATGTCGATGAAATAGACGCGATGTTTGACGCGTTAGTGTCAAAACCGGGAGAAGAGGGCAAAGATGAATCTATCAAGATTACGGTACATGACCCCCGCACTAAGGATGCTGAAACTATAAAAGAGCATGAAGACAAGTATCGTGAAGAACTGGCGAAGCAAAAGAAAGCCGACGATAAGAAGCTCCCAATATCGTATGGAACTGTTATTCGAGCCGCGGCGGGGTTTCTCGGAGTGTCACTCTTAATGGCTCTTTCGTACGCGCTTGGCATGAACAATGCTTTTCTTGATGTTGCAGGCGCGTCTTTTGGGCTGGCTGGGGTAATGTATTTTATGCAGGCACTTGATCTGAAGTATGAGTTGCTAACGACAGCAAAGGATATTGGCCCGGCTATACCGGAAAAGCCCAAAAAGCCGGTGCTCTCGAGCAGCGCGAGTATGGGAGACAAAGTAAAAGCGAAATACGACTATAAAGTAGCTATGGATGATTATGATCAGGCAATAAGAGATAGAGAAAAAGCACTGAAGGGGAGGCTTATATCGAAGTTTCATTCTGCGAAAAAAGTTCACCATCTAACAACTAAACAGAAAAGAAAGAAAGAAAATCAGTATATAACTTTCACCAAAAAGAATGAACTTTTTGTCAGCGCTGAAGAAATGGCACGACGTCCTAAAATTATTCAGTGGTTGTATTACTCTCACGAGTGGTTCCATCTTAAAGGGATGGAGTCTCACGGCGCGCTGTATTTTATGCAAGGTATCCTTGCGGCAGGGGTATTCGCGGGCCTTATTCTTCTGGGAAAGTGGGCACTTGCCGGGATAGCGGCAAAAGGCTTATCCTCTTTCTTTAAAGGGGATATTAAACTAATAACGGATAAGCCTGAAGAAGACATGTTTGATGGGATGAATAGTTTGGAAGTTCAAAGAGTGCTAATTGCGAGACTTAGTCGTGAAGAAAAACTGATCGATACGTTCCGGAAGGATTTGGACGATGAGTTTAAAGACGTAGTACCTGTATCGCCGGATTTTGCTAAAGCATGTTTCGAGCAGATGTTTCCGGCCAGGCATATTACCGAACACGCGTCAAAAATGTATGATGAAATATTCGCTATGTGGCAATTGTTGCTGCAGGTAAAGTCTTCTGAGGGAAAACATTTCGGGATCACGGTTAGTGACCCCAGAAGGATAAAACAAGACGGAGAATCGTTTACTCAATTAATCGTTGTCTTGCCTGACGACAGCAATATGCCGGCACAGATATCACGAAAGATCAAAGACAGAGGTGCTTATATTAGGAATGAATATAATCTCATCGGATATGATGGACTTACCGTATTGATGTACCAGTTGCAGGAAAGCATGATTAGTAAACGAGCATTAGCCGGGGGGCAAGCGGGTTCTTTAGAAAAAGTGCTGGGATCTTTTAAGCTTATGGACCTTACCGATAAAAAGCAGCTCTTACAAGAGAAGATAAAGGCCTGCGAAGAACAGTTGCAAAAGGAACAGAAATGCTCATCAAATGGTGTTCCCGGCGGGTTGTTGGGTGGCTATGTTTATAAGTATAGCGATGGAGACGCGTCCGGTGTTGATATTGAAATAACAACGGAACCATACGAGTTACGGGATCATATGGCGTCTGCGGAAAGGGTGCATTTTGAAAGCATAATGAACCCCATGATATATAATTTTCTTCAAACAGCAATGACCATGAAAGGTCGGAAAGGTCAGAAGTCCATAGACGCGATACTTGCGATGTTAAAAGACGCGCGAAGTAATATCGTTATAGTGGAAGGATCGCAGTCTGCGGTTGTCCAGATGTACGAGAAAGTATATAAGCCATTAATTCCGTTCATGACCAGTGGCATAGGTGGCGATGAAGGGGCAAGCATTAGCAAGCTCTTAAAGTATCTAACAAAGGAGCTGGACGCCGGATACTTGGTTTTTTCCGAGAAAGATAAATATAAGGACGCGGTTCAGCTTGAGCAGGATAAAATTAATCAAAGTTATTCGCGTGTGCTTTTTGTCAATGAAGTTCAAGCGGGATTGGCTAAAACTTTAATAAGTTGGGCAGAGGACAGGATCCAGAATAGTGTGCATATTGTCGGAGAGGAGGCCAACTTTTCTCGTGCCAGGTTTGTTTTGTGGGAATGGCTTGCCGAGAAGTATCCTGTGTCGAATGGCGACCAGAGACGTGGGGTCGCTAAACTAGCGGAAGACGCGGTTAACGCGATATGTTATGAAATCATGAAAGAGGAGACAGTTATTGAAGGTGTTGAAGATGCCTTAAAAGAAGCGGAAAAGCGCGGTCAAGAATTGATAGTTGTCTCAGAGACGATGATAAGGGATGACCTTATAGCAAAAGTCCTGACAGAAAAATACGGGATAAAATATTTTGTTTGCAGTAAAGGGGGAACAAGAGAACATGTAGCGTTCCTTTTAACCAACAGAAACGCTATTCTTTTGGTGGGATTGCCGGAGATGTACTACGAAGAAAAAGTGAAAACAGGTGACCGGGGTTATATCTGGACCGGTCCTACCGGGGAAGATACGTTTTTTATCACCGGCAAGCTTGATGCTGAGAAGATGATGGAGGTCGTGGGTGAATATGCTAAGAGTAAGGCTTTAGGTGAATATTTCAATGAGAGGGAAGCAGAGAAAATGAACCCCGACAATATCGACAAATTCCGCGAAGTAGCTGTAACTTACGCGGCAAAAGAAGCGGACAGAACGGTCGAAATTCCGGTTTATGGGAATATTGAACTTATGCAGGAGGGTTCCCAGGAACTGGTGGAAGAAACATACGCCTCCGGAGCAAATGGTATCGCGCTCGGAAGGACAGAATACTTGTATGATCGTCATTCGGCTCCGGATTTTGATATGCAAGTGAAAATATATACGGAAATCGCGAATGTTAAGGACAACCCGGTTACATTGCGGACGTTTGATAAACAGAACGATAAAGAATGCATAGCCTTGAAAGAATCCGGAATAAACGGGGATAGAGCACATAGCTTTGATTATTACAGGACGCCTCCGGGAAAAGCAGCGTTCAGGACGCAGGTAAAAGCTGTATTGGTCGCGTACGCAAAGTCGAAATATAAGAACATTCAGATGATGGTTCCGATGGTGAAGGATATGGATGATATAAGATTTTTGCATTCAGTTCTTAAGGAGGTCAAGTCTGAGATAGTAAGTGAGTTTGACGGAATAGATATGGCTCTTTTAGATGAAATGCCTTTAGGCATTATGGTCGAGACACGCGAGATTACACGCCGGGAGAATAGAGAATCAATACTTGATAATGATCTCGTAAAAATAAGTTTTCTAAGCATAGGGACAAATGATCTTACCTCGCATGTTAAGAAAATAGGTCGTGACGAGATCCGGGACAAACATTTTGACAAAGAGATCCTTTTGATAATGGAAGATTTTGTTGCCGCAGCCGCGGAGAGAGGTATAACTGTTTCGATCTGTGGTGACTTTGCGCGGTTTAATAAAATGGTACTGTTCAGCATTTACCTTAAAGTGAAGTATGGTAGCGCGCTTATTCCGGGTCTCATCTCTAATCTGATCCCAAGATGGAAGACTCAGGTTGAGTTTACCGACGCCACAAAAGCTTATGAATTATTTGAAGTTTGGAAAATTTGGCAAATGACGGAAGAAACTGAGGAGTCTAATAGAGAACTTAATAAGATGGTTCGAGGTAAGACTAAAACGACTGTTGATAGGATGATGAAAGCACCCCGTTTTAAAGAATTGCATTCCGGTGCGGTGGAAGAGGCTTTAAGGCCCAAGGTCGTTAAGAAAAGATCGCCTCGAAAAACTAAAGCTACACAAGTAGTGGATGAAGATGTGGAGGCCAAAGAAGCTACCCCGAGAAAACAAACGAAAGCGACCGTAATAAATGAAGTGTCGCTTAAAATGGCAAATTCATTAGGGCTGCATATGGCAACCTTGCCTGGTATCATGGGGCTTAAAGGGAAGCATAACGTCTCATTTAAAATAAAGGAAAACGAGCAGGACGAAGGCACTGAAATAGGGAATCAGATACATTTAATGATGTTGGGATATGCCCAGGGCACAGAATTTATATTGTCAGTTACCGGCGACAGAGGAAACACGAGAGCATTTATCTCTGAATTGCTTACACTAAGAGATATTTCATATGGCAAATCAGAGCAAATTTTCGAGAAAATAGGTGATATCTCCGAAGAAGTGCTTTTTGAAGAAAAAGCTCCAACGGCGCCCGGGGTATCCGTAACAATAGCTGAAGTTGAGAAAGAGTATCCCCTGATCTTAGGTATCCCCACTGTGTTTTACAAGAAACTGCTTAAATCTAAAGAAATAGCGGACCTTGTAAATATGGGTATTACTGAAATAGTGGCGGTAAACGGTTCGTTTACGGACGAAATGGCGGGTATTCTGCAGGAAAAGTACCATGGACAGAAAGTTATGATAGCGATGCTGGAGGTGAATGACGAAACGACTAAAGATGAGCTGATGAAACTTGCCGGAGAATTAGCGGAAAGGACAAGAAAACAGGTGCTGAGACTTATGAATCCTAAGGTAACCAGCTTGACTACGGAAAATGTCAGTGATATCAGGACCATCACAGATCTTCAAAAAACGGCGCGTGTACTTATAAGGATAGTCGATGGAGCGAAGTTTTATGACTTAAGCGGAAAGAGTATATACGAGATACGGATAAATGAGGCTTATAGCACGCACAGGCTTGCGGGTGGTTATACTGATAAGCTTAAACAGTATCTCGATAGTGATCTCACCGGAGAAGGAAACCGCCGCTACACCGTAACGGCTGTTGAAACTGAATATGATCTGGCACAGCTCGCCAAGAGTATACGAGAAAGACGAGAGGCCATGGAAGTTGTAGCGGGACAAAAAGATCCGGTTAAAGACTTTGTGATCGTTCGTGGCAGTAAGATGAGATCGGATCTCGACAGAGTACTTAAGGTTACCGGGTTGGATGAGAGTGTCATCGCGAGGAATAATATTATTGAGCTCGATGACGACGCGACGTTAACTCCGGCAAGGGTGCTGGCTATAATCGGACATAAGACCGGTGAAACAATTAGAAGGAACCAGATAGTTATCGGTCAGAAAGCGGATATTATCACAGTGGATCGCGATAGTCCGGGTGAGGCGTTTGAGTCTGACAACGAAAATAGTTTTCTCTTCATACATCTGGAAGACGGGAAAGGGCTCGCGAGTCAGCTATACCGGATGATGCTTGAGATAATGGCGAATGGAGATAATGAGCCGGCGGCTATTGACGGGAAACTGATAAGAGTACAGGGGTATAACTTCTATGTGTACATGCCAGATGTTCAAATGATAGATCTTGAAGCCGAAGTCCGGGCATACGAAAGATATGTACATGAAGTGCTCATAAAGGCGTAAGCTCATTGTAGGTGACGGGGCCGAAACCCTGGCGTTTTATAACATTTTCGAATTTGAAAATGATACATAAAGCGGTAGGGTTTCGTGGTATATGGATAAGTTAAAGAGTTTAATAAGTGAGTAGGAAACTAATTAATAATAGGAGAAAGATGGATAAATTGAGAAAACATATTTCAATAAAACTAATTGCTGTTTTATTGGTGCTTACTTTTACCTCGTCCACAGTATCCTGGGCCTATCCTTCCGGCTCCGGAGGGAAGCATACTCTCGCGGCTCCCAGTCTTTTTCAGCTTAAGAAAGCCGAATATCAAAGATCTATAATTTCGGACATACAGTTACAGCTTGCCATTTCAGATATAGCCGATTGTTTGTTTGAGCAGGGCATCCCTTTTAATTATTTGACGCGTACGGTAGAGGATGACTTTGAAGCTGTTTTTTCGCGTGAAAAATACGAAACTATCAATAACATAAATTTAGATCAAATATTTCCTTTACGTTACCTGGAATTGTTACTAGCGTCGGAAGGGGTCATCCCGAAGAAAGATTTTCCCGATCCCCCGGAACGTATGCCCAAAGATGGAACATTGGTGATACCTTATATAATAGATGAGGATACCCCGGATGAGAAAAAGTACCATATATATGTAGCGCGGAAGGATCTCGTATCACAAAAAAAAGAAACATTTGCCGACTATGACTGGGTGTTGTCGGACAAATACGCGCTTAAGGTCATAGGTGAGAACGGGGAAGATATTAGGGCCGCGATCATGGACGCGGCGGCAAAAACCGGTAATGTGGAAAAAGTTACAGTATCTCCGATCATCAATGAGAAAGTTATCAGGTTTCCTGTTGGCAAAAAGGTGAAAGGTGTCATTGAGGGGGCACATGTAAATAAGGTGATAAGTATTAGAGCGGTTATTGCGTCCAGGGTCGCGTCTGTCGCGAAACATTTCTTCAAGGCGCGTGATGGCTTCAGGTCGGCTATAAGAGAGAGTATCCCCGCTATTGCCGCTTTTGTCGCGGCTGTGTGGATATATTCTTCTCGTGGAAGTATGACCGGCTGGGCTTGGGTGGCTGCCGCCGCGGGTGTATATTTTGCCGGAGCCGCGATGAAATTTTTTATGATCGGATGGCATGTTTACAATGAGTTCCGGCATCATGGATTTTCACGGGAGAACGCGTTTAATGCTCCGATCACGGATTCTGAGGGGATGAGAGATCCGGTGTTTTACAGTCTTCCGGATTGGGTGAGGGCGAATATAACAGTGCATGAATGGTTTCGTTCGCATCTCTGGGGACAGTCGGCACTTATGCCCGGCGTTACTTTGTTGGCAAAAACGTTAGTGTTTGATCTATGGAGTAATGTTGAAAGGTTTGTTTACGTAAGAGGCCATGAGGTTATAGTTCCGTATTTATTGTGGCAAAAACTCATATCGAATATCTCTCCAAAAAACATTGTGACGATGAAAAAGATCATTCCTTCGTTTATTGAATTAAAGGCGTTTCCACACGAAGATTATGCCCATCTAGTATATGTGGATTTTACGCGGTTGGAAGACCTAGCTGTGGATCCGGTTGAACTGAACAGACAAATTAGCCTTGTTGGAGGTAACGAGTTTAATTATGAGAGGAAAGGAATAGACTTAACTCCTGAGTTGCTTTTTAGGGCGAGCCACTGGGCTATATATGGCGCGAGCGTTCTCGCTATAACCGGTATTTTGGCCAGCATTGTGATGGACAGGTCGATACAAATAATAGTGGCAACGGGTTTAGGCGTGTCGTACTTATTGGTGACGGCACGAAGATTTTATAGGATTTTTGTGGAAACTTACACATTATTGTTGAAGAGTAAGGGAACTAATAGTGATATGGCCATTAGGACACCTCTTGCCGCAAAAGATAACACGCGATTTACTTTGTTTGGCGGACTTTCGCTGGGGACGCGAAGGTTGATAAGGCTTTACCGGAATCAATATACGCGCTTAGGCGGCCTGATCTCTATGATGCCCATAATTTCATTTTTTTCTCTTACCCCTGCCGAGGAGAGAAGGAATGATCTGGAGAATTACGCGGCGGAAGAATGGCGAAAAATAACCGATATAGTTCCGCGCAGCCATGCGATAGTAATCGATTACCCGGAGGCAATAAACCCTGAAAAAACGCTTTATAGAGGACTGGAGTATCATTATTTCAGGACAAACGCGCTAAAAACAATAATAAGGTCAGGTATTCACCTTGTCGAAGCCAAAAAATTGATAAAGAGAGCCATATCAAAAATAAAGATCACCGAAAATAAAGAAGCGGAACTTTTTATGATCGATCTGGGGTCGGTGAAAAAGGCTGTATCATTTGTTAAAAAAGAGCTCAAGAATAAAACCACAAAGATTCCGCACCTATCCATAGTGGGCGTTTCTTTTTTCGATTCTCCTGTGATCGCCTGGATAGGGTTTATAGTAGCGATCTCTGTGCTTGGAGTTGGGATCTTTTTTCTGGCCAAACGCGTATTTTCCCTATTTAGCAGGTATCCGGACGGGTTGGAAAGAGATAGTACCAGACCATTGGAAGATATGTCACACGTGGAGTACGCTTTTGGCGCTAAAGTGTTAAGAGCTACTATTCATTTAACTAATCGGTGTAATTTAAATTGTGTATATTGCGGGTTTGATTCAGGGGCTTCTGAAGATCAAGAGCAGATTCCATTTGAAGGTATTAAAAAAGCAATACAGGCTCTTGCCGCTCATGGCGTTCCCCGTGTTGATTTTTCTGGTGGAGAAATATTTTTAAGGAAAGACTTATTCGATATTATCAAACAAGTCGAGAATACCGGTCTATCACTTGGTTTGCTTACGAATGGTACGTTGATTACCGAAAAAGTGGCGAAGAAACTGGGGCAAACTCAGGTTCATAGTGTGACAATATCTCTGGATGGTTTTAATGACACTCATGACTCTTTTAGGGGAAAAGACAGCTTTAATAAGGCAATAAGGGGGATTCAAAATATTATCAAACATACAAACATTAAGGTCAAAGTGATGTTGACCCTTACGAAAACGAATAGTAAGGATGTCGCTCGTTTGGCTAAAATGTTATCCGATATGGGTGTTTGGAGGGTTGTCGTGCGAGCATGCGACACTATGGGGCGATCAAAAGAGGATTATATCCCTACAGAGAAAGAAGTTTGGCAAGTCTATAGGGATTTGCTTATTTATTCAGACGAATTAAAACCGGACTTTATAGAGTGGTCGTTTACAAATCCATATCCACATCTTAAATTGTGGGCAAATAATCCATACGAATTGTTGGAAGCATCTAGAAGGCATATGTCCATTCTTGCTAATGGTAATGTTATGATTGATTATTGTAGTGGTGAAATACTCGGGAATTTATATGAAGACACGATTGAAGTTCTTATGCCAAAAATATCGAAGAAAATCAAAGAACTGAATAATAATTTACAGGAATCTTCCGAGGCGAAGAGAAGCCTTTCGACCAAAGATATCATGAAAATGAGCAGGGAAGAAAGGCTTGCGGTTGGAGTTAGCCATGCGGAGGTAAACGAATATTCGAATTATGTTGTAGATCATGTAGGAAGGGTCTCGACCATAGCGAGGCTTATCGGCGAGAAACTTGGATTATCAGATAGCTTGATGAGTTTTCTTGCGGCCGCGGCAGAAACGCATGATGGGGGGTACATCGATCCGGTCGCGTTTGAAAAAGTTTTGCGATATTTTGCTGGTGAAAAACTTACGCAAGAGACCAGAGAAACTTACTATCCGGACCTGAATAAATTTTTAGAACGTATTGAGAAGGGAAAGGGATCTGACCTCACAGAACCTGAGATGGAGGCGGCCAGAGATATATATGGTCATGGGGAAAGAGCTGTTCAAGATATAAAGGTTCTAGGTATCGAGATGCCTCGTGAAGTGGAGCTTCTGATAAAGTATCATCAGTTTCCGGGTGAAATTCTAAACGCGGAGGAGTCGATCCTGGGGGAGTTGTCTATCGGTATTGAAGAATTTGAGCTTTTGCTTACGGTGCTTTTCACCGCTGATATTTTCGAAAACGGGAACAATGCTGATAAAATGAAATGGTTCAGAAACAATAGGCCTTATGAAACCTTTGATAAGACTTTCGAATTTTTAGCTAAAGCCTATGGATGGGAAAAAATTAATGAAAAAAGGTCCTTGGGCGCGTTAAAAGATCTTTTAAAAGAACAAAAAGAAGAACTGTTTAATGTGTTTGCCGAAGCGAGACAGGACACGGAGCTATTGCCGGATGATATTGAGTTCATTAAAACACAAAAAGGCGTGGACTTTCTTATGAGGCAGGTGTCTGGTTCAGAGCTAAGTGTTTGTGAGGGGTATAGCTGTACACCTGTAGTGGGGATAGCAACAAAAGATCTGAAAGTTATGAACGAGGAAGAAAAAAGGTTATTCAAAAAGGATATAATAGAGAAGTATGAACGTTTTGGTAAACAACGGGGCGATGGAGAAGGTCAGCTAAAATATTCGGCTGAGGCCCTGGAAAAACGTACCTTTGAGGTTGAGCTTGACCCCGGAGGTAAAATAAAAGGCGCTTTAAGGTTTATCGCTGATAAAAAAACAGATACCACCGAAAAAATAAGGCCGGAAAAGCGAACGATCATAAACCTTCTCGAGTATGACGGTAAAAAATATAGTGCTACCTTGCGTGAAAGGCCATATGCTCCCGGCCATATAGTTATAGGCAGACAAGAGGAAGGTGCCGGCCAAAAATTTGAGTCAAAAGATCAAATGGAACTTATTATGACAATGGCAAAGACTATGGGCGAAGGGTATGAAGGGTTTTTTAACGGTGTCGGAAACAGTAATAATACATTTCACGCGCAGTTTTTTGAGACAACTACACCTCTCTGGAAAGATCCTACCCATATAAAAAGGCTGGAAAAACATTTGAAAGGAATAGCCTCGTTAGAGGAGGAAGATCCGGCAACTCTGGGAAAAAAAGCATATAAGATATGGAAAGAATATGACGATGTGGGAATAAAATCTGATATATTCGTACATTCCAACGGTACAAAGGTTAAGTGCTATATAATCCCGAGGGGGACAGCAACTCCTGATAATTTTTTACCGGATCCAAAAGACTACGGTCTTTTTGGAGCTCTTGAGATTGCCGGTTATATTTTGCACCTGAAAAGTAAAAAGGCAAGGGACGCCCTTATAGCTCATCCGGAATATTATATTGACGCGCTAAAAGAAATGAGTATTAACGATATGTTGCCTCCGGGGGAAAAGGATTATAGAGTAAAGCTTTTTGATATTGTGGAAGAAGTGCTGAATAGCAGGGAAGCCCGGCTAATTAAAAAAGCTAATGATATTATCAGGTATCTCACGGATGAAGGAATATCGCTTGCTGACCTTCCAGATTTGAGCGCGGATAATCTTACGGCACAAACGAGAGAACAACTCGAGAAGCTATCGGATGTGATCGGCGACGTAGGGAATCATCTAGAGAGAGAGGTGGAGCTTAGTGTGGATAAAGAGGACTTTGCCGATAAAACAAAAGACGTGGATTGGATAAGGAAAAACCTTGTTCAGCTTGAGGCGGATAGCATTGTTTCATCTGCGATCATACTCGCGAAGCAATTTAAACTCCAAGGACGAAAGCTTATATTGCCTATTGAGGTCGATTGGATGCCCGATAACGATGCTTTAAATGGTTTTATGGGGATAATAGGAAAAGAATTGCCGGAGGCGTTAGAATCCCTGGGGCTTAAGGATAGTGTGAAGATCATATTAAAGAAAAGAGAAGATCCATTAGATAAATGGATAGATGATGTATTCGCGGTTATAGAAGATCCGACAGATCTTTCTAACGTAGTGGTAATGGCCTCTGTGAGTACAATTAATGGGGGAGATTTTGATATTGCCGACACGGACAAAAAACCGTTTATAGGAAATATAAATCCTGAGGAGATCATGAAAAAAGTGTCCCCGAATGAGGCTTACTGTATTGTCGCGATGAAGATGATATCAATAATGTTGGAACTTGCCTCGGGAAAGAATCTTATAGGGTTTGATAAAAGAAAAGAGATCGGTGAATATCTCGATATAAGGTATGATAAAAACGGACGACAAGTTTATTTCTGGCCTAAGTCGAAACCGATAGACTATACGGATCTTTTGAAGAAATGTAAGGCTTGGAAAGAAGCTGTAAGTAAGGCGTAAGAACAGAGAAAAACGGGGGAACAGTCCACGCGCTCATTTCATTCGCTTGGTACTGTCCCTCTTTTTTTTATATAGAGAAAATCCCTGAATTCTGGTAGAATCATCACGGAAACCATATGTAGAGAGAGAAGTCTGCTGAGGGGTGGCAGAGTGGTCGAATGCGGTGGCCTCGAAAGCCATTGTCCGATTTATCGGACCGGGGGTTCGAATCCTCTCCCCTCCGCCAAAAAAAGGAACCTATAATGGAAAAACTTATCACAAGTGAAAAGATAAAGGATATTGTTGTTATTAATTTTATCTTCAATGAGATCAATTTTGAACAACGCGAAAAGATAAAAATCGCGCTTAGCGATTTATTGCAGAATGAGGAAAACAAGTTTATAATAGATCTGTCGAAGGTAGGGTTTTTGTCGTCATTGGTAGCGGCGGTCATTGTTTTTTTTGCCAAGGAAGTAAGGCGTCGAGAGGGTAACGTTAAATTAAGCGGGCTTTCTTCTGAAGCACTTAGTTTGTTCAAAATAACGCAGCTTGATAGGATATTTGAATTATACGAGACAAAGCATGACGCGATAGAAAGTTTTAAAGAAATACAGAACGGATAATATATAGATAACAACGCGGAGAGGTGTCCGAGCGGTTTAAGGAGCACGCTTGGAAAGCGTGTGTGCAGCAATGTACCCAGGGTTCGAATCCCTGCCTCTCCGCCAATTAAAAGGGGACAGTCCCGAGCGAGCGATGGCGAGCGGGTGGACTGTCCCTTTTTAACTGGCAAAGCATTGTCGCTATGTTCCAATGCTTCTGGATTTGTTCGTCAAAAACCATAGAAATAAATTCCTCTGTTTTTCTCCGAACAAATCCAGGGAGAGTCATGGGCCCAAAAACCTCACAAGGTTCGGTTTTTGTGTCCCTGCCTATCCGGCAAATAAAAGGGACAGTACCAAACGGCGAATTGTCTCTGGGGAAAAAACAAAATAATATTTTTTTCTTTAAAATATGCATGGAAATTGGTAAGATAATTCCCGTAAACCCCCAAAAATACGTGATTTTATGTGTCAAGAAGAAATATCAAACTTTTTTGCTACTAACTACATGTTGTGGTGTTGCTTGACATGTAGTCCAACATATGGTATATTTTCTCTCGTTGGAGGGAAACGCTCTCTTAACCGTTAAATGGCATTTGGGAAAAAGCTACATTTACCGCAACAAGAAAGGACTAGAGAATGTATTCGACGGATATCAAGTTTATAAGGAAGAGAGATGGACGCTTAGAGCCGTTCGCGCCGGACAAGATCGAAAGCGCGATATTTGCCGCGGCTAAAGCGGTAGGTGGTGAAAACACCGAGAAGTCCGCGGAAATAACACGTCAGGCTATTTCGTTCCTGGAGGTATTGTATAAAGGAGACAGGATCCCAACCGTCGAAAATGTTCAGGACCTTGTTGAAAAGGTGTTGATAGAAAATGGTCACGCCCAGACCGCGAAAGCATACATTATCTATCGTGAAAAGCATGCTAAATTGCGCCAGACCAAAGCGCTTCTTAGCGACGCGGTAAATATGGTAGATAACTATATACAGCAGAGAGATTGGCGGGTGAAAGAAAACGCTAATATGGGGTATTCTCTGCAGGGGCTGAACAACTTTATATCAACGGCTGTATCTAACAAATATTGGCTTGATCGTATTTATCCCAGAGAAATTGCCGAGACACATACGGAAGGGGATATACATATTCATGACCTGGGCTCTATAAGCGCGTATTGCTGCGGATGGGACCTGAAAGATCTTTTGTTGCGCGGGTTCGGAGGGGCGTTTGGTAAAGTCGAGTCAAAAGCACCTAAGCATTTTAGAGTAGCGTTAGGGCAGATCGTTAATTTTTTCTATACTCTTCAGGGTGAAGCGGCGGGCGCACAGGCATTTTCTAATTTTGATACACTTTTAGCGCCGTTCGTATATTACGATAAACTTACCTATCCACAGGTCAGACAGTATATGCAAGAATTTGTGTTTAACGTTAATGTGCCTACTCGCGTAGGGTTTCAGACTCCTTTTACAAATATCACCATGGATCTTACTATACCGAAGTCTTTTAAAGATGATGCTGTGGTAGTGGGGGGCGAATATAAAGATAAAAAATATGGGGAGTTTCAGCATGAAGCAGATCTTATAAACAAAGCTTTCTGCGATGTTATGAGCGAAGGTGACGCTAAGGGGAGAATATTTACGTTTCCTATCCCTACCTATAATATAACCAAAGATTTTGACTGGGATAATCCTGATCTTGATGGGCTTTGGGAAATGACCTCCAAGTACGGGATACCTTACTTTTCGAATTTTGTAAATAGCGACATGGATCCTGATGACGCCAGAAGTATGTGTTGTCGCCTACGTCTTGATAACAGGGAATTACGTAAAAGGGGTGGAGGTCTTTTTGGATCAAATCCTCTTACGGGGTCTATTGGTGTTGTTACTTTGAATATTCCGCGCTTAGCTTATATGTCCGGGAATAAAGAGAACTTTTATAAAGGGCTTGATGAGCTCCTTCGGATCTCCAAGGAAGCTTTAGAAATCAAAAGAAAAGTTCTGGAAGACCTTACATTGCAGGGGTTATATCCGTATTCGTCCCACTATCTATCTGATATTTATAAGAGGCATGGGACTTACTGGGCTAACCACTTTTCCACAATAGGTCTTGTGGGAGTAAATGAAGGATGTTTGAGCCTTGTAAAAGAGGATATAACTACCGATCGAGGTAGAAAGTTCGCTTTGGAACTTTTAAATTATATTCGTGATAAAATGGTCGTCTTCCAGGAAGAAACAGGTCACATGTATAATTTGGAAGCGACACCCGCGGAAGGTACCAGCTATCGTTTAGCTAAAGTGGATAAAGAAAAATTCCCCGGCATTGAAACCCAAGGAGGGGAAACCCCGTATTATACTAATTCCTCGAATCTTCCGGTAAAGCATACGGATGATCTTTTCTGGGCGCTAAACCATCAGGATGAATTACAATCTCTCTACACGGGAGGAACTGTATTTCATATTTTTCTCGGGGAACGCCTGGACGACCCGGAAGTGTGTAAAAAGCTGGTAAAAAAGATAGCGCAGGATTATAAACTGCCGTATTATACGATAACACCGTCATTTACGATATGTTCGGAACACGGGTATATTCCCGGTGAACATTTTACTTGTCCTCATGAGGATTGTTCCGGTGAAGCAAAAACAAAAGAGGAGGTCAAAATATGAGTAAGCCAGAATGTAGTGTAGAGGTTTTCTCGAGAGTTACCGGTTTTTTTCGTCCTGTTCAGTCTTGGAACAAAGGAAAAACCGAAGAGTTTAAGGATAGAAAGAGATTTTGCATCAACATCAATGACGCAGAGAAGTGTAATGAAAGTAGCCGGGCTACAGAAATTATCTCTGGTTGATTATCCCGGACATTTGGCGACGGCGGTGTTTACACAAGGATGTAATTTTAAGTGTGGATACTGCCAGAACCCGGCTCTTGTAACTTATGAAGAGAGTTTTAATTGTTCCGAAAAAGAGGCTCTTGATTTCATATCCTCCCGCAGAGATAAAATTGATGGCGTTGTAATAACCGGAGGCGAACCTACCTGCGATAAAGATCTCCCCGGGTTTATCGAAAAAGTAAGAAAACTGTCCCTCAAAATAAAGCTCGATACTAACGGCGCGAATCCCGCCTTATTGATGGAGCTTCTTAAAAAAGGATATATCAATTATCTGGCGGTAGACATAAAAACGTCTCTTTCCAAATATGATCTTGTAACGAACCAAAAGGGTATCGAAAAAGATATTTCGGAAAGCATCTTTCTTACCATACTTTCGATAATACCTTATGAATTCCGAACTACATGTGTTCCCGGGATAGTTGATGAGGATGATTTTAAGAAAATCGGAGAGCTGGTAAAGGGTGCTCAAAAGTATTGTCTTCAGCAGTTCCGACCCACTGTAACGCTTGATAAAAAATTTCACGATATAAAACCCTATACCCCGAAAGAGATCAAAACATTCCAGAAGATCCTCGAGGACTATGTTAAAGTTGTAGAGGTCCGCGGGGTCTAGAGTTGTCCTGTAGGGCTCATGTCTGCTCCGCCCGTTATAAAAGTGTTATACAGGCCTGCCACGCTGAAACCCCCATTATCACTAATAAATATTTGACAAGAATATTGAAATGGAGTATAGTGAAAACTGTTATTTGTTTTTTAATGAAAGTGGAAACCTAAAAGGAGGTACCGGATGAACAAACAAGAATTTATCGAAGCAGTGGTAAAGACAGGCCAGTACGAAACAAAAGCAGAGGCAACAATTGCTTATGACGCGGTTGTGGGCGCGCTTACAGGTCGCCTGAGCAAAGGCACCGCGAAAGACAGAGTTATCCGTCTTCCTGAGCTGGGCACATTCCAGCAGAAAACAAGAAAAGCCAGAACGGGCAGAAACCCTCAGACTGGTAAAGCTATCAAGATTCCAGCTAAAAAAGTTGTAACTTTCAAAAGCGGTAAGAGTTTGGCAACAAGCCTCTAATCCTCTGTTAGAGATTGTCGCAGCCCCCGTTTCGTATTGAAACGGGGGCTGTTTTTCTTCTGTTCCAGATAGTGTAACATATTGTGGGCACTTTCGAAGTGTCATCCTGAGCGAGGGCGAAGCCCGAGTCGAAGGATCTGGCATAAGGTCTTTGAAAAAATAAAAACATGGCATCCCCCAATGGTTGTTATTGTTGAAGTAAGAACCATTAAAGG
>JAJRVD010000023.1 GCA_024277375.1 Candidatus Omnitrophota bacterium | reverse complement strand
CATCCGCAAACATATTGTACGCGGTCATCCGCAAACATATTGTACGCGGTCATCCGCAAACATATTGTACGCGGTCATCCGCCAACATATTGTACGCGGCCATCCGCAAAACAAATTACGACACAGCCCAAATGACGAAAGTTCCGTTTTGCGAAAATCTATCTCGCCCTTTATTGGTAGGGGCACGGCATGCCGTGCCCCTGCATTACAGATTATCCTTCACGAACTTTACGCCGTTTTTAAATATTCCGAGCCCTGTGCCCATTGCTTTTTTATCTTCGGGATTACGACGCCAATTCGGATGTTGGAGATACGATATATGTCGCTCCGGATGCGGCATCATACCAAGTATCCGTCCGGTTGGATCACAGATCCCGGCGATGTCGTCCACCGAACCGTTGGGATTATGAGGATACCCCTTAAGGCATCCATTTTGATCGGAATACCTGAATACGACTTGTCCCTTTTTTCGCAACGCGTCCAGAACTTTACTATCCTTTGGTATAAACTTACCTTCCGCATGCGCTATAGGCAAATATATTACCTCAGAAAGCCCTTTAGTCCATACGCAGATATCATCATTCGTTTCCCTCTTCCCACTTTTTACTTTTTCCTTTTTCCTTTTACTGAGATGAACCCAACGAGCGTTAAATTTACCTGAATCATTAAGGCTGAGCGTAGCTTCGATATCATATTTGTTCTTTCCCTTAATACTCGGCAATAACCCCATTTTTACCAATACCTGAAATCCGTTGCATATACCAATTATAAGCTTGCCTCGATTGACGAACCCGGACAACTTTGATTCGAGATTAAATTTAAGTTCATTCGCCAGGATCTTCCCCGACGCTACATCGTCGCCATAAGTGAACCCTCCCGGGATAGCGAGTATATGATATCTATCAAGGACCGTTTTCTTTTTAATTATCTCGTTTATATGCACCAGGTCCGCTTCCGCGCCTGCCGCTTGAAACGCGTAAGCGGTCTCAATGTCACAATTTGTACCCGCTGTACGTAAAATTATCGTTTTAACTTTTTTCATGCATCAGCCTTTTAAATGGTTTCTTCCAGTTATCTTTAAGTGTATTTATCCTGGCACTAACTATCTCCTTACCATTCGACCCGGTTACAACAAACTCGGGGCGTTCGACAAGGTGTCCTATTTTTCCAAGAGAGATACCCTTCATCGCTCTCTCAAACGCTTTTTCTTTGTCAGAGGGAATTTCTACAACAAATCTGGAATTCGATTCAGAGAACAAAAGAACATCGTCTCGCTTTATTGAACTTACCCGGGGTATTCCCTTAACAGAAACTTCCGCTCCGATGCCGCCTCCGAAAAGCATCTCCGAGAGGGCAACCGCTATACCCCCCTCGGAACAATCGTGACATGAAGCCACTATTCCCTTGTTTATCGCCAAACTTAATTTTTTCATAAGTTTTAAAGATTTAACAGGGTCAACCCTGGGGACGCGGCCACCGGTTTTTTTCTTCACCAGAAAATATTGGCTTCCGCCCATTTCCTGAAAAGTTTTTCCCACAACATAGAGGGAATTACCGGGCTTTTTAGCGTCAGAAGATATCGTCTTACGAACGTCATCCACAACCCCTATGGCCGATATCAATAACGTCGGAGGGATAGAAACGGTCTTCTTGCCGGTATTAAACTCATTATTCAGACTGTCTTTACCTGATATGAACGGTGTCCCATACACTTTCGCCATGTCATAACATGCCTGCGACGCTCGCACAAGGCCGCCCAGCTGTTCACTTTTTTCCGTATTTCCCCAGCAAAAATTATCCAGTATCGCCACTTGTTTCAGACCGCCACCTACGGCAACTATTTGACGTAAGGCCTCATCTATTACGCTGGCGGCCATCCAGTAAGGATCGATATCACCGTATCTGGTATTGATCCCATTAGAAAGAACGATCCCCTTGTTGCTATTCAGGAACGGACGAGTAACAGACGCGTCTGCCGGAGCGTCATTATCAACCCCGATCAGCGGCTTGAGAACGCTGCCTCCCTGTACTTCATGGTCATACTGTCTTATTATCCACTCTTTGCTGCATACATTCCAGGTTGAAAGAACTTTTTTCAAGTCATCCGTAAGATCCGCTTTTTTCGCGGGCAGTATATTTTTATCTTCTTTCCTCTTCTTCCAGGTAGCCGTTCTAATAACCCTCGGGATCCCACCGTGAACAAACGACATGTCTATGTCAGCTACTTTGTTTTTCTTGTAGTAGAGAACCAATTTTTTAGTATTTGTAAATTTCCCTATTACGGTAGCTTCAACATTCTCGCTTTCAAAAACACTCATAAGACGTTTTAGCTTTCGGGGTTTTACGGCCAGAACCATTCTTTCCTGAGCCTCCGAAACCCATATTTCCCACGGCTTAAGACCGTTATATTTCAGTGGGGCTTTATCAAGATGCACTTCGGCTCCCGTCTCTTCGCCCATCTCTCCCACCGCGCTTGAAAACCCGCCCGCTCCGCAATCAGTGATCGCGTCATAGAGATCAAGGTCCCGGGTCTTAAGAAGTGTATCCAGAACCTTTTTCTCCGTAATAGGATTACCTATCTGAACTGCTGTAGAAGAGATCGATTCCGATTCCGATGTCAGCTCTGCCGACGAAAATGTGGCGCCATGTATACCATCCCGACCGGTCCTGCCGCCGACAGCGACAATAAGATCCCCGGACGACACCTTCTTAGTCGAATATTTCACGGGCATTACTCCCACATTTCCGCAAAAAACCAGCGGGTTCCCTGTATATCGTTCATCAAAACAAACGGCGCCATTAACCGTAGGTATTCCCATTTTGTTGCCATAATCACGCACGCCGCTTACTACTCCCTTAAGAACACGCTTTGGATGTAGCGCTCCTTTGGGTGTAGACGCTACGGATACATCCGGGAAACCAAAACAGAAAACGTCGGTATTAATTATGGGTTTGGACCCTCGCCCCGTTCCCATCGGGTCCCGGATAACACCGCCTATCCCGGTTTCAGCCCCTCCATACGGTTCAAGAGCGGACGGATGGTTATGCGTTTCGACTTTAAAACAAATATCGTGTTTCGAATCAAATTTTATTATCCCCGCGTTATCCACAAACACCGATACGCACCACGGTTTATTGAGTTCTTTCGTTACCTTCATTACGGTTTCTTTAATAAGATTTTTAAACCTTTTACCTTCGTACTGAATGGCGCCCATCATCGTTTTATGTTTACAATGCTCACTCCATGTCTGCGCTATTGTCTCAAGCTCGCAGTCAGTCGGATTCCTCTTAAGCTTTTTGAAATAGTTTTGAGCGGTCTTCATCTCCTCAAGACTCAAATACAATTGCCCCTCGCGGCTTATTTTCAGAAGATCTTTATCTGAAGACGCCAAAAGATCGACCTCAACATGTTTGAACTTATATGGCTCTAATTCCGTCGCGTCTTCATCCCCGGAAACAACGTGCTGCACAATTTTGTTATAAAGAAGTCTGTCCGTTATTTTTTTGACTTGCGACTTAGAAAGAGTCCCTTTAATAATGTATTTTTTTGAGGTCTTTATGGACTCTATGCCCTTTATCTTCATGTCCCTGACAGCCTTCATAACACTTTCTTCGACCGGGTCCATAACCCCGGGATTGTAGGCCACCTCGACGGTATGACAACTCCTTGAAGCCCTGGTTCCAAATCCGCCGGTATGATCACATTCCTGCGATACGCTGTCAGTCAGTACATCTTTGGCTATCAGAAGAACATTCTGCCTGCTGAAATTTCCTCTTAATGTGTACGCTTGAATATATTCAACGTCCTTCACGCCTTTGACGCCCAGGTCTCTAATATCCTGTTTCAAGCCTTCGGCGACAGCGTCGTATATGCCCTTTTTGTCTCGTACTTCAATTCTTGCGGTTTTCATGATCTCCTATCTTATTTTTGTTAGGCTTGTGCAAAACGATGTTTTTTTTCGATCAGACTGTGTCATAATGTAGGGGCTTGATTCATCAAGCCCGTTATATCGGTTTTGATGAAACGAACCCCTACAATATGTTGTATGCGTCCATTCTCGAAACAAATTACGGTACAGCCTGAATGACGAAAACTCTATTTTGCACAAGTCTAATTTTTGTAGCTCTCCCCTGTCGCCCAACACCTAAAACCTGCCACCTACCTAGAACACTACTCCCACTCGATTGTGCTTGGAGGCTTGGAACTTATGTCAAAAACGACTCTGTTAACCCCTTCGATTTGATTAATAATGCGATTTGACATCTCTCCCAATACATCGTAAGGGATCTTCGCCCAGTCCGCGGTCATCCCATCAACGCTGGTTACGGCCCGTATAGCGATAGCGTTTTCATATGTCCGGGCATCTCCCATAACACCAACGCTCCTTATGGGAAGAAAAACACCGAATATCTGCCAGGTCTTAGAATAGACCTTTCTCTTTTTCGCTATATCAATTATGATCCAGTCGGCTTCCTGCAATATATTCAGTCGTTTTTCCGTTATAGCACCCACTATCCTGACCGCGAGCCCGGGTCCAGGGAAAGGCTGTCGGCCTGTTAGTTCGTCTGCCAAAGCCAACTCTTTCCCAACTTCTCTCACCTCGTCCTTAAAAAGATCCCTGAGGGGTTCCACCAACTTCAGGCCCATTTTTTTGGGAAGCCCGCCTACGTTATGGTGCGACTTTATAACCTTGCTTGGACCGCCAAAAAATGTGTGTGATTCGATAACGTCGGGATACAGAGTACCCTGCGCGAGAAATTTCACGTTTTTGATCTTCTTTGACGCCTCTTCAAAAACACGGATAAAGATCTCCCCGATTATCTTTCGTTTTTTCTCCGGATCGGTCACATCTTTGAGCGCCTTTAGAAATCTTTTTCGCGCGTCTATTGTTATAAGATCCAATTTTATATTTTTTTTAAAAAGTTTCTCAACCCTCTCAACTTCACCTTTACGCAAAAGGCCGTTATCAACAAAGATGCAGTGCAATCTTTCCCCCAACGCCTTATGAAGAAGTACCGCGCTTACTGTCGAATCAACACCACCGGAAAGACCCAGGATCACATCCTTATCTCCTACACGCTCTTGCACCGCCTTAATTTTCTTATCTATGAACGACTTCATAGTCCAGGTCTTTTTACACCCGCAGATATCAAACAAAAAGTTCCTGAGTATTTTTTTGCCCTCTTCGGTATGTACTACCTCCGGATGGAACTGTACACCATAGATATCTTGTTTTGGGTTATGAAACGCCGCGCATTTTGTGTTCTCGCTCAAAGCGATAGAACTAAACCCTTTTGGCAATCTACCTACCTTATCGCGATGGCTCATCAAGACCACACTTTTCGGATTGATCCCTTTAAACAACTTGTTTCGTCTTTTGAACCGGATAATGGTGCGTCCATATTCTCTCTTACCGCTTTTGATGATGTTACCCTTCATAGATTTGCCAATGAACTGCATGCCGTAACATATACCCAAAACCGGAACGCCAAGATCGAACACACGCTTGTCAAAAGATGGCGCTCCCTTGTCATATACGCTTGAAGGTCCTCCTGAAAATATTATTCCCGAAGGATTGATCTCTTTGATCTTCTTGATGGATATAGTAGGAGGCTCAACTATCGAATGGACCCGCTGTTCCCTTATGCGGCGCGCGATAAGCTGAACATACTGCGATCCGAAATCAATTATTAGTATGCCCTCTTTATTTTCTGCCATGTTGATTACACCCCTACGCATTCCTTCCATTTATTTTCAAGCGCGCTGTTCTCGACCCAATCCAACAGATATCTGGTGAACTCTTCTCCCGTAGCGCCATTATCCCGACCGGTGATAGAGAGTTTCTTCTCAAATTGACCACAAACCTCAAGCGCCATATCAAGCTGATCCGCTCTTTCGGGAAACCCGATATGCCTGATAAGCATAGCGGCGGCCCTTATCATTGAGGAAGGATCGGCATAAATATCGCGTCCCTCTTTTACCATGCGCGGCGCACTGCCGTGTATCGCCTCGAACATCGCCCATTTTTTGCCGATATTAGCGCTGCCCGCGGTACCGACTCCACCTTGAAGCTGAGCGGCTTCGTCGGTAATAATATCCCCGTAAAGGTTTGGAAGAGTGATAACCTGAAAGTCCGATCGACGTTCAGGATCGATCAATTTTGCCGTCATTATATCTATGTACCATTCATCCTGTTCTATACCATATTGCTTGTATTCCTCAGCAACGCGTTTAGCTACGCGCGAAAACCTTCCGTCGGTCGTTTTAATTACGTTTGACTTCGTGACTGCCGTAACTTTTTTCAAACCGTTTTTCCTCGCGTATTCAAAAGCCATGCGAATTATACGTTCCGCGCCCTGTTCGGTTATTACCTTAAAATCTACACTCAGATCGTCACCCACATTTACACCTCTGGATCCCAAAACATACGCGCCCTCAGTGTTTTCTCGGAAGAAACACCAGTTGATGCCCTCGGCAGGGATCTTTACGGGACGTACATTGGCAAAAAGGTCGAGTTCCCGACGCATAGCTACGTTAGCGCTTTCAATGTTTGGCCACTCGTCCCCGTCCTGGGGAGTAGTAGTCGGACCCTTCAGGATAACATGACATTTCTTTATTTCCTCCAAAACATCGTCCGGTATTGCCTTGTTATGTTTTGCCCTGTTCTCTATTGTAAGCCCTTCGATAGCCCGGAATTCTACGCGTCCGGCAGCTACCTCTTCTTTAAGCATATGCTCCAGGACACGCTGTGCGTGATCCGATATTATTTTGCCTATGCCGTCACCCCAGCATATACCTATTGTGACGGGCTTAAGAGAAGCATAATCAGTCCAATCGTCCTGCTCCTTCATTGTTTTAATGCGATCCAACTGCTCCTGAATAAGTCCCGCAAAATGATCCGTTGCTTTTTTTATTGCCGCGTCACTCATAATACTTTCTCCTTTTTTTCTATCGCACATAGACTCCCGCAAAACGCTGTTTTTTTCAATCAAACTATATCATTACGTAGGGACTGGCTTTATCAAGCCCGTTATATCGGGTTCGATAAATCGAACCCCTACAGCATATTGCATGCGCCCATCCGCAAAACAAATTACAACACAACCCGAACGACAAAAGTTCCATTTTGCAGGACCCTTTTAGCGCACAGCGTACGCTAATTCTATCGCCCCAACTCACTTGCCGCTTTTACAAAAGCCCTGAATAAAGGATGCGGCGCGTCCGGTTTTGACTTGAACTCAGGATGGAACTGAACCGCTAAATACCACGGATGATCCTTTAATTCAATTATTTCTACCAACTTTCCTTTCGGGTGGATACCACTTAATATCATGCCCTTTTTTCGGAATTTATCTTTATAAGAACCGTTAAACTCATATCTGTGACGATGCCGCTCCATAACCATAGCAGCGTCATAAACCTCTCTAACGATACTTCCCTCTTTAAGGTTACACTTATACTGGCCCAGGCGCATTGTTCCGCCCATCCACTTTATATCTTTCTGTTCCGTCAATAACGATATAACCGGATATTTGGTCCTGGCGTTAAATTCCGTAGAATTCGCGCTTTTAAGTCCACAAACATTTCGCGCGAATTCGATAACCGCGATCTGCATTCCAAGACATATCCCGAAATACGGAATACCGTTCTCTCTGGCATATCTCGCCGCTATGAGTTTACCATTTATTCCTCTTACCCCGAATCCTCCTGGCACCAGGATCCCTGTTATATCTTTAAACACATCTTTAAGTTCACTTGCCTTCTTCGACTCCAGATCATCCGCCTCTAATTTAATCAGATCAAGTTTAATCCTATTGGCAATAGCTCCGTGCTGCAGAGACTCATCAATCGATTTATAGGCATCTTGCAGAGCTATGTACTTGCCTATAACACCTATTTTAACCTTTTTCTTCGCGGACTTTCTTATATCGATGGCCTTTTGCCATTTGGTTGAGGATGCCCCCTTTTTGCGCTTTAGTTTAAGCTTATCAAGTAATATTTTGTCCAGACCGTTCTTCTTGAACATAAGTGGTATTTCATAAACGTCATCTACATCCTTCGCTTCTATGACACAATCTTCCTCGACATTACAAAAAAGCGCTATCTTGCTTCTGGCCTCGGCAGGAAGATGCTTTTCGGTACGAACCATCAGTATCTCCGGCTGAATACCGATCTCCCTGAGCTTTCCTACGGAATGCTGTGTAGGCTTTGTCTTCATCTCTCCGGCCGCTTTGATATATGGGACCAACGTAAGATGCAAATTGATCGCGTTGCCAAAACCTTTTTCATTCTTCATCTGGCGAATGCTTTCCAGAAAAGGAAGACTCTCTATATCCCCGACCGTACCTCCTATCTCGACCAAGACAACATCAACGTCATATTTTTTCTCAACCTGACGGATCTCATGCTTTATCTCGTTCGTGATATGCGGGATAACCTGTACCGTTCCTCCCAGAAAATCTCCGCGGCGTTCTTTAGTTATAACTTTCTGATAAACCTTTCCGGTCGTAACATTGCTCCACTTGGAAAGAGGCGAAGACGTATACCTGTGATAATGGCCGAGGTCCAGGTCGGTTTCGGCTCCATCGTCTGTAACGTATACCTCGCCGTGCTGGTAAGGATTCATTGTTCCGGGATCAACGTTTATATAGGGATCACACTTAATAAGCGCTATTTTGTAACCGTTCCACTCAAGAAGTTTGCCGATCGACGCCGCGGCTATACCTTTACCTAAACTTGACACCACTCCGCCTGTTACAAAAATGTATTTAGCCATATTCTCTCCTTCTTATCGTCAATCAGGCTGTATCATGACGTAGGGGCTTGATTTATCAAGCCCGTTATATCGGGTTCGATGAATCGAACCCCTACAATATGTCGTATGCAATCCTTCACAAAGTGACTTTTGACACAGTCCGGATGACAAAGGTGTATTATTTCTCCAATGCCAATTTTCCTGCTCTCTTGCGAATCTTTGTCGGATATTTTCCGCTAAAACACGCGTCGCAAAAGCTTCTTCCACAGCCGTTTACGGCCTTAAGCATCCCATCAAGGCTTAAATATTTCAAACTGTCAACACCTATGAACTTCGCGATCCCATCGATCGACTCCAGCTGGTTGGCGATAAGCTCTTTCCTGTTAGGAAAATCTATTCCATAAAAACACGGAAATTTTATAGGCGGACAGCTTATGCGCATATGTATCTCTTTTGCCCCCGCGTCTCTTATGGCTTTGATCCTTCCGCCGGTCGTCGTGCCCCTTACGATCGAATCTTCCACCACGATAACGCGTTTGCCCTTCAAGACTTCTTTTATGGGATTAAGCTTTATTTTCACACCGTGCTTTCTCATTTCCTGCGACGGCTGAATAAAGGTCCTTCCTATATAATGGTTCCTGACCATCCCTATCTCAAAGGGGATACCGCATTCTTCCGAATAACCTAAAGCCGCGCAATTCCCGGAATCCGGAATGGACATAACCATATCAGCGTCGGTATAGTGTTCTCTGGCTAACATTGTCCCCAGGCGTTTTCGTACCAGATGAACGCAATCATCAAAAATATGACTATCGGGACGCGCAAAATAAATAAGCTCGAAAATACATGGTGACGGCTTTTGTTTTTCAAAAGGTTTCCTGAATTCTATACCATCTTTAGAAACAATAACGATCTCGCCGGGGTCTATTTCCCTTACAAATTCGGCGTCGATAAGGTCCAGCGAACATGTCTCACTCGCGAGAACATATTTCCCGTCTTTTTTACCTAAACACAAAGGCCGGAACCCGTACGGATCCCTCACCCCTATAAGCTTCTCCTCGTTAAGAAAAAGCATTGTGTAAGCGCCCTCGCACTGCCGAAGCGCGTCTTCCAGACGATCTTCAAAAAGTTTCTTTTGAGATCTCACCAGGAGATGTAAAACAATTTCCGAATCCATCGTTGTCTGAAAAATAGCGCCTTCTCTTTCAAGCTTGCGGCGAAGTTTTACGGTATTTGTTAAATTGCCGTTATGAGCGATAGAAAAAGATATTTTATTGTGACTTATAACAAAAGGTTGAGCGTTTCTGAGTATACTCGAACCCGTCGTGGAGTACCGCACATGTCCTATTGCCGTACGGCCCTTGAGCTTCTTGAGTGTGCTTTGATTGAATACTTCCGAGACCAGCCCCATCCCCGCTAACTGACGCAGTTTTTTACCGTTAAAAACCGCCATGCCGCATGATTCTTCACCTCTATGCTGCAACGAATATAGTCCCAGATAAGTCAAGTCAACGGCAAGCTCATGATCAAATATACCAAAAACCCCGCAATATTCTTTTTTAGCCATTTTAAATTTCCTTGTTCACATACAAATTCTATTGTTCGCGTCCCATCGCCTAAGGCGATCTCGCTCCTACGTTATTCTTCCATCGGCTCAGGGGACTGTCCCAATCGAGCAACACGAGCGCGTGGACTGTCCCCGGTATTTTTATTGACATGCACTCCGTAATATTCTTGTAAAGATCTCACGGTAATATCTGAATTACGACTGGACTCTATCCCGTTTATAGACGCCTGCGCTCCGGCAAGTGTTGTTATACATGGGATACCTCTCATCGTGGCTACACTTCGTATGGAGGCACCGTCCTTATGCGGTTTCTTGCCAAAAGCAGTATTAATGATAAGGACGATCTCGCCGCTCTTCACCATATCCAACACGTCCGGTTTACCCTCATTAACTTTTCTCACTACCTCAACATCCATATTATTATTCTTCAATATTTTATGAGTACCTTCGGTCGCGACAAGTTTAAACCCGAAATCATATAATTTTTTTGCCAGAAAAACTATATTACGTTTATCACTATCCTGCACCGATATAAAAACCTTGCCGCCGGAGGGAAGTATCTGACCGGCACCGGATTGCGCCTTCGCGAAAGCGCTTCCGAAATTTTCTGAAACACCCATCACTTCTCCGGTCGACATCATCTCCGGACCCAGAAGTATATCAACTCCGGAAAACCTGGTAAAAGGCAGTACCGACTCCTTAACACTTGTATAATAGAGCGCTGCCATGGGATCCGGTACTTTCATGTCTTTTATCTTCTCACCGGCCATTATCCTCGAAGCTATCTTCGCGAGAGGAACACCCGTGGCCTTCGAAACGAACGGCACGGTGCGAGACGCGCGCGGATTGACCTCAAGGATATAAACCACATTACCCTGCACGGCGTATTGGATATTCATAAGCCCATTAATTTTGAGGGCTTTTGCCAGTTTTACCGTTTGTTCCTTTATGTCGTCGATGATCGTATCGGCTATCGTATGCGGTGGAAGCGCGCAAGCGGAGTCCCCCGAGTGGATCCCGGCCTCTTCAATATGCTCCATTATGCCGCCAACTATTACATCATCGCCGTCACTCAAAGCGTCCACATCGACTTCAATGGCGTTCTGCAAAAACTTATCCAAAAGGATCGGATGCCCCGGAGAAACCTCAACCGCCTCTTTCATGAATTCCTCAAGAGAACTCTCGTCATAAACTATCCGCATCGCGCGTCCGCCAAGCACATAAGAGGGCCTGACAACGACGGGGTATCCTATCGCTCCGGCTCTCTCGGCGGCTTCTTCCAGAGAATTAGCGATATCGTTACGCGGTTGCTTCAGGTTCAAAGAATCAAGTAATTCTTTGAACTTTTCGCGATCTTCCGCAAAAGCTATAGATCCCACTGACGTACCTATTATAGGTACTCCCGCGCATTCCAACCTTTGAGCGAGGTTAAGAGGTGTTTGCCCTCCGAACTGAACAATAACTCCGTCGGGTCTCTCTTTCTCAACAATGTTCATCACGTCTTCGAAAGTAAGCGGCTCAAAGTACAACTTATCCGAGGTATCATAATCGGTGCTCACGGTCTCGGGGTTGGAGTTGACCATTATCGTTTCATACCCCATATCTTTAAGCGCGAACGAAGCATGACAACAGCAATAGTCAAATTCTATACCCTGCCCTATTCTGTTCGGTCCACCGCCAAGGATCATTATTTTTTTTCTGTCGGATACCGTAACTTCACACTCGGATTCATACGCTGAATAGTAATACGGCGTATATGCTTCAAACTCTGCCGCGCACGTATCAACAAGTTTATATGTCGCTACTACGCCGACTTTTTTACGAAATTCACGAAAATCCAATTCTTCGCAACCCACCATACGCGCAAGCTGAACGTCGCTAAAACCGGCCTTCTTAGCCTCTCTAATCGTATGAATGAGGTCTTTGTCTTCTATAAATTCGCTGCCGGAGGCAGCTCCTACGGACTGATAAGCGGAAAGATCGATACCGTTAAGTTTCTTTTTAAGATCGGTTTCGTGGTCGACAATACCTTTGATATGACGCAAGAACCACGGATCTATTTTTGTTAATTCAAACGCGCGTTCCAAACTGTACCCTCGGAGGAAAGCTTCTTTCAGATAAAATATCCTGTCAGAACTGGGATGCGTCAGTTTGCGCTCAAGATCCTTTTCTCCGATGGAATCAGAATCTTTCGCGTCGTCAAGCCCCGCTTTCCCTGTTTCAAGACCGCGCAGACCTTTCTGAAAAGCTTCCTTAAATGTCCGGCCGATCGCCATCGTCTCCCCGACAGATTTCATTGAAATACCCAAGGTAGGATCCGCTCCCGCGAACTTTTCAAAAGTAAACCTCGGAATCTTCACAACACAATAATCGATCGTCGGTTCAAATGACGCGGGTGTTTCTTTTGTAATGTCGTTGGGGATCTCGTCAAGCGTATACCCGACAGCCAGTTTCGCGGCGAATTTCGCTATCGCGAAACCTGTGGCCTTACTTGCCAGAGCCGATGAACGTGAAACCCTGGGATTCATTTCGATAACTATCATGCGACCATTTTCCGGATTGATCGCGAATTGTATATTGGACCCTCCGGTCTCAACCCCTATCTCTCTTATGATTGCGATAGAGGCGTCTCTCATTTTCTGATATTCCTTATCTGAAAGCGTCTGTTGCGGAGCTACCGTTATACTGTCACCGGTATGGATACCCATGGGGTCCAGATTCTCGATCGAACAGACAATAACAACGTTATCGTTCTTATCCCGCATAACCTCCAGTTCGTACTCTTTCCACCCGACGATGGATTCCTCAATAAGGATCTCGCTTATCATGCTGTTACGAAGCCCCAGCTCGGCTATCTCCTTAAATCCTTCCATATTGTCAACTATACCGCCGCCGGTACCACCCATGGTAAAGCTGGGACGAACTATTAAAGGAAATCCTATTTCTTCAGCGACAGTAACGGCTTCTTCCATTGTCCACGCTAAACCGCTATTCGGAAGATCGAGACCGATACTCTCCATAGCTTTTTTGAACTCTTCCCGGTCTTCCGCTTTTTTTATAACATCATAATCCGCGCCGATCATCTTAACGTTATATTTTTCGAGAACACCCATTTCGCAAAGTTTCATAGCGGTGTTAAGTCCCGTCTGACCGCCAAGTGTCGGCAAGAGCGCGTCAGGTCTTTCTTTTTCGATTATCTTAGCGACAACCTCAGGCGTAACCGGCTCAACATAAGTTTTATCGGCCATCTCAGGGTCAGTCATTATCGTTGCCGGATTGGAATTGACCAAAATAATTTTATAACCTTCTTCCCTCAAGGCCTTACACGCCTGGGATCCTGAATAATCAAATTCGCAAGCCTGCCCGATGATTATGGGCCCCGCTCCAATAATGAGAATGCTTTTTATGTCTGTTCTTTTTGGCATGATAAAAATTTGAAAGCTAAAACGTAAAAGGTAAATCTAAGGTATCCTGTTGCGCTTTTAGCTCTCCTCGTTAAAATTTAAAACTTATAACCAATACATTAGATTCTTCGCTTCGCTCAGAATGACAGCAGTCGCGATTTTACTTCAGAATGACAAAACACTCAACACGTCATTCTGAAGGAGCAAAGCGACTGAAGAATCTCAACATCTATGGACTATCAACCATCGACTATGGACTGCTCTTCGCCATTTTCATGTTCTCAACAAACTTATCGAACAGATACGTCGCGTCGTTCGGACCCGGCGCGGCCTCGGGATGAAATTGCACACTAAAAAAC
This sequence comes from Candidatus Omnitrophota bacterium, assembly GCA_024277375.1. Lineage (GTDB taxonomy): Bacteria > Omnitrophota > Gorgyraeia > Tantalellales > Tantalellaceae > JAJRVD01. The sequence continues at coordinate 24,604 of JAJRVD010000023.1, read as the reverse complement.
TTCAGCTTTTCGCTTTCTATTCCCTCGACTGTCTGATCATTGAGATTTATGTGAGTAACCTCTACTCCTTTAGCTTTAATCGAATCAAAATCAACACAAAACCCATGATTCTGCGAAGTAATGCTTACTTTACCCGTACGCAGATCTTTAACCGGCTGATTTCCGCCGCGATGACCAAATTTTAATTTGTAAGTTTTTCCGCCGATGGCCAAGCCCAACATCTGCTGCCCGAGACATATCCCGAATATGGGGAGTTTCCCCAATAATGCCGCTACCGTCTTATGAACATACGGCGCGCCCTCAGGATCACCCGGCCCATTTGAGAGGAAGATCCCGTCCGGGTTGAATTTAAGAATAGTTTCAGCAGGAGTTTCCGCGGGAAATCTTGTTACAATGCACCCTCTTTTTTCCAAATGCCTGAGTATGTTATATTTGACCCCGCAATCAAGAACCGCGACCCGCAAGCTACCTTCCGTGTTCCACTCCATCTCTTTATCCGGAGTTACTTCTTTGAGGAGATCCCTACCCACAAGACCGGGCGCATCCTTTATCCTGCGCACCAGGGCCTCTATATTATCGCACCCGGTAGAGATACACCCTTTCATAGCACCTCGCATACGGACATGCCGCGTTATCGCACGCGTATCAACATCCTGTATGCCCATAATGCCGTGGATCTTGAAATATTCGTCTAAAGATTGAGTTGATCTAAAATTACTGGGAAAGTCGCAAAGTTCTTTTACTATGAGGCCCTCAACTTGAGGTTTTTCCGATTCGACGTCTTCGTCGTTTACCCCATAGTTACCTATGAGAGGGTATGTCATCGTAACGATCTGACCTTTGTAGGAAGGGTCAGTTATGATCTCTTGATATCCGGCCATGCTCGTATTGAAGACGATCTCTCCAAACGTCTCATCCTTGATCGATCCGAAGGGCCGCCCAACAAACACTGTTCCGTCTTCAAATGCTACAACTGCTTTTACGGGTACCATGCTACTCTCTTTCTGTGGTGGATGTCCGAAATAATCTAACCTATTATATACATAAACCAGAGTATTGCAACTGCTAATTTCTATAGTTTCCATAATTTTTACATGGTGTCGTCATATAATTTTGCAAAACATTTGATTTTAACCGAATAGTTATGTAAACTCGTTGCGAAGCTTGAACACTATATGTAACTTGGAAAATATTTAAGTATCCCGCAAAATGGAACTTTCGTCATTCGGGCTGTGTCGTAATTCGTTTTGCGGATGGTTGCGTACAATATGTTATATCGGGTTCGATTTATCGAACCCGATATAACGGGCTTGATGAATCAAGCCCCTACATTTTGACACAGTCTGATTTAAAAACAGCGTTTTGCATGAGTCTGAAAGTACTTAGCAAAGGAGCGGAAACTATATCATGTCGTCATACAAACCAAAAAAGATCCTGTCAAAAATTATTGTCGGCTGTATTGCTTTTTCTTTTATGGCCTACCCCTTTTTCCAAGCCCAAGCCGATACGTCACCTGACAGAGCGTTGAAAGAGGTCGACCGACCCGTGCGTGAAGAAGTAGAAGAAAAATTGCGTTTTAAACCTGAGGAAATTATTGAAGATGAAGAAAAAGAACCGGATGAGCTTGAAGGCGGTGCCGCTTTTTTTGTTAAAAAAATAGATCTTCTTGGATGCGAAAGTTATCCGCCGGAGGAATTTGCCGAAGTGCTCGCGAAGTATGAAGGAAAGGAAATAAGCATCGAGAGATTGAACATCCTGGCCAAACGTCTCGAAAGAGAGTACCTTAAACGCGGCATAATTTCCGCCTGCTTTATCCCCCCTCAGGATGTAAAGGAAGGTGTCGTCAAGCTACAAGTCGTGGAAGCTCATATGGGAGAACTCGAAATTCCGGATCACGCCTTTTTTGAGAACGACATGCTTCGCAATTATTGGAGCATCCGTCCGGGAGATGTTCTCCGATACGACGCGATGTCCCGAAGTCTTCAGATTATGAACAAAAACCCTGACAGAGAGGCCAAGGCTACCCTTAAGGCCGGCAAAAAGCCAAAAACAACCGATGTTATCCTGAACGTAGAGCCTCACTTCCCTATTCACATAACAGGTTCTTTCGACAGAGAAGGCTCCCCTTCCAGTGGGCGGGAAAGAAAGGGTATCGGATTCAGAGACAACAATTTTCTTTTTGTTGACGATACTCTGCTTTACGGCTACACGTACTCAACATACTTTCTTGGCAATTACGTTTATCACAGGATTCCCATTACCAACTTTGCCACTACCTTTATGTATGGATACAGTTTCAGCAAAGCGACTTCGAAAAAAGATTACGCGTTCGTAGGCCTTAGTTCCCGTTCCGAAAACTTCAGCGGTTTTGTGTACCAGGATCTTTTCAAAAAAGAAGAATATAAAGGCGAGGTCTACCTGGGACTGGACGTTAAAGATAAAACCGTAAAACAGATCACGGGAACAACCGGCAGAGACAGGCTCCGGATCCTACGTATAGGAGGAAATTTCATTCACCGGGGTTTCGGCGGGGTTACCAACTTCAGCCCTGAGATTTCACAAGGCGTGAATGCTTTTGGCGCGAACAGGAAAAGCCGACTCTCATCAAGAACCTCTACGGGAAAAGACAACGGAGCCGAAAACACATTTACTAAATTCAATCTGGACCTTACCCACAAGAGGCCTTTACCCTGGAACCTTCAGGGAAGCCTGCAGCTAAAGGGTCAATTCGCTACAGAAAAAATGGCGTCCCAGGAAGAATTTTCTTTAGGCGGCATTGACTCCGTAAGAGGATACGCTTCCGGTGATTTTTCCGCGGATGATGCCTATCAAAGCAGACTTGAAGTGCAAATACCGGCATTTTTTGTGCCCGAAGACTGGAAACTCCCCTACGACGCGCGCCCTCTTCGCGACAACATCACCGGCGTCACTTTCTTTGACTACGCGTACGGCAAAAGAAAAGGCGAAGATCCAAACCCCGCAAACAAGGATGAAGTCTATTTTGCCAGCTTAGGCGCGGGCATTCGAATACGTTTATATCAGCAAGCTCTCATAAGGCTTGAATGGGGCTTTGTAATGCCCGGCGCGACCCAGGGGATAACCGAAACATCTAATTCTCGCTTTCATTTTTCTGTAAGTTTCGAAGATAAAATATACGACGAGATGCTTCGAGTAAAGAAGATCATGAATGAAAACAGTTTAAAGAAAACCTCTCAAAGCTTAGTTGACGCGGAACTCAGCCGCAAAAAAAGTCCTCTTCGCGAAAACTTGTATGAATACATGCAGCTGGCCGAGGCCGCGCAAGCGAAGGGAAATCTCGATGAGGCAAAAAAATATTACGAAAAAGTTACCCGGACCATTAAATCCTTGTCCGATCAGGCTCGTGAATATGTATCCGGCAGTATTGACCAGGAGAAAAAGTTAAAAACAGACAATGACCTGGCAATGCAATTTTACAAATCCGGTAAAGTACAGAAAGCTAAAGAGATATGGCAAAAGATCAAGGAAGAGGCAAAAATAAGACCTTTGGCATTTGAACTCCCGTAAATGATTTTTTTTCTTCCCAATAAATGCGAAATTCACTATAATGTTTGTCAAATGATCCAAGCCCGAACAACCGTTTTTACTTGAGGTCTATTTAAGACTTCTAATAAATGAGGAGCTAACATGTCCAGAAGAGTCACCGTTGTAGCCACAGCGCTAATTGTTTTATTCACTTCCACCCTTTCCTTCTCGGAAGGATCTGAAACCATACAGGCCTCCTCCGAAACCGTAAAGAAAAAGATGCCCTCTTACATGCGCAGCATGAAAGATCTGATCCGAGAGGCGGAAAGAAATCTAAAAAAAGTGGAGAAAGAATTAAAACATCGAGAGAAAAGAGAAGAAGCTCGTAAATCGTTTGAGGAAGGAAACCGGCTTTTTGAAGAAGGCAAGTTAAAAGAAGCCCGTGCGGAGTGGAAAAAAGCCCTTAAGATCACGAAAGATCCTGAACTCCGCGGATTTATCCGTAAAGCCGAGTCACAAGAAAGAAAGGCCCGCGACAAAAAAGAAAAGCAGGACCGCAAAGCCAAATTGGGAAAGCTAAAGAACACTTGGGACGAAAAAAAGCAGGAACGCCTGGAACTTCAAGCAAAACACGAATCCGAGAAAAAGGCAAAACTTGAAAAACACATGGCAGATAAAGAAGCTAAAGCCGCGGAACTAAAGAAAAAACGCGCTGCCGAAAAGGCTCAACGCGCACAAGAAAAGAAAGACCGCGACGCGAAAATAAAGATACAGCTCGAGAAAGAAAAAGCGGCAAAAGAAGCTAAGTCCGCGGAACTAAAGAAAAAACGCGCTGCCGAAAAAGCTCAACGCGCTGAAAACAAGAAAAAACGTGACGCGAAAAGAACAGCTCAAATAGAAAAAAACAAACAAGTACTACGCGACAAAACCGCCGCATTAAAGAAAAAACGTGCGGAGAAAAAGGCCGCTCTCGAAGCTAAAAAGCTAAAGCATGCTGAAGAAAAAGCCGCGAAAAAAGCTAAACTTGCCAAAAAAAAATCCGATCGTAATGCCAAAAGGAAAGCTCGCGTCGCTCAAAGGAAAAAAGACAAAGAGGCAAAAGCCGCTCTACTTAAACAAAATCTAGCGGATAAAAAAGCTGCTCGTAGGGCAAACTCTAAGAAAAAAGCCAAAGCAGCTAAGCGCTCTTATAAGAAAAATCGGGAGTCATATAAAGAAAAGCTAAAGGCCGAAAAACAAAAAAAGCATGCCGCAAAAATGGCTAAACGCGAAGCCGAACGTAAAGCTGTCGAAGCCAGGCGCGCTTATATGAACGAACAACAGAAACATGACGAAGCTCTGCAAACATCAAAGCCTTCCGCCTCCCTTAAGGCTATGGAGGACAAAAAACGTAAAGACAAAAAAGCCGCAAAGAAACCCAACGCCAAAACAAAAGCCTCCCTGCTATACAAAGAGGCCCTAAAATTATACAAATCCAAAAATTACACTGAGGCGTACAACAAATTTGGAGAGGTTAAAACCCTTTCACCCGGATATTCTCGCACGGAATATTATCTTTCGGCATGTGACTACATTATAAATGCCCGCAAAAACAATGGCAGTTAAGTAGGGACGTCCCTATTTAACTGTTCGCTTGAACAACAATACTTAAGTTCTTTACCCCTGACAGCTATGCATCTATTCTTTCTCTTCTACGTTAACCTCAAAGGTCGTACCTCTCACTCCGATAAGAGACGTCGGTGTTTTTACCTCAAATTTTGATTTTTCACTACGCAGTTTATTCGCTTTAATAAGGATCTTACCTACTGCGAGATCCAGTAGGGTCTTTTGATCATCCTCGCCTTCATCTACCCTGAGTCTGCTGAGCAAAAGTTCTGACTTTTCATCTATTTCAACGGTCGCTCTTTCCTTCCCACCCAAGCTCAAAACAATCCAAGACTCTTTTGATGTCTTTAGGGTGTCACCTTCATTAAGAACCATACCCCGCCAGGCGGGAAGGCTCTTCCCGTCGGAGAATAGAACCTCCGCCTTACCATTCAGCTCTATGATCTTTCCGGTGCGTTTTACCCCTTCGGCCGACACACTGTGAGTTAATAGCCCGGTCATCACACAAACAACGATCAACAATTTAAGCATTTTCATTTCCGCCTCCTCGTTCATACAGGGGCACGGCATGCCGTTCCCCTGCCATCAATTTATTCTTTATCATTCAGGCTTGTGCAAAACGCTGTTTTTTCACTCAAACTGCGTCATAATGTAGGGGCTTGATTCATCAAGCCCGTTATATCGGGTTCGATAAATCGAACCCCTACAATATGTTATATGCGGCTATTCGCAAAACAAATTAAGACACAGCCCAAATGGCACATTTTGTTGTTTTGCACAACCCTACTTAATCCTCAATATCTATGACCTCCTCGAGGCTGTCCCCTGCTTTCATGAGGAGAGCCTCGTCATATCGCGGACCCTTCTTATCATAGGGAACAACCAAAAACTCACCGTCGGCGTCATCATGCACCTTTATCGACACTTTAAATCTCTTAAAGAAATACATCTCTCTCCCATAATGTTTCTCGCGGCTTCTCTTCAAATTTTCCTTCTCGGCAATGGTCGCCTCAACCGTAGCTTTCTGACCATCGGTTAAAAGAACTTCTTCCTCAAGTTTCGCGCCCTTCTCGTCATACGGCGCCACCGAGACTTTTCCTTCATATACAATAACAACTGTACGGTACTTACCATACTTATATTTTTTATGGTAAAAATCTTCGCTCGAGGTCCACTGGTCAGCTCCGATATTCACAACATTGGTATTGTCCGTTGAAGCGCCGACAAATCCCATGTTATCGAATATGCCGGGGGCAAACACTTCGCTTGCGGTATCACGCCGCGTATCGATCGGCTCTTCCACCTCCGTGGTCCCTTCCTCTGACGGATTAAGCTGCCAGCCGTAAGAGTAGGAGATCTTACTGTTACCCCCCGTGTATATGGTTGTCGCGCCCACGTTAAGGGAATTATTAACATCGAGGAAATTTATGTCATACAGATTGTTCGCAATATCTATCCTCCAATACAATCCACCGATCGGCAGGCCATCGACGTATAACATCGGAACGTCGCTATTAAGAATAAGTTTGTTGTTCGAGTCAAGCCCCTTAAATGTCAGCGTGCCGGCAATTGTCAACATTGCCGCCTCAGAGCTGTCAAAAGTGATCGAACCGGAATCTACCTTTGTCAGGTCATAGAACGTAACGGCACCGTTTATGGCCTGATCCGTACCATCCAGAATAACCTCGCCGGAATTAGCGGTAAATGTACCGTCGGCGCCGTTATAGTCTCCACTTAACCTGAGAGTATTGCCGTTCTGGTCCAATATCCCGTTTGTCATAGTTAAATTACCGTTTATATCCATATCGTCCTGGAGTATCCACTCTCCGCCTACACCATCCAATTCAACATTACCAAAACTTGCCCCGCCTGAAGTAATAGTTTTGTCCGTCTCTGTTCCGTCAAAAGTCGTCGCGCCAGATGTTGAGAACGTGGCACTATTGGTAAAATTACCGGCAATCGTCAAATCGTTGGTCAAAGTGTATGTACCCACCCCTGAGAAAACAATATTATAGTAATCATATCCGGCGTTAAGAGCAACCCCGCCGGTACCGTTATATTCTATGGTTCCGGAGTCGTCATCATTATCAAAATTGGTCATTGCCCCTGTCCCGTCGGTCCTTAATGTTCCATTATTTGTAAAAACAGAACCAACAGCCAGAGTAAGATCATTGTCAACCAGATCTACTATGCCCGCGGGATCAGATATGGTAAGATCATTATTTATCACCAAATTGTTTGTAAAAGTGTATGTTCCCGTACCCGAGAAATCAAGATCGTAATAACTGTTGCCCATTAACTGGCCCGGATCACAAGAGACCGCTCCGTAATACTCGACGATCCCGGCAGTATCATCGTTGGTAAACCCTGTCAGGGTTTCGGAGCCGGTAAGCCTTAAAGTGCCTCCACCGATGAATGTGCCCGCGAGATCAAGGTCATTCCCCGCCAGGTCCAGAGTGCCTGTGGTAATACTTAGATTGCCGTTTATGTCAGCGGTATCCTGAAGGCTCCACGCGCCTCCGGAACCATTAATTACCACGTCAGCATAAGCCGCTCCGCCGGATGTAATGGTCTTGCCGGTTTCCGTCCCATCAAAAGTCACCGCGCCGATTGTTGAGAACGTGGCACTATTGATAAAATTACCGGCTATGGTCAAGTCATTCGTCAAACTATAATTCCCCGCGCCTGAAAATACCAGATTATAATAGTCATACCCGGCGTTAAGAGCGGCTCCACCGGCACCGGTGTACTCCAGGGTTCCGGAATCGGCATCATTGTTAAAGTTTGTCATTGTCTCGGCCCCATTAGCTCGCATGGTACCATCATTAATAAAGGTTGCCCCTGTGAGGTCAAGATCCTTACTATTAAGGTCCAAGGTTCCCGAGGTTATTCTCAACGTGTTGTTCACGTCCAGCGTATCCTGTAAGACCCACTCACCCGAAGCGTTATTGAACGTAATATTATAGAATGGTGAGGATCCTGTTACCACGACCGTTCCTGCATTTGCGGAATCGAAAGTAACCGTACTTGATCCCGCAGTAAACGTTCCGGTATTTGTCCAGGCACCGGTTACACCTATTGTACCTGTTGTTCCGGTAAGATCTATAAGGCCGGAATTTACAATACTTCCGCCTGCCGTAAGAGATCCCGTGTTATTGTCTATATTTACCGTACCTGCGTTATCCATGTCACCCGCGAGAACAACTGCCCCTGTAGTTATTGTCAATGCCCCCTCAACATCCAGATTGCCTGAAGCAGCAAGCGTAAAGGTGTTCTCATTAATATTGAACGTACCATCTATCTCACAATCGGCACCGGTCACCGTCACATCCCCACCCGGGATAAAAGTATCAGACCCCCACACCAGAAGTTTAAATCCCGGATCGATCGCGAGAGCGCCGCCCGTCACACTGTACTTGATATCATCGTCACCGTTTTCCGAGATGGCCAGATTACCGTTAGTTATGGTGCTAGCGGTTTCTGAACGAACGATGACATCACCCGCATATATATCAAACCCTGCGGCCGAAGTGTTTCCAAGACGACCGATGGTTGTGCCTTCATAAATCGCGTGATCATTCATATACACCGACGCAATATCTCCGGCATTGAACTCAAGGCCTGTGAACGCGTATGTACCTACACCGCCTAACGCCGTTGTAAAGTTTATTATGGAACTCGAAGCAAAATAAATATGCAATGTTATATCGACATCACTGGTGATAACATTGACACCTTCGTCAGAATATACAGTACCTCCTATCTGGTCGGGACCGATAAAAAGCCAGTTAGAGTTATTGCCGGAGTCCGTGCCTCCTGTAACGCTGATGTAAGGCGGCGTCGTCTCCGTCCAGGCCTGGTCCTTGACGTCCACGTCCGTCATGCCGAAGGTACCCTGACCCGACCAGTTCCGGCGCGTGCCGTCCACGCTCGAGCGTATGCTTATACCGTCGTCCGTCAGTCCGTCAAAGCTTATGGTGCCTTCATTCGACACGCCCGCGGACAAAGTAACGTCACCGTCCGAAGAATTGCTCCACTTGCCGGCGGCCTGAACGGTTACCGCGCCGGTAGTAAGGTTGATATTATCCTGAACAAGCTCACCGTCGATCACGGTGAGAGAACCGGTGATCATAACGTCGCCGGTCTGGAAAGTAAGGTTGTCATCGGCATCGGCCGCGGCGGTCTTGTCTACCCGAAGGTTATAAAAACTGTTACCGACACCACCGGATGTCAGAGCCGCACTTGTAAGCCCGTCAAACGTTACGGTGCTTGTGCCGGCGGCAAAAAGGTCCACCCCGCTCCAATTGCCCGCCACGTTTACTACAGCCGCGGACGAACAATCGAGCGTACCGACATCAAGGTTGCCGTTAACGTCAAATGCCCCCGTGGATATCGTTATAGTATCGTCATTGGTAACATTTTCTATTACATTGAACGTATTTGCATCTATCGCTATCGTACCACCTGTTACGTATAATGCTCCGGATACCGTTGTACCCCCCGTCAATGTATATATAACGCCATTACCGGAATCGTTCACTTCAAGGTCATGATATGTTAACGCGGCTATGTTTGCGGCGCCGTTACCCGTATACCTTACCCTCGAATCCGTACCGTCATCAAACGTACCCGATACACTGAATGGCGTTCCGGTGCCGTCTATTGTCAAAATGTTCCCGGAATTGCCAAGCGCTAAAGTACCGGACGTAACTGTCATTGTCTCTACCAGCATTGAGCTGACAAAAGTAAGAGATGTACCGCTAAGAACAACATCCTCCAGGTCCTGCCCGCTTGAAAGGTCCGTAAATATACTTGTGCCGTCAAACGTCCAGTCAGCAGTTCTCGAGGAAACGTCTACCGAACCGTTTGCGCCTACGGTCACATCACCTGAAGTGTTCACCGCGGGGTCATTAGTTGAAATATCGAGATCACCGTTGGTTATGGTAAGAGTGCCGTTCACATCAAGCGCTCCGGATATGATAATATCGTCACTGCCGGAAGATCCCGTATTGTTCAGCACAAGGTTATTAAAGGCATCCCCGCCGGTTGTTATCATCTGGTCCAACGCGCCGTCAAACGTCACCGTACTCGCTCCCGCGCTAAAAACATCAACACCGCTCCAATCGCCCCCCGCGTTTATAACGGCCGCGTCTGTTGAAGTAAGCGTACCGACATCGAAATCTCCGTCGACATCAAAGGTTCCCGTAGATATTGTGATGGTGTCGTCATTAACGACATTGCCCGCTACATTAAGCGTGTTCGCGCCTATCGCCAGCGTACCGTCCGTGACCGTGAGAGCGCCGTTAAGCGTTACGACCGCCGCCGGCAATGTAAATATCGCCGTGCCGTCCGCGGTCAGGTCTGAATCAAATTCCACGTTATAATATGTCGAAAGGTCACTCGTAATGTTTACGGCTCCGGAGGGCGCGTAATACTTCACAAGCCCGGAATCGGAATCCATCGTTGTTATATTGACGGTCTCTGTCCCGACAAGCCGGAGCGTACCCTCGTTATCCAGTGTCACAAGTGTCAGGTTCCGCCCTTTTAAGTCTACTACCTTTCCTGACTGGATAAGAAGCGTACCGTCTGCTTCCAGGGCATTTCCGGCAAGCTGAAGGGTCAAACCTGAAACCGTAATATTGTTAAAATCATTAGCGGCCCCTGTTCCCCCGGAGTTAAGGCTTTGCGTGCCCGCGCCGGCAAAGACGACCGTGCCGCCGCTATTATCGAATGTTCCGCCCGTTTTTGTCCAATCCCCCGAAACGGTAAGACTTCCTGTAGCGTCCGGTGCCGTGAACGTGCCGTTTGAAAATACGACATCACCGCTCACGGTTACGTCCCCTGTCGAACCGGTAAAAGCGCCGCCCGATACCGTAAGATCGCTTATACCAACATTTCCGGAAGAAGCGATAAATGTTCCGGTGCCGGATACCGTAAGCCCGCCGTTGAAAGCTTGTGTACCGCTCCCTGCCTGGTACACGCCTGCCGATACGGTAGTCAGGCCCGGAACTGTTACCGCACGACCGTTCGCGTTAAATGTACCCGCTGAATTCGTCAATGTACCGCCTGCGGCAAGATCGTTCGTTATGAGCTGTAAAGTTCCCGATCCGGAATGTTCGATGCTATAAAAAGCGGATAAGCCGGCATCGAGACTCTGTGTACCGGTACCGTCAAAATAAACCGTACCGGTGCCGGCGGTGAATGTGCCTGAATTTGTCCAATTACCGGCTGCGTTTATCGTGCTTGATGTGCCCGTAAGGTCAATTGTTCCCGTATTGATAAAATCGGCATTTATGTCCATTGATCCGGCGTTTACGTCGATATTTATGATTCCTGAGTTATCCACACTACCCGCGGCCGAGACGGATCCGGTCGTTATATTAAGCGTACCATCCACATCAAGTGTATTAGCGGTGCCTATGGTCAGGGTACCGGAATTCAGATTAAAGGTACCGTCTATCTCGCATCCGGCGCCCGACACCGTAACGTTACCTCCCGGCGTGAACACGCCGGACTTTACCAGAAGTTTCGTCCCGGAGGATATCGTCAAATCACCACTGCCATCGACATTATATTCGATATCGGTATCGCCGTTGTCCGCGTTGGCCAGATCGGTGTTATTTACAGCCACCGCTGACTCGCCGCGGATAATAATATCACCGATATAGATATCAAAGTCCGTAACGGCCGCGTCGGTCATGCGCGTAACGGCCGCGCCTTTTTTCGCGGCGTTGCCGTCGATATAGGCTATAAGGATATCACCTTCGCCCGCGCCCGTACTTACGAACGAAAACTGGCCGGAAGACGAAACGGTCATGGACGAGGAGAGAGTGGAACCCGACGCGAAATACACGTAGAGAGCTACCGTCACTCCGGAACTCTCCGGTGTCGTACCCTCGTCCGAAAATACGACACCGTATATATCGCCTATCCCCGCGATGACCCAGTTCAGGTTATGTCCGGAATCTTTACCGTTATCGACCAGGACATACGTGGGAACTCCGCTCGTCCTCGACTGGTCTTTAAAATCCACATCCGCCATACTGAAGCTGCCTGACCCCTTCCAGTCGCGATACGTCCCGTCAACCGATGAACGGATGCGTATACCTGTCGTGTCCGTTGTCGCGTCAAAATCTATCATACCATCGTTCGTCACGTCTCCCGACAAAGTAATGTCACCGTCGGAATGGTTTGTCCACTTGCCTCCAGAGGCGACGGTTACCGCGCCGGACGTAAGATCTACACCGTTCTGGACGAGTTCCCCGTCGGTCACTGTCAAGATCCCTGTGATCAGAAGGTTATCCGTCTGAAAAGTAAGGTCGTCATCAGCGTTATCGGAGGCAGTTTTATTGACCTCGACATTATTAAAATTGCTGCCGCCGCTCTGGAAAATAGCGCTTGTCAAACCGTCAAATACAATGGTACCGCTGTTATTGTCGAACGTACCACCGGTCTTTACCCAATTCCCGGAAACAGTAAAAGTCCCTGCCGCCGCGGGAGCCGTAAACGTTCCGCTTAAGACGGCAACGTTACCGTTTATATCCACATCTCCGGTTGCCCCGGTAAACACACCGCCGGAGACCGTCAGCCCGCCATCGAATGTTTGCGTACCGGTCTTGGCCAAATACTGCCCGCCAGATATTGTTGTAAGGTCCGTAACCGTTACGGCAAAGCCGTTCGCGTCAAATATACCGGCGGAATTGAGCAATGTGCCGTTTACCCCCATATTATTGGTTAAGACACTGAGAGTCCCCGTGCCGGAATGTACGATATTGTTAAAATTTGAAGTTCCGGCATTAAGGGTTTGCGCTCCGGCGTTATTAAAGGTCACTGTCCCCGCTCCCGGTGTAAAGGTGCCGCTATTAGCAAAATTTCCACTGATCGCGAAGTCAAATCCCGCCGCGTCAAACAGGGTATTCGCGCCGATCGTTATACCGTCGAACGCGCAGTTGGAGTCGCCCAGGACTATCGTGTCGCCTGTCTCGTCCATATTGACGTCAGGGTCATAATCTATGCTCTTGAACGTGACTGATTTTCCATTGTAGTCTATGTCGTTACCCGTGAAGGCCACTACACCGCCTGAACCCGCGAGGGTGAACTGATTCACGGTGCCCATTAACCTTACAATACCGTTATTCGTAAGAGTATCGCCTATGGTGAAGGTTAAGCTGCCCGATGGATCATCGAGAGCAAGAATAGCGCCGTTTTTAACAGTTGTCGTGCCGATCACCGTAAGATTCCGGAAATCGTTATCGAACTCTCCGCTTGCCCCGCCGCCGACGACAAGGTCGCCGCCGACAACAAGGTCGTTAGTGTCGACCCATACCAGGGCGCCGTCCGCTATCGTCAGGTCATTCAGCGCTTGTGAAGCGTTTATGCCCTTGTCGGAACCGATCCCCAGCATCGTCACCGTGGAACTTCCGGCGGTCCAATTTGATGACGTTATTAACAGGTCCCCCGCGACGTTTATATTCGAGGCGCCTGAACAGCCATAGGTCCCGGTACCGGTTATAGACAGATCCAGCACGTTCAATGTGCCGGATCCTTGCGTTAGCGTAGAGCCGGTACCGACGGTTACGTTATGGATCGAACTACCCGATAATATACCGGTTCCTATGGCTATGGTACCTGCCGAAACCGAAAGGTCCGCCCCGAGAGTCAGCGTGTTGCCGTTCAGTTCCAGAGTGCCCGCTGTCAAAGTAAGCGTACCGCCTGCCGCCTGGGTAAAGTCATCCTGCAATTGTACGCTTGTACCTGTGTTATTTATAACCACATTGTAAAAATCATGGCTCGCGTCCGTACCGCCCGCGGTTATACTTTGCACACCGGTTGTTCCGTTAAATGTTACTATACCGCTAGGCGCCGCGAATGTACCCGTAGCGCTATTCACAAAATTACCGCTCATCGCGAAGTCGAATCCCGCCGCGTTAAAGGTAGTGTTCGCCCCTATCGTTATGTCGTCAAATAAACAATTGGAATCACCGAGAACTATCACGTCGCCGTTCTCGTTCATGTTTACATCCGGATCATAATCAATACGCGTTAATACAACTGAATTGGTATTGTAATCAATGTCATTGCCTGTAAAGATCACCAGACCGCCTGAGCCCCTTATAGTTAGGGTATTAGTGTCATTCGCTAACGTGAGCGTACCGTTATTTGTCAACGTATCCGATATTGCAAGAGTTGACGTCGCGCTTGTACCATCGAGATTGAAAACAGCTCCGCTATTTATAGTCGTCGTTCCGGTCACTGTAAGGTTCCCGGAATTGGTATCAAGTGTACCGCTTGCGCCATCACCTATCACCAAATTACCGCCAACCGTCAGATCATTTGTCAGAATGCTTGTCGTAGCGTCATCGGCTATGGTTAAATTGTTCAGACTCTGTGTGGCATTTACGGTCCTCGCGGCGCCCGTCATCGTTATTGTGGAGATTCCTTCCGTCCAGTTAGTCGACGTTATTACCAAATTAGCCGCCACATTTATACTCGACGCGCCTGAACACGTATACGTACCGCTTCCTGTTATTGACAGATCCAAAGCGTTCAATGTACCGGTACCCTGTGTCACGGTAGACCCCGTACCGACAGTTACGTCATAACCTGTACCGCCGTTCAATGTGCCCGCGCCCACAGCTATCGTACCCGCCGAGACCGAAAGGTCCGCGCCGAGCGTTAAGGTGTTACCGCCCAGGTCCAGCGTGCCGCTTGTTATCGTAAGAACGCCGCCCGCCGCATGCGTAAAGTCATCCTGGAGCTGTACACTTGTACCTGAGTTATTTATCACGATATTGTAAAAATCGTGGTTCGCGTCCGTTCCTCCCGCTGTAATTTGCTGTACTCCGCTTACTCCGGCGAAAGTGACCGTGTTCGTGCCTGAAGTGAACGTGCCCGTGGCGTTATTCACAAAGTCACCGCTCATCGTAAAATCATACCCGGCCGTGTCGAATACCGTCCCCGCGCCTATATTTATACCGTCAAATACGCAATTGGCATCCCCCAGGACTATCGCGCTGTTCGCGCCGGTAAGATTAACGTCAGGATCGTAATCTATACTTGTAAGCGTTACCGCGTTACCGTTATAGTCGATGCCGCCGCCCGTAAAGGTGACCACTCCGCCGGAGGCGGTTATCGTCAATGTATTCGTACCGTTCTCTAACGTGAACGTGCCGTTATTCGTCAGTGTATCGGCTATCGTAATGGTCGATGCCGCGTTTGTACCGTCAAGGTTGAATATCGCTCCCGCGTTTACGGTAGTGGTGCCTGTAACCGCAAGGTTCTTCGAATTCGTGTCGAACACACCGCTCACGCCGCCTCCCACAACTAAATTACCGCCGACGGTCAGATCGTTGGTCAGGATACTTGTCGTCGCCCCGTCAGCTATGGTCAGGTTATTAAGAGCCTGTGAAGCGTTCACGCTTCCCGCGGCACCTGTCATCGTTACCGCCGAACCGCCGGAGGTCCAGTTAGACGAAGTTATTATCAGCTCACCCGCCACGTTTATGGCCGAGGTCCCCGAACATGTATATGTTCCCGTGCCCGTCACCGAAAAGTCCAGCGCGTTCAGAGTCCCCGCGCCGTGTGTAACCGTGCCGCCCGTATCTATGACCACGTTGTAAGTTGACGCTCCGTCAAGCGTTCCCGTACCGATAGCTATGGTTCCGGCTGTCGGGGAAAGGTCCGCGCCGAGCGTCAACGTGTTCCCGTTCAACTCCAGTGTGCCCGATGTCATCGTCAATACGCCGCCTGCTGCCTGCGCAAGGTCATCCTGCAATTGTACGCTTGTACCTGTATTATCTATGACCATATTGTAAAAATCATGACTCGCGTCCGTACCGCCCGTTGTTATTTGCTGCACACCGCTTGTTCCGTTAAATGTTACTATACCGCTAGGCGCCACGAATGTACCCGTAGCGCTATTCACAAAATTACCGCTCATCGCGAAGTCAAATCCCGCCGCGTTAAAGGTAGTGTTCGCCCCTATCGTTATGCCGTCGAATACACAATTTGAATCGCCCAGGACTATCGTATCTCCCATTTCGTCCATATTAACGTCCGGGTCATAATCTATACCCTTTAACGTAACCAAATTCGTATTGTAATCTATATCGTTGCCCGTAAATATCACCACTCCGGATGAAGGCTCTATGGTCAAGCCGTTATAATCCACACCCAGGGTAACCGTGCCCGAATTCGTTATGGT
Source organism: Candidatus Omnitrophota bacterium (assembly GCA_024277375.1). Lineage (GTDB taxonomy): Bacteria > Omnitrophota > Gorgyraeia > Tantalellales > Tantalellaceae > JAJRVD01. The sequence goes on along the minus strand of JAJRVD010000023.1, from coordinate 8,292 downwards.
ACCGCCTGCGGTAAACGTGGACGCGTCGCTTGTACTGTCAAGTTTGAACGTCCCTCCGTTTTCTATAAGGGTCGTACCGGTTACCGTAAGGTTCTCCGAACCCGTGCTATAAGTGCCCGCCGTGACGGCAAAATTGCCATTTATGGTAAGGTCGCCCGTAGTACCGTTTACGGAATATATAATATCGCTGTCCGAAAGCGCCCCCAGCGCGGCGCTGAACGACGACGTCACCGCCGCGGCCGAACCCTCACTGCGCGCGATGACCGTACCGCCGTAGATATCCGCCCCGGCCGCGCCGCCGGTATCCACCCGTGTCACGGTATTACCGTCCACAGCGTTATTATCGATATAAACCAGGACCGCGTCGGAAGCATCGATCTGACTGCCTTCGAGAAGAAAATAATAGAACCCGTTAGCGTACGTACTGTCCGAGTCCACACTCGCGCCATTGACCAGAAGAGGAATATTCACTCCGGAACCTATATCAGTTACACCCATATCCTGATAAACTCTACCGGACACACCGTGGGGTACTGAAGCATACCTCCATAAATGGTACGGAAAAGTCTCATCCGCGACTATACCCCATACAGTGTTAAAATTCCAGTCATTTGTGCCGGGAATGAACGTTGTCTGCGTCATCATTTGTGCTGTCGTTTTTCCCGTTACGTTAGCCATATTCTGATCGCCTACGCCTGTCGACAAACCGGACGTTTCGGTATCCCAGTAGTTCGCGGTGTATGTACCGTTACTGTCCGAACCTATCAACCCGCCGGTAGTCGCGCTCTGCGCGCCGGTCGGCATACCGACCGAATAAGACCGTGTAACGGCACCGCCGGAAAAAGACCCGATAAGTCCGCCGACGGAAGCGCCGCCGGTCACGTTCCCCGTCGCGTATTAATCGGTAACAAGGACCGTGGGAGCCTGTAACATCCCCACCAGGCCGCCGGCATAATTTCCCGAGGAAGTCACATCTCCCGTGGCATAGGATCTCGTGATCGCGGAACCGCTGCCGTAAAAAGTGCCGACGAGGCCCCCGGCATAACTTCCCGTGCTTATAACGTCACCCGTCGCGTACGAATCGGTGATGAAACTGGGCTGGGCGGTCGACCCTACCAGTCCGCCCGCGTAGACACCGCCGACAACCGTACCGGTGGCATACGAATCAACGATCGAGGAACTGCCTTCAAGGTCTCCGACCAGGCCGCCTATATCACTATCCGGGCTGGTCACATTGCCTGTCGCGTAACAGTTTGTAATAACGGACCCTGTCCGGGCATATCCAATAAGCCCCCCGATGGTATAACTGACAGCGGTTATGTCTCCGGTAGTATAGCTATTGGTGACCGTGGTGTTCAGTATCCAGCCGGCGAGGATACCGGCATCTTCATAGACATTTAGTTTACCGCCGACTATACCTACGTTACTGATCGCGGCGCCGTCGGTATAACCGAAAAGTCCGCTATAATTTGCAGATGCAGACGTCCTATTGATATAAAAATCGGTTACGGTGTTGTTCTGCCCGTCAAAAGTGCCGGTGAACTTCGTGCTGTTATCGCCGACCGGATCAAACCCGAGATAATCCGGGCCGCTCAGGTTCATATGCGCGGTTATTTTCGCGTCGATATCGCCGCCTAATACATAATCTGCCGCAAGATCAAGCGACATATTCTGCAATTGCAGGAGCGTCGTTATCGTCAGGGCCCATTCATACGAAAGGTGAGGATAATAGTTCGAGAACTCATCCCATATAGAGGCAAAATCCCAAAGCGGCGATTGTATGTCGTAAACATTGTGGGTCGACAGATAAAAGTTCGCGGGCGTTCCTTCCTGTGTACCTGTAGTGTTTACGCTTCCTGCCCCGTTATTTGTCGCCGTACCGGAATAATACGAATTAACGATACTTGCCGAATTACCGCCGGCAAAAGGCCCTACATAATTATTTGAGCTCACACCAGTTACGTTTCCTGTCTCAAAACAATTAGTTACAACGGCACTTCCGGAATTATTGCCAAGGAACCCTCCGGCATAAGCACCAATAACCGTCGTCGTACCCGTAGCCGATACCGCACCGGTGGCATATGAATTTGTAATTGTGCTTTCGTTCAGTCCTACCAGACCGCCTACGGTAGAGACCCCTTTAACTGTCGCGGTAGAATATGAATTCGCGATCGAAGAGCTATTATGGTTATAACCCACAAGGCCGCCGACACTACTTCCTTTTCCTGTTAGATATCCGGTTACAAAAGAAGTCGTTATTCCTGCTGCCGTGTCGTTATCGCCCACTACGCCACCAACATTATCATCTCCTGTTATGGCCGCGCCAAGTATAACCGTATCGCTTACCGAAGCACCCGAAGTCTTGCCGAACAGGCCCACATTATCCGTCACGGGCCTGTTGATATAAAGATCGCTGATAATGTATCCCGCGCCGTCGAAAGTGCCCGTAAAAGACGCGCCATTATCGCCGACCGGGGTAAAACCCTGATATTCGCTCCCGTCCCAATCCATGTGCCGGCTTACCGTAGCGTCTATGTCTCCGCCCAGGACATAATCGGCCGAAAGATTGAGAGCCATGTTTTGAAGTTGGAGATACGTCGTTATCGCCAGCGACCATTCATACGAAAAGTGCGGATAGCGGTCCGAGAACTCGACCCAGGTCGAAGCGAAATCCCAAACCGGAGAATTCAGCGTATAAACGCTGTGGGTTGATAAATAAAAATTCGCGGGAGTCGTTTCTTGAGTGCCGAGGTTATTTACTCCTCCTGTGCCGCCATTTGACGCGGTACCGGAATACCAACTGTTGTCGATGACCGCGGTAGTATCGTTGAACCCTACCAGAGGACCGATATAACCATCCGTGCTGTCAGCAGTCGTCACGTCGCCTGTCGAGAAGGAGTTCCTGATCACGGCATTACCCCAGTTTTCACCGACCAGGCCGCCCACATATTCGTTAATACCCGTTACCGTCCCCGTAGCATAACAGTTAATGATCTCAGCGTCATCGTAATTCCAGCTGGTCAGACCGCCGGCATAAGAAATAAAAAAAGTACCTGTGATAGTAACGTCTCCGGTGGCATAAGAATCAACGATCCTCCCGTAATTCCCGCCGACCAGACCGCCCGCGCCCCAATGGCTGGTTGTCACGTCACCCGTAGCATACGAGTTACTGATAACGCCATTCCAATAATTGTCACCCACAAGGCCGCCGATATCGCTCCATGTGCCAGTTACATCCCCGGTGGCATAAGAATTAGTGATCGAGCTGTCCCTGGTAAATCCGACCAGGCCACCGACAGCTCCAGCACCGGTTACGCTGCCTGTGGCATAACAGTTAGTGATACTGGAATTGTTCCTACTGTCGCCAACCAGGCTGCCGGTGTTGTCATCACCTGTCACACTTCCCCCAAGCAAAGCGACATTGCTTATCGCGGCTCCGGATAGATACCCAAACAACCCCACATAAATCGTATTAGGCCTGTTTATATAAAGATCGCTTATATGAAAACCCGCGCCGTCAAAAGTTCCGGTAAATTTCGTACCGCTGTTTCCCACGGGCTCAAATCCCTGATACCTCGTCCCGTCCCAGTTCATATACGAGGTTACGCTTGCGTCGATGTCCCTCGCGAGCACATAATCGGCCGAGAGGTCCAGCGACATGTTCTGAAGATGAAGAAGTGTCGTTATCGTCAAAGACCACTCATATTCCAGATGCGGCAATCTGTCCGAAAACGCGACCCATTCAGCGCCAAAAAGCCACGGATTTGCCGTACCCGCCCCGTAAACCGCGTGTGTCGGGTAATAAAAGTTCGCGAGTGTCGCCTCGGCCGTACCGCCAGCCGTATTCGTCCCGCCCGCGCCGTTGTTCGTAACGGTAGCTCCGCTGTAATAGTAGTTATTGGTGAAAGTCCCGCCGGCGTCATACCCCACCAGGGAGCCGACATAGCTGTTCGACCCGTCATTACCCGTTACGTTCCCCGTGGCGTAGGAGTTCCGGACCGTGGCGCTGGTCGCTCCGACAAGGCCGCCGACATCGCCTTTTCCCGTCACATTACCCGTCGCGTATGATGAGGTGATCGAAGAAGCGGCGGCGGATTCCCCCGCCAGGCCGCCGATCTTGTCACCGCGGCCCGTCACCGTCCCGGACGCGTACGAGTCCGTAACCACGCCGAGGTTGTATCCCACCAGGCCGCCGACGGCCGCGTTGCCGGTCACATCGCCCGCCGCGTAGGACCAAGATATCGAGCTCCCGCTGCCGAGCCGGCCTACAAGGCCTCCCGCGTAAGAGCCGGTCCCGGTGACCGAAACGTCCCCTGTGGCGTAAGAGTCCGTTATCGCCGTAGCGGAACCACCGACGTCGCCTATCAGACCTCCCGTGTAATCGCCGGCGCCTTTTACCTCCCCCGTCGTATACGAGCGGGATATAGAATAACCGGAGCCTCCTCCAGTCCCGCCGATCAGGCCGCCGGTATACTTTCCCGCGCCCGTCACGTTGCCCGTCGCGTACGAGTCCGTGATATCGCTCTCGTTGTATCCCACAAGTCCACCCGTGTAATGGCGGCCGCCGTTTACGTCGCCCGCGGCGTAACAACCGGTAAGCGTACCGTAATTCTCGCCGATAAGCCCCGCCGCCTGGTTCCCCAGGCCCGTCACCGGTAAATCCGAATAACTGTTGGTTACCGGTGCCTGGTTATACCCCACAAGCGCCGCCGCGCTGTCGTAACCCGTCACGCTCCCGCCTAAGAGGCCGACATTACTTATCGACCCTGCCGAGGTGACATCGCTGAAAAGCCCCACGTAATCGGTGCCGGGCCGGTTTATATAGAGACCGTTGATCGTAAAGTTCCGCCCGTCCAGAGAACCGGTAAAAAATGGGCTCGAACTCCCGACAGGGGCGAACCCGTAATATACCGAACCGTTCCGGTTCATATGCGCCGTTATACCGGCGGCGATATCCCCGCCAAGAACGTAGCCGGCCGCGAGGTCAAGCTCCATGTTCTGTAATTGCAGGAGCGTCGTTATCGTCAGGGACCATTCGTATGAAAGGTGAGGATATGACCCTGAAAATTCGTCCCAGACAGAGGTAAAATCCCAGAGCGGCGCCTGCGTGTCGTAAACGTTGTGCGCCGACGAGTAAAAGTTCGCGGGCGCCGCTTCCTGAGTGCCAGTCGTATTCGCGCTTCCGGCGCCGATATTGGAGGCCGTGCCGGAATAGTACGAGTTGACAATACTTGCCACATTCCCTCCGGCAAATGGTCCAACATCGGTATTAGCGCTTGAAGCCGTTACATCCCCTAATGCGTAACAGTTGGTTACGACAGCGGAACCGGTATTATTTCCGAGGAACCCTCCGGCATTGACACCGGCAGCTCTCACCGTGCCGCCGGCATATGAATTGTTAACTATGCTTTCATTAAGTCCCACAAGGCCGCCTACCACAGACGCTCCTCTTGTATCCGCGGTGGAATAACAGTTAGCGATCGTGGAACTGTTGTGGTTGTAACCGACGAGCCCACCCACGTTACTGCCGTTACCGGTTATGTTTCCCGTCACAAATGATGTGGCTATTGTAGAGCTGGTATCATTATCTCCGACAAGGGCGCCTACATTATTGTTACCGGTTATATCCGCTCCCATCATCACAGTGCCGCTTATCGCGGCGCCGGAAGTCTTACCGAAAAGGCCAACATTATCCGTGGAAGATCTGTCAATATAGAGATCTGCTATAATATACCCATTACCGTCAAAAGAACCGGTAAATGGACTGCCGCTCGTACCTGCGGGATCAAAACCAAGATATTTGCTGCCATTGTAATTCATGTGGCGGCTTATGCTCGCGTCGATATCGCCGCCCAACACATAGTCGGCGGTGAGGTTAAGTGACATATTCTGAAGCTGGAGATACGTCGTCACCGTAAGAGACCATTCGTATGAAAGCCGCGGATAGCGGTCCGAAAACTCGACCCAATTCAAGGAGAAGTTCCAGGCAGGAGCATTCGCGGTGTAAACATTATGACTTGCCGAATAGAAATTCGCAGGGGTATCCGACGTTCCTAGCGTATTCGTCGCTCCGCCTGTACCGTTATTCGTAACTACAGCAGTATTTGAATAGTAGCTATTAGTAATGAGCGCCGTTCCATCGACTTGACGACCTACTAACGGTCCTACATAATTATTTCCATTGCTAACGCCGGTGACATTTCCTGTCGCATATGAATTATCAATTGTTGCCGTGTCCGCTATTTCTCCAACCAGGCCGCCGGCGTAGTAACTTCCGCCTGTTACATTACCTGTAGCATACGAGTTAGAGAGCGATGCGGTGTTCTCCATCCATCCTACCAGACCGCCTACATATGAATCGCCGCTTACCACATCCCCTGTCGCATAGGAATCAGTGATTATCCCGTAATTGCCACCAACCAGGCCGCCGACACACCAGTCGGTGCTTGTCACGTTGCCGGTGGCGTAAGAATTAGAAATAATGCCCGCATCCTGGTAATTGTCACCGACTAAACCACCAACACCTGAACCTGTACCCGTTACATCACCTGTAGCGTATGAATAGGTGATCGAACCATCATTGTTCCTTCCCACCAGACCGCCGAGATTCCAGGCTCCATCTACACTACCCGTCGCATAAGAGCTAGTGATCGTGGAATTTAGCCCATTATAGCCAACCAGGCTACCGACATAGTAATCTCCAGTTACACTCCCGCCGAGCAATGCAACATCTGTTATCGTAGCTCCTAAAGCATATCCGAAAAGCCCTATATATTGAGTCGTAGGCCTGTTGATATAAATATCGCTTATATGAAATCCGTTACCGTCAAAAGTGCCGGTGAACTTCGTACCGCTGTTACCGACCGGGCTGAACCCCTGATACCTAGTCCCATCCCAATTCATATATTCCGTCGGACGCGCGTCTATATCAGCGTTTAACGTATAAACCGCCACAATGTCGAGCGACATATTCTGAAGTTGCAGCAGCGTGGTGATATTCGTGTCCCATTCATAATCCAAATGAGGGTAGGTACTCGAGAACTCCTCCCATGTTGTCGGAAACACCCATGCGTTAGTCGCACCGGCGTCGTAAACCGCGTGAGACGCGACATAAAAGTTAGCAAGCGTCGCCTCGGCCGTGGCACCTGTCGTATTGGTGCCGCCCGCGCCATTATTCGTAATCGCGGCGCCCGTGTAATAATAGTTATTAGTAAAGGTCGTTCCTGTGGCGTTCCCCACCAGAGGCCCGACATAATTGTTGACGCTATTGCCTGTTACATTCCCAGTCGCGTAAGAATTCCTGACGGAAGACGTGCCGTCAATTGAACCGATGAGGCCTCCTACACGATCCTGACCGTTCACCGACCCTGTGGAATATGAATTAATGAGTATAGCGCTACTGTTTTGACGCCCTATCAATCCGCCGACATTGGAACCGTCGGACGTTACATCCCCTGTCGCGTAACAATCTTTAATAGTCGAAGTCCACTGATAATCCCCCACCAGCCCACCAACATAATTACCCGTGCCGGTCACGCTACCCGTCGCGTAACTGCCTGTGATACTATTATCCGTGTCCGCGGTACCGACCAGGCCGCCGAGAGCTGAAATCCCGCTCACCGTTGCGGTAGAATAAGAGTTTGCAATAGTGGCTTCCTCAACATAGCCCGCAAGACCTCCAATATCGGCTGTTCCTGCCACTTTTCCCGCGGAATATGAGTTGTCAATAGTTACGTCCATTCCATAGCCAACCAGTCCTCCGGTATCAATACTCCCCGTCACCGAACCGGTATAATAACAATTCGTGATCTGTGTATCGACAACATTAGATCGATTCCTGCCTATCAATCCACCCACCTGCTGACTGCCGGTCACATCACCTCCAATTAATCCAAGATCATTTATCGTAGCGGCCTCCGCATTGCCGAACAGACCCACATAATTTGTACCAGGCCGGTTTATGTAAAGACCCGTGATAATGTATCCTTTCCCGTCAAGCGAACCGGTAAACCACGGGCTCACGTTTCCTATCGGATCAAACCCCTCTCCGGAATTCCAGGTCTGGGTATTCGTTATCGAGGCGTCAATATCACCGGCAAGCTCAAAATACGAGCTTAAGAAACTCTGCATCGCCTGGAGATCATACACGTCACGCACCATGTAAGGATCACCGCTCGTTCCCGCGCCGGTAAAACGGTTGAAAGCGCCCGCCGAGTCGGGTATACTAAAACTCCCGCCCGCGCTGAAAGTGTAATTCAAGGGATACGCGCAGACAAACGTCCCCCCTGCCTG
>JAJRVD010000022.1 GCA_024277375.1 Candidatus Omnitrophota bacterium | reverse complement strand
TATGACCTGCGCGACAGTATTCATATACGGGTTATAACACGGAACTTTGTATCCGAGAGCATCCGCTACACCTTTGGCCTCGTCATTCAACTGATCAAAATTGATATTCGTTCGCGCGAGTGCTCCTACCATGTATGAATCCCTCTTATTTTTAGCGTGTTTAGCGGTTGAGTGCGCGGCATGATATTCGTGAACTACTTTTTTATAATCGCGCGGCTTAACAACCATTTTAATATCATTAGTCGTTAAATCGCCTTCATAAAACGCGTATTCATCCGGATGAGTTAATGCCACATATTCGGTTTCTCTTGTAAATTCAGGAAGTTTAATAGTCTTGAACGTATCAACCGTAATAAGAAGATCCTCAACCGTTCCGACTAAGATCTCTTTCATTTTCTCGAGCTCTTTTTTTGTCGGGAGTTTTGTCCATCCCCTGGGACAAAGACTGATAGGATGCGTGTGACGACCGGCCATAATGTCGCATACGTCACTGTAAGCTTTCTTCATCCTGAGCGCGCGAAGCACCACTTCCGTATGCGTCTCGATCAAAGGCAATACACTCGGCGCTCCTAAAGCGTCAGGCGCTACAAGAAAATACGCGTGCAGCACATGACTATCCAGCGTTTCGTAATGAAGCAGGAGTTTTCTGAAAAGTTTCGTCTGCTCGCTTACCTCATACTCCACGGCATCTTCAGCGGCTTTTACCGAAGCCATGCAATGACCGGTAGAACATATACCGCATATGCGCGAAGTTATGTGCTGGACCTCGAACATCGAACGGCCCCGAACCATAGCCTCGAAAAATCTCGGCGCTTCAATTACTTCAAGCTGACATTTTTCGAGTTTGCCTTCTTTGATGTTAACCACGATATTCCCGTGGCCCTCAACACGCGTCAGATATTCAACGTTTATATTAAGATCTTTTTTACTCATTTTTATCTGCCTCCAATTTGCATGCGTTATACAGATCAAATTTTTGTTCCAACTCGTTTATCGTATATCCGTTCTTCTCTAAAACGTCCATCTGCCCTTCTTTTGCCGGGTTAGGAAGAAGTCCGCGACATCCATAACAGGTGTTACCCCAACTCGGGCACCACGAGTTACATCCGGCCCGCGTTACCGGCCCCATACATACCTGACCCTTCTCGAACAAACAGACGTTTTCTTTAAGTTTACATTCAACACATACGGCATAATCAGGAGGGGTATACCCTTTGCCCAAAAGTATCCCTTTAAGCGCCTCTACCAATTCGTCATTACTTGTCGGGCATCCGTGTATATAGTGATCTACCTTGACCACATCATGGACCGGTTTCGGTTCGCCTGCTTCAATAGGATCTTTGCGTCCAGCATAAACTATGTTTATCGCCTCATCCGCGGTATACTTTTTTCTAAGACCGTTAATACCCCCGATACACGCGCACGCGCCATAAGCGATAAGTATCTTCGCGTTCTTACGTATCTCTTTTAAGCGTTCCGCGTCATGCTCACGTGTTATTGAGCCTTCAACGAACGCTATATCATAATCATCGCTACGCTCAGATATAGCCTCGCGGAAGTTTACAATATCGCAATGCTCAAGCACACCGAGAAAAGCTTCATTAAGGTAGGTCACCTGAAGCTGACATCCTTCACAGTCGGCAAAATCAAAAAACGCTATACGTACCTTTTCTTTTTTCTTTTTATTTTTACTCATAATGCTTCCCCCATTCCCGTTAGCTCATCCAGCCTGAATGTCGGCCCATCCTGACATACATATTTATGGTTTATCTGACAATGCCCGCATTTACCAAGCCCGCATTTCATGCGTCTTTCCAGTAACATTATTATCCTGTCTTTAGGAAGACCCTTATCCATCAAACTCATTATCGTAAACTTGTACATGATCGGCGGACCTACAATAACAGCATATGTACGGTTAACATCTATATCTACCCCCGGGATAAGAGTTGTGATAACCCCCACATTACCCTTCCATTCCGGGTCGCTTTTGTCTACGGTACAAGTATAATTTGTATCAGCCAGACGTGCCCACTCTTCTATTTCATTAGAGAAAAGTCTATCCTTCGGTTCTTTACACCCGAGAAGAATATCAACTTTACCGAAGTCGCGGCGCTTATCCATAACAAATCTTATAAGCGACCGAAGAGGAACTATACCCAGGCCGCCGGCAATAAAAAGAAGATCGTTACCTTTAAGTTCATCAACCGGGAAACCCCGGCCAAAAGGACCTCTTACTCCGATCTTATCTCCGACGCCCAACGCGTGAAGAGCGTTGGTGAACGTACCGACCTTTCTCACACATATTTCAAAAGTAGTTTTATCTTCTTTTGTCGGCGATGACGAAACCGAGATGGGTGCCTCCCCTATACCGAACATTGAAAGCTGCACGAACTGTCCCGGCATATTACCCAACTCTTTACCGTCGGAGAGCCGGATCTCAAAAAACTTCTCGTATTCGGTCATCTGCTCCACCTTTACGATCGTGCCTTCCATCGGGTAATACAACGCATCCACTTCAACAACTTTGTTTTTATCACAATTACACATTTTCATTCTCCTCATCTAAACTATTTACTGTTTCTATAAGACTTATTCCGGCCATACACGTACGCGAACACCTGCCGCAACCGGTACAAAAAAATTTATGATATTTTTTTACCGAATAATCAAATTTACGGTAATACCTGTGTCTTTGACGGCTGGATCTTTCTTCACGAAAATTTTCACCGCCCGCGACACTGGCAAACTCTTCTAACTGGCATGAATCCCATACCCTTTTTCTTTCGCCGCCTGTAGTATCCAGCTTAACCTTATCATACATATCTAAACAGTAGCATGTAGGACACACCGCCGTACAGTTACCGCAAGAAAGACATTTTTCGCCGACTTCATCCCACACCGGGCTTGTGTATGAATCTCCAAAAAGACGAGCCAATCGAGAAAATTCGGGTTTAAGTTTGTTGTCAAATCTCTTAAGTTTTTCTTCACGTGTTTTAGCAAGAAGCGTTTTAGCCTCTCCGTTCCCGGCGTCAAGAAGCGCCGAATTGCCCTCCAAAAGATCTTTCCCTTCTTTAGAATTTACATGCAGGACATATTTACTTCCCACATCAGTTATCATTACGTCATACCCCGCCTTCGGGTTATGTGTATCCATCGTCCGGCAGGTAGCGTACTCATCACACGGAACCATACATTCAAATCCGATAATAAGAAGAGACTTTTTTCTGGCCTTGTAATACGGATCCGCCGGATCGCTGTTAAATACCACATCCAGGCATTCCAAGCCCTCGATATCACATGTATGTGCCGCGAATATTATCATCGGTTCCACTTCCACTGATGTATCCGTCAGTTTAGTATCACCCATATCGAAAGTTCCCAATTTTTCTTTTTGAGGAAAAAGATATTTTTTGGGAGGGAGAACTGTCGGGAGATATTCCAGTTCAACTTCACCGGCAGACTCAACTTTCGCGAATACAAATTGATTCTCTTTTTTTATAGGCGCGACTACCCTGTACCCCTCCTTAAGCGATTCAATAAATTTACCCATAGAGGTTTTTTCCAGATAATAATGTCTCATGCGTTATTTCTCCTTAAGTTTAATGAACATAGACTCATGCAAAACGCCGTTTTTTTTCGATCAGACTGTGTCATAATGTAGGGGCGTGATTCATCAAGCCCGTTATATCGGGTTCGATAAATCGAACCCCTACGATATATTGTATGCGACCATCCGCAAAACAAATTACGACACATCCCGAATGACAAAAGTTCCATTTTGCAGGATCCTTTTAATGAATATCGTGATCCCTGTTTCGCAGGAGCGTCGTCCGGACGCGAACATATTTATAGTTCGCCACCGAAGGCGGCTCCTACGTTATTTTCTTTATTTTGATTTTGTCCTTTATCCAGCTCAAAAACGCGTCTATTCCTTCGCCGGTCTTGCACGAAGTCTTTATAACTTTAATTGTCTGATTGATCTTGCGTATATTTTCAACACTAAAATCCATATCATAATCCACGTATTCCAATAGATCCGTCTTATTGATTATCGCGAGCGCACTTTCGAGTATCAAAAGCGGATACTTTATAGGCTTGTCATCCCCCTCGGTTGTACTTAATATAGCTATTTTCACGTCTTCGCCCACATCAAACTCCGCCGGGCATACAAGATTGCCTACGTTCTCCACTATAACGAGATCCATACCTTCCAGATCGACATCTTCCAACGCGCTTGCAACAAGCTGCGCGTCTATGTGGCAGGCATTACCGGTATTTATCTGAACTACCGGAAGATCCAGCGCGTCTAAACGTTCCGCGTCACGTGATGTAAAACAATCTCCTGTTACAATTACGAATGATATACCTTCCTCTTTTAGCTTCGGTCCTATCACTTCCAGAAAAGATGTCTTACCTGCACCGGGAGAAGATATCAGGTTTATCATAAATGTCTTCTCTTGCGCTAAAGAAGCACGCACTTCACTTGCCACACCATCATTCTCGCTTAATATGTCCTCTTTTATTACTTTGAACGCCATATTACCACTCTATTCCTTTGAGCGTGAACTCCCCGCCCGTTATTACCTCTATTTCCAATTTCGCCTCGGTGAGTTTTTCATGTTTGGGCACATGCCTGAACGCGGTCTGCATTATCTCCGGCACGATATACCGGAGCTTGCCTACCTCGAGATGTACGACCTTGACCATACCTATTTCGTCCGAGGCAACTTCTCTGTCAAGTATGGATACAAGGTTTTGAGTAAGTTTAATCTCATGCATATTCTGTCGTCCGTCCTTCGTGACCCGTATTTTTCGCCTAACACCTGACTTAACATATCCTCGGCAGGTGTTCTGCCGTCGGCATATCTATAATCCTTGTTACACCAAGGATGGTTTTCAAGCAAACCTTGCCGACGTTCTCTTCTGTAACTTCACCGATGGTCTCAGCTTTGGCGCCATATTCATTATTTTTTAAAATCTGGAGAACCTTTGCCTCATCGGACGCTTTTACTAGTATAATGACTTTCCCTTCGTTTGCCAAATACACAGGATCCAAACCCAAAAGTTCCGTCGCGCCTCTGACCGGTTCCGAAACCGGAAGACTTTCTTCATTTATAAGAATACCAACATCTTCAGCAACCTCGTTTAACGTAGTAGCCAATCCTCCTCGGGTAACGTCACGCATAAATTTGACTTCCGCGCCTGATTCAATAACTTCGGTCAGCATCTTGTTTAACGGCGCGCAATCGCTTTCAATGGTGCTTTCGAACCGGAGCCCCTTTCGCTTACTTAAAATCGCGATAGCATGGTCTCCAATAGTCCCCGACACTATTATTTTATCGCCGGAGGATATTTTATCCACCCCTAACTCACGGTCATGTTTTAAAATACCCACTCCGGAAGTATTAATGAAAATGCCATCCGCCTCCCCGATCTCGACAACTTTGGTATCTCCCGCTACTATCTTCACGTTTGCCTCACATGCCCATTTGGCCATCGATCGAACTATTACCTCAAGATCCGTTACCGGAAATCCTTCTTCTATAATGAACCCGCACGTAATATACTTTGGTTCGGCCCCTGATACCGCAAGATCGTTAACCGTTCCGCAAATGGCAAGTTTCCCGATATCCCCACCCGGGAAAAAGATGGGTTTTACTACAAATGAATCAGTTGTAACCGCGATCCTACCCTTATCTATCTCAATAACAGCCGAATCGTCACACCTGTCCAATATATCGTTACCAAGATATTTGAAAAACACGTCTTTTATCAGAGCACGCGTCATCTTACCCCCGGAACCATGCGCGATCGTAACTTTACTATTCATAATTCACCATATTTGTACCACGCGGCGCAGGTCCCTTCACTCGAGACCATGCACGCGCCTTGCGGATCCTCCGGCGTACACGCCGTCTTAAACAACTTACAATCTATCGGTTTTAGTTTACCCCTCAATATATCGCCGCACATACATCTATCAGTCTCTTCTGCCGGCGGTACATCTATATCAAATATCTTCCCGGCATCAAATTTAGCGTAATCATCTTTTAGCTCGAGTCCGCTACCTGGTATTACACCGAACCCACGCCATTCGACGGACGCGGCCCTGAAAACTTCTTCCATCATAGCCCTGGCTTTTTTATTACCTTCAGCCTTAACCGCTCTTTCATACGCGTTGGCAAGCTTCTTCTCTCCCACCTCGTGCCCTTCAGTCAAAATATATATCGCTTTCAACATATCAACCGGCTCGAACCCTGAGATACAGCATGACACACCAAGTTCATCGACAATAAAGTTGTACATACCGGTACCCGTTATCGTGCTTACATGTCCGGGACACAAAAGAGCGTCTATCTTTGATTCCTCTTCCGAGAGAACCTCCCGGAGCGCCGCCGGCATAGTTTTATTTAACGTAAGTATACCAAAATTGCTGATACCCTCACGAGCACACTGTTTTACCGCTGCGGATACTGTCGGCGTTGTAGTCTCAAACCCTATGCTTATGAAAATTATTTTCTTTTCTTTCTCTTTTTTCGCGAAACCAATGGCATCATATACGGAATAAACCGTTCTTATGTCACGTCCCCGTGCTTTTGCTTCCGAAAGTGACATTTTTGTTCCCGGGACATATATCATGTCCCCGAATGTGCACAGGGCAACATCCTCTATTTGAGAAATCGCTATCGCCTTATCTATATCTACTTTAGAAGTCACGCATACCGGACAGCCGGGCCCTGAGATTAAATTTATATTCTCGCCTACTATTTTTTGTATACCGTTCTTCCGTATGGCCATAGTGTGACCACCACAAACCTCCATAATGTTAAACGGCTTGGTTGAGAGTCCCCTTATGGCTTCCGCTATTTCCAAGGCAAGGGGTGCGTCTCTATATTCATCCAGATATTTAAGCATTCTTGCCCCTCGTCTTAAAAAAATCTATCGTGAACTTTGCTTTTTCTTCCGATACTTTCTGTATAGCATATCCGGCATGAACAAGCACATATTCACCGATCGCCGGATCCGTTATGAGATCCAGCGGCACTTTCCGTTGTACGCCCGAGTGCTCCACCGTCGCGATATTGCCCTCGATATCTATTATTTTGCCCGGCACACTCCAGCACATTGTGTCTCCTTTTTGGCTCTCCATATTCGCGCCCCATCCCTCGTTCATCACGTCTCGTCATTGCGAGGCCTGAAAGGCCAAAGCAATCTCCATTAACATTAATACCTCCATTGGGATTGCTTCGTCGTCACTACGTTCCTCCTCGCAATCAGGCTGTGTCGTAATTCGTTTTGCGGATGGCCGCATACAATATATTGTAGGGGTTCGATTTATCGAACCCGATATAACGGGCTTGATGAATCAAGCCCCTACATTATGAGACAGTCTGTCCGCGAGAATGATACCGAGAAGGCTCATCACCATTCCCTTTCACCTATTTAAGCTCGCCGCCACTACAGCCTGGCCCACTGATATACCCAGATCTGTCGGTGAATATTTATTGTGTTTATACAATTTTATTTTCGCGCCTGCGAACTTTTCTTCTACATAATTCACAAGATATTTATTTTGAAAACATCCGCCCGATATTAATGCTTTTTTAAGGCCGGTCGCGTTATGTATACGTTCGACAACATCAAAGATAATCTCTCCGATAGTATTATGAAATTTGGCGCTTATGATCCCGCTATCTATCCCTCGAACAACATCTCCGTTTATTTCTTTTATCATCTCGGCAACATCTATTTCATCGTTCGTTACATCATACTTATAAACTTCACCAATGCCCCGCACTACTATTTCCTCAAGGCCTATCGCACCCTCGGCCTCAAAAGTAGCTACGTCACAAACCCCGACCAAAGAACTTACCGCGTCAAATAGCCTCCCCATGCTTGAAGTCAAAGGACAATTTATATCTTTTTTGATCATATCATTTATTATCAAAGCTGTAGAATTGGGGA
Organism: Candidatus Omnitrophota bacterium; assembly: GCA_024277375.1. Classification (GTDB taxonomy): domain Bacteria; phylum Omnitrophota; class Gorgyraeia; order Tantalellales; family Tantalellaceae; genus JAJRVD01. The sequence goes on along the minus strand of JAJRVD010000022.1, from coordinate 34,183 downwards.
TCCTTTTAAGTAACGGCAAGCCAATATCTTTTAGTTTCTCTCCATAAGCATCATAGAGATATGCGACTGCCATCCGCCAGGGTTCGCGCGCGGCCACGTCGGCACCCGGCTGTGGCATGTATTTCAAGTGAAACTTTCGAGTAAAATCTTTACGCGTACAAACCATAAATTCGCTGCCCAAGCTTTTGCCGTCGGTGCCAAAGCCCGTTCCGTCAAAAGATACGCCAATCACTTCTTCATCAAGATCATTGTCCAGCATACACGCGGCTACATGGGCGAAATGATGCTGGACTCTCACCAGAATCGAGGCCGCGTTATTATCTTTTATTTCTTCGGCAAGACGAGTTGAACGATAATCGGGATGAAGATCACAAGCCACGCAATCAGGTATAAGTGTTTTTTTATCCATATAATCTTTGAGACCCATCTCAAAACCGTCAAAATTGTCCATATCGTTAAGGTCTCCCGACGGAGAGGACACATATATATCTTCTTCAGAGATGACAGAAAAGGATGTTTTGTTTTCAGCCCCGAGAGCTATAATGTTTTTCATTCTGTTCCATTACCATTTTTATTAGCTAAAAAATATGAAAGCATCTCAAGTTCTCTTGAAAGATAAACGTCTCGAACCTTTACGTGTTTAGGCACACTTAGACTTACCGGCGCAAAATTAAGTATGCATTCGATACCCGATCGCACCATAACATCCGCTACTCCCCGTGCTTCAGCGGCCGGGACGGTTATTACACCCATCAAAATATTCTTATCACGAGCCGTCTGAGGAATTTCTTCGATAGATTGTACGGTTATACCTTCAAGCTGCTTGCCGATCTTTCTTATATCCACATCAAACGCCGCTGATATGTTAAGACCATGCTGACTGAACCTGGTATAAGCAAGTAAAGCCGACCCCAGGTGCCCTACACCCGCTATGGCTACATTCCAGACCTTGTCTTTACCCAATATGACCTCCAAGGCCTTCTTAAGCTCTTCTACCGAATATCCCGCGCCACTTACACCAAAATTACCAAAATGCCCCAAGTCCTTTCGGATGTGAACATCACTTATATTCGCCCTCTCGCCCAACTCGGCGGACGAGATAGTCCGTATTTTGAGTTCGGCAAGTTCGGTAAGCTCCCTTAAATATATGAAAAGGCGTGAAATAGTACTTTCTGATATCTTCTTTTTAGTCATATTTCTCCATATGTTCGTGAAATATATTACAGACTTTGTTCTCGATTTCACAATTATACCGCTTTTGCGCATAAATGTCAATAGGGGACAGCCTCTTTTTGGCCAAAAAGAGGCTGTCCCCTATTCGAATTGCAACTCTCCTGCTGTAACAAACCCAAAACATGACCCTGGCTCATGTTTTGGGTTTATATGGTATAATCTAGGTCATGCCTACACCACAAGAACGATATATAGTCCATGTTGACATGGACGCTTTTTTTGCCGCGTGCGAGCAACGTGATAACCCGGAATATGCGGGGAAGCCCGTTATAGTCGGCTCAGACCCCAAAGGCGGCCGTGGCCGCGGGGTTGTCTCTACTTGTTCATACGAAGCTCGAAAATACGGAATTCATTCGGGTCAGGCAATATCTATCGCATACAGAAAATGTCCCGCGGGTATTTTTCTGCCGGTTGATATGGCTAAATACATTGCGGCTTCAGATAACATTTTCACCATCTTTGAACGATTTACCCCCGAGATAGAACCCATCAGCATCGATGAGGCTTTTTTGGATATTACCGGCAGCGCCCACCTCTTCGGTGGCCCGCTTGCGACCTGCCGTAAGATAAAGCGTGCCATAAAAAAAGAGATTGGCCTCACAGCATCGGCGGGAATGGCACCAAACATGATGACGGCTAAAATAGCTTCCGATATTGATAAACCTGACGGGCTGACCGTGGTTACCCCCGATGGCTTGCTCCCATTTCTTCACGCACTAGAAGTAGATAAACTCTGGGGCATCGGCGCAAAAACCAATCAAGCCCTTAAAGAAATGAGCATAAACACTATTGGCGATCTCGCAAGGAAAGATTACGAAGAACTTGTAAATATATTCGGGAAAAATGGTTCTCACATATGGAAACTTGCCAATGGTATTGACCCACGTCATGTAGAGACAGAGGGTTCAATTAAATCCATAGGCAATGAACATACCTTTGATACGGATACGCGGGACAAACACAAAATAATGGATACCTTAATGTTCTTAAGCGAAAAAGTATCACGCCGGCTGCGTAAAGACGGATTTAAGGGCACAACCATCACATTAAGAATAAGGCTTTCTGATTTTAAGACTTATACAAGATCCATTACGCTTAACACCCCGACAAATTTCGCGGATATTATATATAAAAATGTGGTAGACAAATTGGTAGGGGCGCATTGCAATACGCCCCTACCAAGGGATCAAGCCGTGAGGCTTGTCGGCGTTCGAGTCTCTAACCTGGTTGACGCTTTCTGGCAAAATGATCTTTTTAGCGATACCCGAGATGCCCGAAAGACAGAACAGATCCATAAAGCCCTCGACAAGATCAAAGACAGATTCGGAGAAAGAAGCATAAAACGTAGACGTTAGATCCGGACTGTGTCATAATGTAGGGGCTTGATTCATCAAGCCCGTTATATCGGGTTCGATGAATCGAACCCCTACAATATATTGTATGCGGCCATCCGCAAAACGAATTACGACACAGTCTGTTCGCGGGAATGACAATTTATAAGGCTTTCGCCCTTACGACTACGAACTATGAACTAAACAGCATTTGCTCTGCTACCATATCCGCTTTTTCTTTACCCACTAAATTCTCAGCTACTTTTAAAGCGAATTCAAGAGCGGTTCCCGGACCACGGCTCGTTATTATGTTGCCATCCTGAACTACCCTTTCTTTTGAGAATTTCACCTCCGGAGAAAAATTAGTTTCCATAGTCGGATAACAAGTAGCTGACTTACCCTCTAATATTCCGAGCGGGCTGAGAACAAGCGCGGGAGAAGCACATATGGCGGCTACAAATCCGCCGTTCGAACTAATACTACGGATCAGGTCCTTTACTTTTGCCGAGGCGGCAAGATTTTCCGCACCGGGCATACCTCCCGGAAGAAGAATAACATCGGGAACATCATCATAACAATCAAGAACCGTATCGGTTTTTACAGCCATCACATGCGCACCTGTTATCTCATTTGAACCCAGGCCGGCAGTAGTTACTTCTACCTCGGCCCTACGAAGCACGTCTATCGGGGATACCACTTCTATTTCCTCAAAACCCTCTGCAATGATTATAAGTACCTTTTTTGACATTTTCCTCTCCTTTTATTGTGTCACCGCGAAATCCACAGATAGTCTGATAAGTTCTCTTACCGCTTCGTTATAAGCTGTTTTATCTTCCGAAGTCAACGTCTCCCATATAGGCTTTTTAAGCGGCAGATCGCTCACAAATACCACGCCGGCCGCCGTTATGCCGGCTTTCCTGGCGGCCTGCAAAACCGCTGAAAGTTCCATTTCCAGCCCCGAAAATCCTTTTCCATCGATCGCCAGTAAATTCTCTCTGGATTCCGCCAGGAAGGAACCGATAGTAAAAATGTCACCTGCCGTTACGGAAATAGTTTTTGAGATATTTTTTTCGAAAAAGTTTTTTAATTTAGCGGTATAGTCTCCGCTGGAAGACACCATCTTGCCGCCTTTAAAAACGTCTTCTATCCCCAAATCCGGCATATGGTATTTCGTAAAACCTTCGCCGTCAAACGCGTTCTCACATACTAAAAGGTCTCCTACCTTGCCATCATTCAACCCACCGCAAGAGCCGACAAATATAACTTTTTTCACCGGGGCAAGTTCAAATAGCAATACCGCGTCACCCATAAGCCTGTCACCGATACCACAGTGCACAACAGAAAAATCTTGTCCATTCTTTGAGGCAATAATACCCGAGTACATCTTACCTCTGAACTTACCTGAACCTTCGCAGTAGTCCTTAAATTTATCTACCGACAAAAACGGCGTTACTATAACCGTCTCCGGAAATTCTTCAGGAAAGACACCAAAACAATATTGAAAAAAATGTTTATTCATAATTTTTATCATCCTAGCGGCCGAGGGACACCGTTCCCGAGGTCATCCTGAGACCAGAAGGTCTCAGGGAAGAATTCTTTATTCATGATGCATCTTCCCGCATTTTTCGCATTCTTTTGACAAGTCCGGGTTATATGCGCCGCAATGACGACACACCCAAAACCCTTCGGGAGGATATTTGATGTTGTGACGCTTCTCTAAAAATGGACGTGCCACCTTACGCCAGGCGATATAAACGCACACTAAAACGATAAGCCCGATCCCGGAAAAAAGAAAATCAGGAATAGTCGCGACCGGCCTCACTCGGTCAAGACTGATACCGTAGCGCCCCAGTCGTTTTTCGACAAGTTGCCGGGCTGCCGCATAGCTTTCGATCTCGAAAGAAGACAGACTACGTATCAACGGCGCTGAAATACGATATGTTCCGGAATAAAACCCTTTAAGCTTACGCAAATAACTTTTATAAAATCTAGCCGCGATTTTATAATCGTCTTTCTCTTCATAGACAAGCGCCAACAGAAAATCTGTGGCAAAGTATTCGGGCCAGAATCTTCGGGCCTCAAGAAAATAAGCTTCAGCCTCGGGAAGTCGCCCTCCGGACATAGAGTACAGACCGTCCGTATAGTTTTGAGCAAATTTATTTATATCTGTTTGTGTTTTTCCGTCGGAGGGAATTTTGTCGACCAGCCCCTGATTAAGAAAAAACCTTTTATATGAAAAGAAGTTTTCCTCATAAGAGCAAGCTTTTGGAACCTGCAAACTCAGGGATAAAAGAAAAACAACTAAAGAGGTCGATAAACGAAGGTTCATCAGTTACTGTGTGCTGGCTATCAGGCTAAGGACTTTTTCTATTTCGAAAGGTTTATATATTATTTCGGAGGCTTTTTCTTCAAGAGCTTTATGAACCATCTCGTCCACAGAATACCCTGTCATGACTATAACGGTCATGTTCGGATTTGAGAGCTTAACCTTTTTGAGTGTCTCCACTCCATCCATATCAGGCATTCGCATATCGAGAAACATTATGTCGAACGATTTGTTTTGTAAACACTCCAGCGCCTGCTGTCCGCCATAACAACTTTGCGCCTCGTAGTTGTTAGCCTTCAATATATCGCAGAAAACATCGGCGAAATCTTTATTATCATCAACAACAAGAATTTTTTGCACACTCATCTATCATCTCCACATTTGTTTATGTCCTTAAACGAATATTTTAAATTTTACCTTAATAGCGGGGTTTTGTCGATAGATTTCTCTATAAATTGCCCTTGCTTGCTTTTTAATAGGATATATGATAACCTTCCGCTATGGAAGTATGCTCTGTAATAATAGCGGCCTATAACGAGGCCGAAAATCTTAAAAAATGTCTACGATCTCTCACAAAAACAGACTACCCTGCCGAATATCTCGAAATAATAGTCATTGATAACAATTCCACAGATAGAACCGCTGAAATAATCCGGCGTTACCCGGAAGTTGTATACGCGTGTGAGAAGAAACAAGGTGCCTCCTTTGCCCGCAACAAGGGCATAGCACTCGCTAAAAGGGGCAATATTCTGGTATTTCTTGACGCGGACACTGAGGTTGCCACAAACTGGCTTACTTCTCTGCTTGAGCCCTTTGAGGATGAAACAATAGGAGCCGTAGGCGGGGCGATATACCCCAATAGGGCGGGTAATATATTCTCAGAGTATCTCGGTGTTTCATTGTTCTTAAGATATCCCAGATACGGGAAAAAAAGATACATGAAAGGTTTTCCCAGCTGTAATTTGGCGATCAGAAAAAGCCTCATAGTAGATGGATTCGATACCGATACTTTCTCCTACTATGGTGAAGATAAAGACATCTGCTATCAAGTATTGGACAAAAATTACAAAGTACTTTTTCAACCTGAGGCGATAGTATACCATCGGCACCCTGAAACTACGCGTGAACTTTTAGATCTTTTTATAAACAGTTCCCGCGGACGCGTAAACTTCGCTAAAAAATATCCATTCGCGCCTGACATTATAGTTTTAAATTATCATGCTCCCCTTATCTATTCAACAATACTTTTCATTAGTCTCAATATCGGGAAAGGTGAATATTTTCTACCCTTGTTATCACCCGCACTGCTTTACCTGGGATATTCCGCTGTGATCGCGTATCAAGAAAGCAAGAAAACATTATTAAGTTTCCTAATAAAACCTTTTTTTGATATGCTGTCTGTGTACGCAATATACGTTCTGTATTGGTATTTTAAAATCAGCAAACGCGTAGGAGCCGCCTCCGGCGGCGGATCATAAATATGTTCGCGGCTAGAGGCCGCTCCTACGGTATAGCCAAAGGAGCTACAATGGATATTAGCGTTATCATCCCCGTGTATAATGAAGAAAAAAATATCGCGCCGCTATACTCCGACGTCAAGAAAGTCCTCGACGGCCTCAACAGATCATATGAGATCATCTTCACAAATGACGGTTCGACAGACGGAACATTGGAAGAACTCAAGAAAATAAGATCTTCCGGCAACACGATAAAGATCATAGACTTCAATAAGAATTTTGGTCAAACACCAGCTATAATGGCAGGCTTTGACCATGCCGTGGGAGACATTATCATCGCGATGGATGGTGACATGCAAAACGATCCTGCCGACATACCGGCGCTTATTGACGGTCTGAATTCCGGTTTCGACCTGGTCTCGGGATGGCGAAAAAAACGCAAGGATTCATTTTTGCTAAGAACTCTGCCCTCAAAAATAGCTAATTCGCTTATATCGACCGTACTCAAAACACCCCTGCATGATTATGGCTGCACATTAAAAGCCTACCGCCGTAATGTTATCAAAGACATGCGCCTTTACGGTGAAATGCACCGGTTCATTCCGGCTATCGCCGCCTGGCAGGGAGCGAAAATAACCGAGATAGAAGTAAACCACCGGGCAAGAAAATTTGGAAAGACCAAATACGGACTCGGCCGGGCCCTAAACGTTATACTAGACCTACTTCTTATCGCTTTTTTATCCGGATACAGCACTAAACCTATCAGATTTTTCGGAAAGCTGAGTATCACGACCAGCACTCTCGGGCTTATCACCTTTCTTATTACCGCGTACATGAAAATAAATTCCGGGGTCGATATGACTGGTAACCCCCTGTTAATACTTAGCGTCCTTTTCTTTCTTGTAAGCATACAACTGATCTCCATGGGGTTTCTGGGTGAGATCAATATACGCACTTACTATGAATCCCAAGACAAAAAAACGTATTACGTTAGAGAAGTTATTAATTAGATCGCTCGGAATGACAAAAAATGAATATCCTCTTAATCAACTATGAGTTCCCTCCCCTGGGTGGCGGCGGCGGTATTTTTTCAAGTTATCTTGCGGAAGAACTCGCCCGGGAACATACCGTCGACGTTTTAACCACCCGTTTTCGCGATCTCCCGAAAACAGAAACGAAGGGATCGGTTTCCATTCACAGGGTCGGCGTATTGAACAGAACCTCGTTATATCACGCGACTATGCCCTCGATGCTGACATTTCCTGTCACAGCCACCATAAAAGGCCTGGGGCTCTTTCGCGAAAAAAAATATGATATTATAAATACGCACTTTGCCGTACCTAGCGGACCTTGCGGGATAATGCTTTCAGAGATCTTCAATGTTCCTAATGTCCTTAGCCTTCACGGCAGCGATATTTATAACCCCGCCCGAAAAACATCACCCCACAAGCTTGCGCCCTTCCGTTGGGCCGTACGATCGGCTTTAAGGCAGGCCACAAAAGTAGTAGCGCAATCAACGGATATTAAAAAATACGCGAAAGAACTTTATTCACCCGGCAGGGAAATTTCTGTGATCCCATTAGGCTTTCCTCCGGCGGATTTCACTCTAAAGCCCCGAGAAGAAAACGATAAATTCCATATTGTCTCAATGGGACGCATGGCAAAGGTCAAAGGATACGACATTTTAATAAAAGCTGTAGAGATCCTTAAAGAAAAGAAAGAGAATGTCTACCTCACACTTATAGGTGACGGGCAGGAACGTGCCAATCTTGAAAAACTGACGTTTGGATCAGACCTTAAGAACTATGTAAAATTTACCGGATGGGTCATGGGGGAAGAAAAGTTCCAATATCTTTCGGCAAACGATCTATACGTTATGTCCTCACTACACGAGGGTTTTGGCGTAGTGCTGTTAGAAGCGATGACATGCGGCCTTCCGATAGTCGCAACAAACGAAGGCGGCCAAACGGATATTATTGAACATGACAAAAACGGCCTGCTTGTCCGACCGGGAAACGCCGAAGAAATAGCGGAAGCTATTCTTTCGATGAAACAAAATGCCAACAAACGCCATACTATCGGGGAATATAACAAAGAATACGTGAAAAAATACTGGATCTCCAACACGGCGAAACAATATGTAGAACTTTTCAAGGAAGCAATAAAATTGTAGGGGCTTGATTCATCAAGCCCGTTATATCGGGTTCGATGAATCGAACCCCTACAATATATTGTATGCGGCCATCCGCAAAACGAATTACGACACAGTCTGAATGACAAGTTTCAGACAAAGGATGCGTATGAACATTATAAAAAAATATAAACCGGCACAGGTCCTTACAGCCCTCGCGTTTATCGCGATCGTTATTTTCGCTTTTAATTTGAGAAGCCACACCTTCAACCTGCCCCATTACAGGGGCGACCAGCAACATTATGTAGCTCTGGCCTATAAGCTGGACGCGCAAGGAATTTCGGGATATAACCTGAGAGGTATCAACATATATGGCCACAAACAATTCCAAGAGTTGTTTGGACTCTTTCCGGCTGATGACAAGGGAAGTATCCTCAAAGGTCTTGAAGCCACTAATATTACATATTACGACCAACCTTTACACCATATACCTTTTGGCTTTCCAGCGGCCATAATGTTATCACATAAGATCTTCGCGGATGACCCTTCTTACAGCCTGCTCGCGATCAACGATGTTAAGATCATTCAAGAAGCCCCACCGGGGGTGGGACTAAGAAACTTCAAACTTGATCCCGAGATAGCCGGCAAACAGTTTTACTCTATTATTGTTCCCCTTTTCTTTAGCATGCTCTTGATCGTCCTGGTATATTTTCTGGCTAAAATACTTTTCGGGAAGAATTCATTGGCCCTGACAGCCATGTTCCTGATGACTATATCCCCTATTGATATACTGACAGCACAAAAAGTATGGGCGGACGATATGACTTCCGCGCTGGTAGTCCTGGCGGTACTGCTATATGTCATGTCTATAGAGAAAAAAATGCCTTTATTGGCTCTTGCCGGCGGTATAGCTTGTGGGATAAGTGCCGTCACCAAACAAAGCGGTGCTTTTCTTATTCCCGTTATTATCATATGGCATTTCGCGGCTAACTTCGAGAAGCTCAGAAAAAAAGAAACTTTTCTGGAAGTGGTATTCGACAAGAACCTCCTTTTGTTCGGCCTGGGAACCTTCTTGGGCGCGGGATACTGGTTCATCAAGGTCTATTCTGTTTACGGTAACCCCGTGTACAGACCTCATCAGGAAGAAATAGCCGCGGCGGCTAAAACCGACTGGTTTAAAACGGTTGGCCGCAGACCACGCCATCTATATCTGGCAGGCATCCCCTACCAGAACCCATTATTTGCTTTGGCATACATCTCTCCCCTCTGGCTCTGGCTGGATAAGGCTCGCTCAAAAAAAACGCTGCTTCTTATAGTATGGATAGTTCTGTTTTTATTCATCTTTCAGGGGTACCTCGGAGACGGCGGGAAAGAACACCGGTATATGCTACCGGCATATCCCGCTTTCGCGATCTTGGGAGCATATATCGCGAATCTATTTCGCGTCTTTTTGGATAAACGCCTGGGATTTTATGCCGGAACTGTTTTGTTGGCAGCGGTTTTGGTCGCGTCTGCCTGCCGGGGAATACCCATGGCATATGAAACGCTCTTTCATAACGGAGCGCTGATCATGAAACCGTTTTAGTTATTTTTATCCAACCCTTTACGAAGATCATTGCCGCGGCGATAAGGCTCACTGTTAGTTTTCGAAGCCATCCTTTAACGGCCTCACCTTTCCAAATTTGATCATAATGGAATTTCAGGGACTCTGACAAACTCACGAAAGCCGGTTTGAGCCCGCCCTTACCTCTGGCGCTATTCAAAATCATATTTCCCAAAGTTATTCTTTTTGTTTTTTTGTAAAGTTCTAGAAATGAATGTGTCGCGGGATGCAAGACACGAACGTCTTCGGCATATACCTGCCCGTAACCTTCCGCAAAAACTCTTTCGCCCCATTCGGCATCTTCCCCGGAAGCTGTCTTAAATAATTCACTATTAAAATTTCCAACTTTATCAATGACGTCACGTGAAGTAAAAAGATTTGCTGTCGCGCCGAACCTGTATTTCTCCACATACCTTTCTTGCGCAAGATAAGAAACCGTATCATAAAGTTCAACACCGGTAATGTGCTCCATATCCTTATAGTACAATTCGATCGAACCCGCGACTAGCCCGCAATTCGGGAGGGATAACAATTTCGAAACGCCGCCGGAGAGCCAATCCTTATCAGGAATGCAATCGGAATCCGTAAAAGATAATACTTCACCTTTAGCTACCGCAATCCCTTTATTCCTCGCGGCAGCAGGCCCTCCGACAGGTTCAAATTCGTATCTGACACAATTAAACTTCCCCGCCAGAGCCTTGATGTCTTCGGTAGAGGCATTGTCCACAACTACAATTTCAAACATATTCGCCGGATAGTTCTGCTCAGATATTGAGGCAATACACCTCAAGAGACGTTTAGAATCATTCAAAACCGGGATGATCACAGATACAAATGGAAGTGCCATTAAGTTAATCCTTTTTGAGATCCTTCACTCGCCTTCGGCTCGTTCAGGATGACAGGAGAAAGCCTTCGTCCTTCGTTCCGGATGACATACACATCATCATTCTGAGCGAAGCGAAGAATCTCTATGATTTTCATTGAGATTGCTTCGTCGCTTCGCTCCTCGCAATGACAATTAGATTAAAGATCTGGAGAAGACGATCGGTGTTTATTGACAATTTGCGATCAAACAATTGTCTTTTACAGATAAAATGCATGAAGTTTAACGCGCGCTGGTGCTCGCATTCGCTCAGCTTATTTTTTTTAAGCAGAAAATCGATCGTAGTTTCAAGTGCCGCGGGATGGCCCAAGTCTACCGTAAAGCCTTTATTCCCATAAAAGGCGGCACCACAAACCATAACGGGTTTACCCAACATGCACATCTCTAATCCGGCTTGTGAATTAATAGTGATCCCCGCGTCCGCCATCTCCATCAAAGTATATGTGTTATAACCGGGGTCTTCCACGATCTTTACGTTCGGAAGCTTGTCTATTCCTCTTTCGATCAAACTTCTATAGGTCGATCTGTCATACGGCTTTCCATTCGGAGCTTTCCCTTTAAACTCCTTTGGGTGCAACCTGACAATAAGCACTGTGTTCTCACTTTTTTTCATACACCGCGCTACCGCCTCTATCATATCTACAGGGTCCTCATACAGCGGCGAGTCAAGAACAATAGAGGCATCAGTTCTGACCTGCCCTAAAAGAAGCAGAGTTTTACATCCTCGAGGAAGATCCAATGCCTTTTTTATATCGTCCGCTTTATCTATGCCGCCTGTTTTATGTTCTTCCGCTTTTTCCGTCAGTTTCCTCCGCCAAAGTTCAAATATTTCTTTACGTTCAGCATCAGTCACTTCCCACGCCTCCAATATATCCGACCCCATCCGCGCGAGAGAATGTCGATTGATTATCTGGCCGCTTAGATTGTCAAAAATAACAAATCCCCCCATCATGAAATTTTCCGCGCCAACAACATTGATCCCCCGTCGTCTTGCTACCTCGACGACACATCTAGAGTCAAAAACTCCGCCGCCGCACACAAAAACAGTATCCGGATCTAACCTGTCAAAGAGCTTTTTCAAATTATCTATCCCCCTGACAGCTTCATTATATTTTTTTTGGATATCGTTCGCGTGTTCAGTGTTCTCCGGATCAATATCATATGTTCCCAGATCAGAAATTATCGTGGCCTTGCAAATGCCCCATAAATTGTACCCGTCATGAGCAATAGATCTAAAATTCTCGTATGTTACCTCCGGAGAACACCCTTTGCCTTTAAATATCTGTTCCCTATCAACTCGGATAAAATCAGCATACTGTTTTAGCGCCGGGTGCTGATGTAGATTTGTCCTGATCTCCTGCTCGTTAAAACACCACCAGCACCAATCCATATCAAGAATAAGAGCTTTGTTCTTCTTTCTGCAAACTCGCGATACCGCAATGATCGTATCCCTGATATAGTCAAAATATATCATGGTAAGTATCTGATACACCCGTTTCAGTGTAGACAGAATTATATTGCTCATGGCTTATTCCTTTTTTGCGACAGCGATGTTAAAAAGACCGTCAGTGCCCTTAACGACCTCACAACTGTTTATATCATATTGCGTATATCGCCCTACAACGGAAAATCCGGCTGAAACAAGAAGATCATCTAACTCGCCGGGAGTATAGTGTTTTAGGTGAAAAGGAAACCGTCTCTCGTCATACGGCATCATATCTTCATTTGGAGTAGAAATTATCAGCAGACCACCTTTTTTTAACGTTCTCCAAAAAATATCAATAAGCGGCTTGGACTCGACATGCTCAAGCGTTTCGAAAGAAACTATACGATCAAACTTAGCGTCACCGAGATCCATATTGAAGACATCGCTCACTCCGTACCGTATATTATCCCCGGGATAATGCCTCCGAGCGAACTTTATAGCTTTTTCGCTGATATCCATCCCGACAACACGTTTCGGACATGATACCTCCGCGATGATCGCTGTGCCGTAACCCACCCCACAAGCGCAATCCAAGACCGTATCGTTCCGGCCGATGAACCCGGCGGAAAACTTATATCTTCCGGCATGGTCGGGTCGTATCTTTTCGATATCACTGGATACTTGTCGCTCCCCCCTCCCGCTATAATCCAGATGAAAAATACTTCTCAAAAGTATCATCCACCTGTTGATCGTATCTCTTATTTTCATCATCAATACCGACTTTTTCGTTACATAAGAACGTTTTTAGACATATCTATCCAGAGGCCTTTATGCGCAAAACATCTTTGAGCAGGTTCAAAGCATACTCTTTTTCCTGTTCGTTGAATTCACTAAGCAGATAAAGAGACAGGAAATACACGCCGCTTCCCACTAAACCTATACTGAAAAGTTTTATCATATCTATGTTGCCGCAAATGTTGCCGCAAAAGATCACAACAAGCGACATGATGGCAGAGGCGATACAACTTCTCGCAAGGGAACGGAACGGAAAGTTCCATACCATATACCTACGGGATATTACGATCGATAAGACCAGCATCGCCGAATACGAAAAAAGCGTCGTCTTAGCCGCGGCGGTATATCCCCATAGCGGAACGAATATAAAGTTCATTACGATATTAGCAATACAGGCGCCGGATACAATGTACATATATACGCGCGTTCGTTTGTGTAACGCGAGAACATTATAGTATCTGTGGAATACCCCCAACAGCAATATAGATACAGCTACGAACGGCATTATAACATAGCCCGATCGATACCCTGCCGGAGTCAGAACCGATATCAAAGGCTTTGCCAAAACACTTATACCAATGGTCAACGGAACGGCAAACACAATGTAATATCGCGTTACCTTCTCACTGAGTTTTTTATTCTCTTCAACCGGCGAAGATTCCCACTTACCGAACGCGACGGGACTTTCAGCCATCACGAACACAAAGACCACCAAATATACTATTTTTTCGGCAATACCGTAATTCGCGGAATAAAGCCCTACTTTAGCACTGTCATAATAAAAACGGATGATATACCTATCCGAAAGGTTTATTATCCAGGTAGCCAGATCTATTATCGCGAAAGGAGCCCCGTATTTTATCATCTTCAGAGTCATCTCTGAAGCCAGCTTACCACGTTTCATATCAACATCGCCAAATGCCTTTTTCCGGAGAAATCCTATCATGAGCACCATGCTGAATATTCTACCGAACAACAACCCCTCAATACCAAACGAAAAAAAAGCGACCAATAAGATACCCGTAGTTATTCCCACAACACTGTACCATATGGTGAACCACACATATTGACCGATCTCTCTTGTGGCGCGCAATTTGCCGCACGCCACTCTCCAGAACATATCACAAAGGGACAGCGACAATATTATCCATATGATATTATGAAACCTTTGCGGCAGCCACTTAACGGCAAAAGTTCCCGTGACAACAAATATAAGACTTAACGCGAAACCCGCTACCAATAACAGCTTTATAACAATAGCAAGAAACGCTTCTTTTTCTTCGGTGTTTTTTGAATATACCGACCAGAATCTTACAAGCGGAGCGTTGACCCACGCGGATGAAATAACCGTTGCTACTGTTGAGACCGCTATGACGAGCATGAACTGACCATATTCGTGCGTAGTGAAAAGGCGCGTAACAATAGGAATAGCGATAAACCCGACAAATGACGGGATTATATATGCCGGCAGATATTTCCACGCGTCTTTTAATATTGTAGTGTTTATAGCACCCATGCAATATTAATTATAACGGGAATCGTGCTATTTACAAATATTATTCTTCGTCTGCGATCTCTTCCAGTTGAATATACTTCTCGGCAAGATACAGGCTGATCTCATCTGTTATTTTGATGTTCAGAGCGGAGCCTTCAATAGTTTTTACATCTTTCCCCAAGGCTACAACAAGACCACAATCATCGCTTGCCTCAGCAATACCGTTCTCTATCGCCTGTTGATGCGCACGCGAGATCAGATCGTAACGAAAGCCTTGCGGGGTCTGTATTCTTTTAAGCTTGTTTCTGTCGGGTATCCGGTCGATATATTCACCCTTCTGCACTATTATAGTGTCACCCGTTTCTATCACGGGTCCTGAGGCTCCCGCTTCATCCGCCGCTTGAATAACATCTCCTATTATCCGGTCGTCAACAAAAGGACGCGCGGCATCATGGATAAGGACCAGATCTGTTCCCGGCGGACAATTTTTGACTCCGATAAATGAGGATTCCTGACGGGTCCGGCCCCCGGAAACGACTTTATAGGATTTCTTTCTCCCATTTTTTTCTATTATTTCTTCAAGATGTTCAAGGTAGTCTTCATGACATACAACCACCAGATCCGTTACAGCGAAATTTTTATCAAACTTCTCCAACGTATACAAAATAAGCGGTTTACCCGCCAGTTTAAGAAACTGTTTAGGAATATCTTTATTCATACGCTCGCCTGTGCCACCGGCAAGAATTATAGCGGTTATTTTTTTATTCATCCCCCCCCTGTCATCCTGAACGAGGCGAAGCGCCCACTCCCTGTCATCCTGAGCGAGGCTGAAGGCCGAGTCGAAGGATCTCTTAAATAAATTTTCCTTTTTCCATTATCTTGTTCCCATCCACAATAATATCCGGATCCCTTATCACCCCATCCAAATGAAGCGTAACATCATTATCTCCGCCAAATGAAAGATTATTACCAACAGCAATATGTACGGTACCTATAACCTTCTCGTCCTCAAGGATCTTGCCGATGATCCTGGCCTTGGGATTAAGTCCTATCCCCAACTCCGCAACACGCCATGCCTTCGGCCCGGCCCCGTCCAAACGTTCTATAAGCTCCTCCGAACGCGCCCCTGTGATCTCGCGGACGATCCCACCCGTTACTTTGAATGTCAAAGGTGACCTCAATACACCCAGGTCCGGGAACGAAGCGTCAACAATATACACACCTTCACATGTCTCGGGAGTAAACGCTACTTCACCTTCAGGCAGATTACCATACGCGCCGGGATAATCAAAGGACCCTCCGTCCTTACCAAAGAAACTGCTTGTTCTATGCGTGAAATTAATATCCGTACCCAGATCTGTCGTAACTCGAATGTCCGAAGCCACGCTCAGGATGCCATAAAGACGTTGGGACTCTTTTTTAAGCGCCTCGTAATCTATATCAAGACATCTATTCGCCGTCTCCTCGGTGATAGACGGCATTGTCGCGATGCGAGCGCCTTTTCCGGTGGCTTCACGCCTCGCGAGAGTATGAGTAAGAGACTTCTCGGTCACAAGTATCTCTACGTCATAATTCAGCATCTTTCGCGCGACAGCCCGGGGCGGCGGGGCGCCGTGTTCTCCTGTTGGTTCTATTACTTCAATGTCAACCCGTGAGGTTATCCCCGTGGCATACTCATAAAAAGCGCGTCCTATCGGCTCTTTTATCGTATCGGTAACGATAAGACAGGATTCATTTTCTTTTAGTTTTAATGAGCCGTGGAATACGGCTTTTATCGCGTTCTCGTTTACCATAATTTAGTTCATAGCTCTTATTATCGTTTTTTTATTGTAGGGGTTCGATTTATCGAACCCTTTTATAGCGGGCTTGATAAATCAAGCCCCTACACCTATATCACTTGTAACCTACCTTAAAAGCCACAGGCCTGAAACGATAAGAACAGAACCTATTACTTTCGCTACAGTAACCGACTCCCCTAATATGAGCACACCGAGAATAAACGCTATTAAGGGAAAACTTCCGGCTACGGGAACGATCTTCGATACTTCACCTATTTTTAAACCGTGATAATATAAAATGTTGGCTACAAAACTGGCGAGGAACCCGCTTACGACAAGAAATATTATGGCCTTTGGGCTTGCCTGTTTCAGGTGCTGAGGCCTCACAACAAAAATCCCGAGTATCACTATGCCGAATACCGCGCCGAAACACCTGTAGAACAGGGCTGTTAGCGGCGCGACTGACGAGATACCGGTTTTCTCAAGGATCGGGACTACACCCCAGACACAAGCGGCAAAAAATGCCCACCAAAACGCGTTCATTATTCTCCCTCAACGGTAGGAGCGTAACGCATTACGCCCCTACATGCTAGAACTTCACCACCGGAACTTCTTTTGCGGTCTCGGCGACTTCAAAATATTCTCTGGGTTCGGTAAGTCCCCGCATAGACGCGAAAATTCCGCCGAATACCGTACGACGATACGCGTTGAACACCTTTACCGAAGCGTTATATCTCATTCTCTCAACGGCTATTCGGTTCTCGGTCCCTTCAAGCTGCGACTGTAACGCGAGAAAATTCTGATTAGCTTTAAGGTCCGGATAATTTTCCGCGACAAGCAATAAACGTGATATTGCCGACGACATCTGATTCGCAGTCTCCATTTTAGAAGCCTGTGTAGCAGCTTTACCCCACTGGCTTCTAAGCTGTGTAACTCTGGTTAAAAGTTCCTTTTCATGTCCCGCGTAACCCTTTACGGTGCTAACCAAATTGGGGATAAGATCGTTCCTTCTCTGAAGCTGGTTCTCAACCTGCGCCCATGAGGAATTTACAGTTTCGTCCAGCCTCACCACATGGTTAAGCCCTCCTATCAGCCAACCGCCCAGCATCAAAACAACTAACGCTATCACACCTAAAACTATCCATAATGTTTTCATGATCCCCCCTTTAATGCTACCAACCACCCGACGCGCCACCGCCGCCGGAAAAACCTCCGCCAAAACCACCAAACCCTCCGCCGAAAGACCCACCTGATCCACCGGACCAGTAACTTCGTCGGCCGGAGCCCATAACCCAGAAAAGAGTTCCGAAACGAAACCCGAATATCATAATAAAAAACAATAACGAAATAAGGTTACCCGCCGCCGAACCTTTTTTGGCCCTGGCCGGCAAACGCGCCATTTCGCTGCTGAGATCTATTTTTACGTTATATTCGGCGCTTATGATATCGATAAGCGAGACGACAGCGGCTGAGATCCCCAATTCATAATTACCTTTCTTGAACGGCGGTACAATATAATCCTGAATGATCATTTTGCTCTTAAGATCGGTAATAGCGCCTTCCAGACCATACCCTACTTCTATTCTTACCTTCCGATCCCCGATCGCGACAAGAAGCAATACACCGTTATCCGTACCCTTCTTGCCTATCCCCCACCTCCCGAAAAGATCAACCGCGTACTGTTCTATCGTAAGAGGAAAAGTTGTTTTTATGGTAACAACGGATATCTCAGCGGTGGTTTTTCTTTCCACCGCGGTCAGGGCCGCATCAAGCTGCTGCTTAGTGCCGGCCGAAAGAATGCCCGCGTAATCGTTTACAAACCCCGATGGCCGGAGAGACTGCACGTCTTCCGCCGCACACAAAGGCGAAAGCATAAGACCCACCGCTAATATTGTAAACGCTACTATTTTTTTCATGTTCTCCTATCCACCCTGTTATTCAGATCGTGTCATAATGTAGAGGCTTTAAAAATGATGTAGGGGCTTGATTTATCAAGCCCGAAACAAGAATATCGGGTTCGATAGATCGAACCCCTACAATATCTTGAATGCGACCATTCGCAAAACAAATTACGACACAGCCCGATTGCGAGGAGTCCGCTATTCCCCTCCCGGGACTTCTCTTCTAAAATCTGTTGTCTGCACTTTTACGTCCAAGTTATCTATTATCACTGAAAGTCGTTCTAACTGATCCAGAAATTCACTCAAAAACTCTTCCGCGTCCTTGCCTCCTATACGGCCGTCGGTTTTATTGTCATGTAATACCGTCAGGAAAGCCGCTGTATCAACATCAAATTGTTCGTTAAGCTGACATAATACTTCTTCTCTCGTCTCGGGAGGCGTCCTGCCATTTTTCAATCTAAGAATATTCCTGAAAACAGGCATAAGCGCCCTGAACGACTGCTTGATAAGTCCTTCCAATCCCTTTCTGGTCAAGGCCTGTTCCATATATGCCTGGCGAATAGTCAGAAGTTTTCCCTTAAGTTGATATTCGCATTCTCGCCTGACGTCTTCGGTCTTCACTTCTACATCGGCCAAGACATCTTCCCCAAAAAGAACCAGGCGGGATTCTTTCATGCCGATAAACTCCATCGGAAAAGTATCTAATGACATTTTTATATACGATGGCGTCAAAAATAACGGCACGGTGATCTTTTTCTTGAGAGCTTTCTTCAATGTACAAAGAGAGGGCTTGAGTTTTCCGAGTGAGGTATCTTTAAGAACAACGGCGATATTAATATCCGATCCCTTGGGACTGTAGTCAGGGCCCGTGACACTGCCATAGGCGAAAATAGATACTAACTCTTCCTCGTTGATCTCAACCAGATCATCAATAACCGGTTTCAGAGTTTTCTGAACATTCTCAGAAAGTTTCTCTAAATTCTTTATATCCATTATGTTACCTCCGTATTCCATCGTCCGTATACCTTATTCCGTAGGAGCGGCCTCCGGCCGCGAACAAATTAAATCGGGGTATCCGGAACCGCACAAAATTAGTATTCTCTTTTAAAAAGTCCTGTCATCCCGAGCGATCCGCCGAAGGCGGAGAGTCGAGGGATCTGTTAATGTTACATAGTAAAGATCCCTCCGCTTCGCTCACTTCATTCGCTCCGGTCGGGATGACAAGAATTCATTATACCCCATCACATACACCTTTCAAGCAAAATTATGGTATACTTGACTTTATGGCTGATAAAAAATCACTCAGGATACTGCTTGTGGACGATGAACAGGATATGTGCGACTCCATGGCCGATGTTCTCAGACTTGACGCCGATTACGACATCACTCTAACCACCAGCCCCCATGAAGGCTTACGACTGGCTAAAGGTGAAGAGTTTGATCTTATTATGGTCGATTACGAGATGCCTGAAATGGACGGTGTGGAACTGGTAGAAGCGATAAAAGCGGTTAAACCGGATGCTCTGATTTTTGTCCTGACCGCCTTCATATCCCACAAACTGATCAAAGAAGCCAAAGAAAAAGGCGCCGGCAGAGTACTTTCCAAATTCATGTGGCCCGACGAACTCCTCCAGATAATACGAGAAGCACTCGCCAGGTGTTAGGCGACCGCTCCTACGATAATTAAAAAGGTGTTACACTTGACGCTATTATCATATAATCTCAGGATAACATCTGTTTTGCCCTTTTCCCATTGAAAAATAATAGTAAGTGTGATATTGTGTGACCTGATTTATTAGAGATCCTTCGACTCGGCCCTTCGGGCCTCGCTCAGGATGACAGAAATCTAAAACAAAGGAGTTACGTATCATGATCATGCCAATTATCGTACTTGTGGGGCTTGTGTTTGCCCTAATCACATTCTTCATTCTTCTGAAAAAACCGGAAGGTTCAGAAAAGATGCAGGATATAGCACATGAAGTGCATAAAGGCGCGATGGTATTTTTAAGCAACGAATACCGTATCATTCTTATTTTCATAGTTGTTATGTTCGCGATAATGGCTAAATTCCTTTCTCTGCCTACGGCGATAGCGTATGTATCAGGTGCCTTCCTATCTATGCTCGCGGGATTTATCGGCATGAAAGCCGCTACCCGCTCAAGCGCGAGAACATGTGAAGCCGCGCGCGCACAAGGTGCCGGCGAAGCGCTTAATGTCGCTTTTAAAGGTGGTTCGGTAATGGGTATCACTGTCGCCGCACTTGGTGTATTGGGTTTAGGCGTATGGTACATGATAACAAAAGATACGGCAATAATTACGGGCTTTGCCCTAGGCGCGAGTTCTATCGCCCTCTTTGCTCGAGTAGGCGGAGGTATTTTCACCAAAGCGGCCGACATGGGCTCTGACCTTGTAGGTAAAATTGAAGCGGGCATTCCGGAAGATGATCCGCGTAACCCCGGAGTTATAGCCGACAACGTAGGCGACAACGTAGGCGACACCGCCGGTATGGGCGCGGACCTTTTTGAGTCTTACGTAGGTTCCGTGATCGCTACTATGGCGATAGGCGCCTTAATGACGCAACCACTTTTAGCGATGTCGTTCCCGCTGATTCTCATAACCATAGGCCTTGTAGCTTCTATGGTAGGCGTTGTTTCCATGACGTTCTTAAAAAACCTCAACCCGCAAACGGCACTACGAAACTCAACACTTATCTCGGCCGTGCTTTTTCTCGCAGGCGCGTTCGTAACAGCGAAAACAATGTTCGGCGGTATAAATTATTTCTGGTCAATACTGGCAGGATTGGGCGCGGGTATCCTGATCGGTGTTGAAAGCGAATATTACACGTCCGGTAAACCTATCAGAGACATCGCTGAACAATCAAAGTCAGGTCCGGCAACTACTATTGTTTCAGGTCTTGCTGTCGGGTTCGAAAGCACGATACTTCCGATACTCACTATAGGCGCGGCGATCTTAGTGTCTTATCACTTTGGTCAGCTCTACGGTATAGGCCTGGCGGCTGTCGGTATGCTCTGTACTATAGGCATAGTCATGTCTACCGATTCATACGGCCCTATAGCTGATAACGCGGGCGGTATAGCTGAGATGGCCAAGCTGGATCCGAAAGTTCGCAAAATAACAGATAAACTCGATTCACTCGGGAACACAACAGCCGCTGTAGGCAAAGGTTTTGCTATCGGTTCGGCCGCGCTTACCGCGCTAGCGCTTTTCGCGGCGTTCCAAAAAGTAACCGGCCTTAAAGCCATTGACCTTGTTAAGCCATTAACGGTTGTCGGTTTATTTATTGGCGCACTACTTCCGTTCGCTATCGCTTCTATGACATTAAAATCTGTCGGCAGAGCCGCCAACAAGCTCGTACAGGAAATACGCCGGCAATTCCGCGAGATCACAGGGCTCATGGAAGGCACGGCAAAACCTGATACCCAGGCTTGTATAGACATCGCGACACAAAGCGCTCTCGGTGAAATGGTCCTTCCGGGTATTACCGCTATCGTAACGCCTGCTCTTGTAGGAATATTCCTTGGAGTAGAAGCACTCGGCGGGTTTCTTGCCGGCGCGACCGCTTGCGGTGTGCTTCTGGGTATTATGATGTCAAACGGTGGCGGCGCATGGGATAACGCTAAAAAATGGATTGAGGAAGGCAACCTGGGCGGCAAAGGGACAGACACTCATGCCGCCGCCGTTGTCGGAGACACCGTAGGCGATCCCTTTAAAGATACGACAGGCCCCGCGATGAACATCCTAATTAAGCTTATGGGTATCGTATCACTTGTTTTTGGCGGACTTTTTGTCGCGCTGCACGATAAGTTTATAGGGTTATTCTAAGGGGATTGCGAGGGCCTTCGGCCCCCGCAATCAGGTTGTGTCGCAATTCGTTTTGAGGATGGCCGCATACAATATAGTGTAGGGGTTCGATTCATCGAACCCGATATAACGGATTTGATAAATCAAGTCCCTACATTATGACACAGTCTGAATGACAAAAATAGGAGAATACAATGGATCTCGACAAAGTAATACGCAAAGTGCCGGACTTTCCGAAACCCGGAATAATGTTTTATGACGTAACCAGCATATTCACCAATCCCCGAGCCTTCCAACACGTCGTTGACAAAATGGAAGAAATATACAAGGACGACCAGATAGACGGTATCGTCTCCATAGAAAGCCGGGGATTCCTGCTAGGCGCGCCTTTCGCGTTAAAAAGAGCTATACCTCTGGTACTTGCCCGCAAAAAAGGCAAACTTCCGGGCAAAACCGTCAAACAAAACTACACACTCGAGTACGGTGAAGCCACCCTGGAGATTCAAATATCGGACATCACCCCCAACAAGAACTGGCTGATAATTGACGACCTTATTGCCACAGGCGGCACCCTGGAAGCGGTAGCCAGAATGATCGAAAAACAGGGCTCCAAAGTAGCGGGCATATTTTCCATAATAGGCCTCCCCTTTCTGAACTATATGGATAAAATAGCGCGGTTCAACCCGGTAACATTGGTCGACTATCAAGGAGAATAAGATCGTACAGCGTATACTTGCGATAGCCATTATGGTATTTTGGTGTTCGTTCAGCCTATGCCCGTCCAACATATCTGACGCCGCCGAGAAGAGCCCTATCCGATACGGAGTATGGGTTACCGTTTTTTCTCCCGAGAAAGTTCTTTATTCAAAAGAAAATGCCGATAGACTTATCTCTACATGCAAAAAAACCAACATACAAGATATCTATGTCCAAGTCTATAGAGCCGGTAAAGCCTACTACAATTCTTCCATCACTGACAGCACCCCATACAATAACGTTCTCTCCGGATCCGGGGAAGATATCCTAAAATATCTTATTGCCCGAGCTAAAGAGAACGATATAAATATTTACGCCTGGCTCAATCTTCTAAGTATCGCTCAAAACATAAACGCGGATATCGTTCAGGATTTCGGGAAGAGTGTACTTGTAGTTGACCAACATGGAAGAACTTCAATGCAAGAGGGCCGAAAAGACGACCTCGATACACATTATATCCGTGAAAATCAGCTTTTTATCGAACCGGGAGACTGGCGCGTAAGAAAACATTTAACCGATATCGCAGCAGAGGTCATAACAAGATATCCGGATCTTGCCGGGCTTCATTTAGACTACATTAGATACCCCGCGGCCGTACCTTTTATCCCCGGCTCAAGGTTTACTTCTCACGGCATAAGTTACGGCTACAGCGCGGTAAATACCAAAAACTTCAAAGACGCGACGGGTCTCGACATTAAAACCATGAAATATTCGCGTAAGAATTATCGTCTGTGGGACGACTGGCGGAGGCAGCAAGTGACCGATCTCGTCCGGAACATTTCCAGAAAAGCGAAGGAGATCTCCCCGGAGATAGAGATATCCTGCACAATAGTCCCTTCTATAGAAAGAACGTATCTTGTTACTTTTCAGAACTGGACAAAATGGTTACGCGAGGGATTAGTTGATTATGTTGTCGCTATGAACTATACCGACGATACGTCCCTTATGGAGCTTAATTCCACTTCTCTTTTTATGCCCGGGCTGGAAGATAAAGTTCAAATAGGAGTTGGTGCGTACCTCTTAAAAGAAAAACCGAACATCCTTAAAGATCAGATAAATATTTTAAGAAGGATCTCCCCTGCCGGAATAGTTTTCTTTTCTTACGATGAAATAGCCGCTAACGCGGATCTGCAGAATTTTCTAGCCACAAATTAAGCAAACATATCACTATTCGTGTCATTCCCGAACACTCTTATCGGGAATCTATTATTTCTGGATTCCCGCTTTCCAGGCTGTGTCGTAATTTGTTTTGCGGATGGCCGCGTACAATATGTTGTAGGGGTTCGATTTATCGAACCCAATATAACGGGCTTGATGAATCAAGCCCCTACATTATGACACAGCCTGTTCGCGGGAATGACAAAAATTGTTATTTTCAACCGGACATCAGCGATAGCGTGTAGCATGGCATCTAGTCGCTTAAAACCGTATCATATGTCATCCTGAGCGAAGGAGCGACAGCGACTGAGTCGAAGGATCTCTTAATATTTAGTATTTTAGATTCGTTCGCTCCGGTCGGGATGACAATGAGAATCAAAAGATGTGAAAATCAGGTCCCGCGGATTTTCTGAGGCGGTTCATTACGGCAAGGCCGAGGCCCTGCTCTCCGATGGCTTCGGCTACTATTACATCGACTTCATCTTCATCAAACTCTCTCAATATATGGAATAGACGTGACGCGCAAAGACGGGCATCCTCTCGGGGCCCGAGAACTTTAACATCAAACTCTCGATATGACACCTCATGTTCGCCTGTCGCCATTATACCAACGCGGCGGCCTCCCTTCTGCTCTTGCCGTGCCAGCGCTAAAACCCTCTCGACCTGGTCCGGATCATCGCTGACAAGTTTTACTTTAGCCTTAGGCGAATAATGCTGCGGATATCTTCCGGGAGATCTTTGCCAATGGCCCGTTTCGGTAAATACTTCCACTTCACCAACGATCGAACGCAAGTCTTCTACCGTTGTTCCTCCCGGACGAAGAACAATAATTTTGTCGCGGACAAATTCTACAACCGTAGACTCAACCCCGATATCCGCGTGACCACCATCGAGGACCAGATCGATCTTTCCTTCAAGATCATTAATAACATGATTCGCGTTTGTTGGTGAAGGACGACCAAATAAATTTGCCGATGGTGCCGCGATCGGAACCCCTGAGGTAGCAATAAATTTTTGTGCGACCGGATTATACGGCATCCGTATAGCTACGGTCTCGAGCCCCGTAGTTACAATATCAGGGATGATACTTTTCTTTTTCAATACTATAGTTAAGGGACCCGGCCAAAAACGGTCTATGAGCTTTTCCGCCGCTCCGGGAACACAACTGGCAAGCTCATAAAGATCTTCTCTAGCGGCAATATGCACTATTAACGGGTCATCAAGTGGGCGGCTTTTTGCCTCAAAAATACCTGCTACGGCTTTAGCCTCAAGCGCGTTGGCGCCCAAACCATACACGGTCTCTGTAGGAAAAGCGACAAGGCCGCGGTTGCTTATCACTTCCGCGGCCTGCTTTATTAGTTCAAGATCAATTTTTTGTGGATCTATTTTTAATACTTTTGGTCTCATATTCAGTATGTGGTTTTTAGTATATAGTTTAGTTCCTTCGTTCCGCTCAGGATGACATCTAAGAAGACCTACTCCCCTACATTTAGACTGGTCATAATGTAGGGGCTTGATTCATCAAGCCCGTTATATCGGGTTCGATGAATCGAACCCCTACAACATATTGTATGAGGCCATCCGCAAAACAAATTACGACACAGCCTGATTCCGAGGAGCGCAGCGACGAAGAATCTAACACTTTTCCTCTGCGCCCTAACCACTGTACACTATATACCGCCCTTACAGTTTACGTCCCGTGAGCGTTTCATATGCCTGGATATATTTTTCACTGGTTTTTTGGGTGATCTCTTCCGGCAATTCCGGAGCCGGAGGAGTTTTATCCCAATCCAGGGTTTCCAGATAATCTCTTACGAACTGCTTATCAAAACTCTTCTGACTTCTTCCCGCCTTATAGTCATCTTTTGGCCAGAATCTTGAGGAGTCCGGTGTAAGAGCTTCATCCATTAGAGTAATTTTGCCATTAACTATCCCGAATTCGAATTTTGTATCGGCAATAATTATACCTTTTGTATCGGCATAATCTCTCGCCTTTTCATAAATGGCGATGCTTTTTTCTTTTAAGATATCAAAAGTCTCTTGTCCTACCTCATCTATCATTTCCTGTTGTGAAATGTTTATATCGTGACCCTCGTCAGCCTTGGTAGATGGCGTAAATATTGGTGCTTCCAACTTCTCTGAAAGCTTAAGGTCTTTTGGCAGTTCTATTCCCGAAATCTTACCGGTAGCCTGATAATCTTTCCACCCTGAACCTGATATATAGCCTCTTACAATACATTCAACTAACACCGGCTCTGCCTTCCGAACAAGCATAGAACGGCCAACAAGCTCTTCGCGATAAGGCGCTAACCGTCCATCAAGCTCTATGATCTCATCAATGTCGATCGAAAGCATATGATTATCAATAATGTCTTTTGTATAATCAAACCAGAAAGCCGAAATATTATTAAGCACCTCACCTTTGCGCGGAATACCGTTAGGCATAATAACATCAAACGCGGATATCCTATCGGTAACAACAAAAAGCAGTTTATCTCCAAGGTCATAAACATTTCTGACCTTTCCCTGCCTGAAAAGGGATACACCCTCGATATCAAGCGTTAATACTGTTTTTATCGTACTCATTGCGGCCTCCTATTGCTTTTCCAGAACAGATGGCGTTACATAGTCCCCATGTTTTTCCCGACACGCTTCAAGCCTCTCTTTTTGAGCGTTAAGTGTCTTAAAGAGTATCGACGGAGTATCAAAAACTTTGGTGTGATAGATATTCTTTATTCTTTATATCTTTGCTATGCACTCTGATATTCGCAGCTTAAACTGCTCTTCATATTCTTCTCGCGCATACTCTTTACCAAGAACATCTTTAAACAGTTCAACGAGAGTATCATACTCAGGTATAAACCCGATTGGCGTCTCTATCGCGCCAGCCTCTCCATTAACTCTGAGTTCCATCCACTTTACCCAAACATGCTTATCCTTGATAGCATTGAGATATTGACCATCGGTGCCCCTGAGAAAATAGTTCACATGAAAAACAAGCGGTACTTTTTTAACATCATTAACTATATCCAGATTGTTCTGTATATACCGTCCGATAGGAATCGAAAGAAAGTCCAGGTTCGCCATAAGATTGAACGTTCGAACGCCTTCCTGACCTAATGTAGCGGCTGTGGTTTCAGATTCTATCGCGGCCGCCTGGGCCAATATACCATGCGTCCAGTCAAACGACTGCGCCACGGGAACACTTGTATCCGAATCCCTCCCCCCGTATATTATCCCGCCTATATCGACACCCTCGGGATTATCAAGGTTATCATCACAGTTATCGAGCCCTGAAAGACCTATGGTATAGCGCGCGTTCTTATGCGAAAACGTTACAGGGTTGCCATCCGGCCCCTGCATGGAAGGCGTCCATTTCCCCGCGAAGTTCACGCCTTCCGATGGGAGCTCTCTTCCATCCCCCAACCAACGTGGCTGATTATCGCTGTTCACCAGGACATTAGAGAATATAACCTCACCGGGGGTGGTAAGCGCTTTAAATATTTCAGGATCGTTATCATCACTCACATCCTGAATTATACCAAAAATACCCCGTTCCACATTAACCGTACGCAAACTACCGTCTATGTTTCTAATGTATGCTATATCGTCACCTACGATCTTCTCACCTCCAAGCATGGCCGTGGCAGTCTTACCGCAAGCCGAGGGGAAAGATCCCGTAAAATAAGTAACTCGCTTTTTATCTGGTCCATGAACACCCATTACAAACATATGTTCTGTAAGCCACCCTTCTTCTGAAGCACGTTTTATAGCCAGACGCATAGCCAACTTCTTAAGACCGATAGAATTCCCCGCGTATTGAGTATTCGTACTAAAAACTATTTCTTCCGCTAAATCGATGTACACACGTCTCTTACAAACGTCAACGCTAACACCATTTTCAAGAGCACCGGCAGAATGCACAAACCTGAAAAACCTGGCGGAATTACCAGCCTTAAGCAATTCGTCATAACCGTTTCTATAAAGCAGGTCTTCAGCATGCGCTATCGCGCTTGAATCGGTTATCTGAACGGCTGGAATAGAAAAAGGTGAATTTACCGGACCCAGACAATAAAAACACACAAACATTGTCTTCCCCTTCATTGAACCGTCCAGAAGCTCGCGTATCTCTTTTAGCCCCTCTTCTCTATCAGTGGAATTTATATCCGAACCCAATACCTCATCGGGCTTCAGAAGATACTTTGTGTTAGCTTTATCTCTTGCCTGATCATAGTAACCGTTAAAAAGTATGGTGTGACCCTCTACATTCAATGGCTTTTCTGAAGCATCATCAAGAGATGCTTGTCTGATATATTCGACATCCTGGCTCGAATTATCCCTTACAAAAACAGAATCCGGCTCACACAACTCTATGTATTCGACCAAAAAATCATACAGTTTATCATTTTTCAGGGCCTCAAGCTTCTTATAGTTAGCTTCGCCGCACTTTTCTCGGAATAATTGTATTTGTTCTTTTTTCATTCCTCTCTCCCTGTTGTTTAGTTTACCCGGAGAAACACGTCACACCGCGCCCTCATACGCTGAAATAGAGTGTACATAGTACGACATATGCCGTTCTATGTCAAATATTACATGGATTTGTAGTCTCAGGCTGTGTCATAATGTAGGGGCTTGATTCATCAAGCCCGTTATATCGGGTTCGATGAATCGAACCCCTACGATATATCGTATGCGGCCATCCGCAAAACGAATTGCGACACAGCCTGAATGACAGGGGTCGCTAAAATGCGTGGTTCCATTTGTCTGAGAGATATTTACCTTGAGCGAGGGCTTTTACTTCTTCGAGAACTACCTTGTCGGGCTTCCATGAGGAGATATTTTTCCGGATGAACACTTCTTTTATGACCTCCCGGAGATCCTCGAACGAGGTGGGAATATTGGCAACGAATTTTTTATGAACCCGACCGCGGCGATACTCCGGTTCTTTAGGGGGGTGTTTCAAATATTGATAAATTTTAGCGATTTCAAAGTTAAACAATAACGTTCCATGATGCAGAAAAAATTTGCGCTTCCTTGCCTGGGCATTCCCTGATATCTTTTTTTCCCCTATCGCTATATCCGATATCGGGAAAAGTTCGGCATCATACCCTTTTGATCTTAAGACATATGCTATCCTGCCGAGTATATTCCGATAAGAGTCGTTTATTTTTCTATATTCTCCATCTCTCTCCAGAGAAAGAACCAGCGAGTAATTAAGACAACCCGGGCCTTGCAAAACCGTGCCGCCACCGGAGATCCGTCGTATGATCTTTATACCGTCCTCCTGGCACGCCTCAACGAAACATTCCTTTTGTATTTTCCCCGAGCGGCCAAGCACCACAAAATGTTCAGCGGCCTCCCAGAAACGCAAAGTTTCACCAAGCACGCCCTCTTCGGCTTTAGAGAGTAACACTTCATCGGCGGCTATATTTTCTTCGGGAATATGGAAGGTAATATCTACTAGCTTCACGACAAACACGCGAGGTCCATGTCTTTGGCGGCTTTGACTTCGTCCAAACGACTGACACAAGTAGTTTTGGGGAAGTCCCTGAATACGTCCGGTTCCCTCTCGGCCAACAAGGCAAGTTCTTTCATAACTTCTATAAACTCATCCAGAGTCTCTTTAGACTCGGTTTCGGTAGGCTCTATCATCATCGCTTCCTTAACTATAAGCGGGAAATATACTGTCGGAGGATGAATACCTTTGTCGATAAGAGCCTTGGCGACGTCAATGGCTCGTACACCCCTCTCGGCCTGGTGAGATACCGATGCCACAAATTCATGCAGACAGTTCTTATCAAAAGGCACATCTAAATACTTTTTTAGTTTCACTTTCAAGTAATTAGCGTTTAAAACGGCGATCTCACTTGCTTTTATCAGGCCTTCTTTGCCCAAGAGTAATATGTACACATACGCCTTTAACATTACACCGAAATTGCCATAGAACTGTGATATATATCCGATCGAAAGGGGTTTTTCATAGTCCAAAGCGAATGTTCCATCTTTTCGTTTTACCACACGGGAAACCGGCAGGAACTCTTCAAGTTCTTCCCTTACACCGACCGGTCCGGATCCCGGGCCGCCCCCTCCATGAGGAGTTCCGAAAGTTTTATGCAGATTAAGATGAATAACATCAAAACCCAGGTCCCCGGGGCGAACCTTGCCCATTATGGCGTTAAGATTCGCTCCGTCATAGTACATAAGAGCGCCGACTTTATGCGCCGCGTCCGTTATTTTCTTTATGTGCGGATTGAATATCCCGAGCGTATTAGGACACGTAAGCATTACAGCGGCAACTTCACTTGTTAACGCTTCTTTGAACTCATTAAGATCCATAACACCGTTCTCATCGGACGGGACTGTTTTAACCTCGTAACCCGCGATAGCCGCCGTCGCCGGATTTGTGCCGTGCCCGGAATCCGGGATCAAAACATATTTCTTCTTGTTCCCCTTATTGCGATGATACGCGGCAATAAGCATGATACCGGTAAGTTCCCCGTGAGCACCGGCCATCGGCTGGGTAGTAAAGGCGTCCATACCCGTGATCTCGCATAAAAGGGCCTCAAGATTACTTATGACTTCAAGCGCACCCTGCGTAAGCATCCCACCCATAATAAGTTGTGGATCCAAAGGATGAAGTGACGCGAACCCTTCAAGAGACGCCAATTTTTCGGTGATCTTGGGATTATATTTCATGGTACACGACCCCAACGGATAAAAATGAGAATCTACATCAAAATTCTTTTTCGACAAATTGGTGAAATGCCTTACAACTTCCGGTTCCGAAACAGACGGCAACTCCGCAAGTTTCTCTCTTTTGTATTTAGGCTCTATTTTTACCTCGACAGGCACATCTACCCGCGGAAACTTTATTCCCCTCTTGCCTTGTTTTGATTTTGAAAATATCAACTCCATAACGCGTCCTCCAAGGATTCGGCAAGCATGGATATTTCTCTCTTGGTTCTCTTTTCCGTTACCGCTATCAGCATATAATCGTCCAGATCTTCGTAGTACCTTCCCAGCGGGAACCCTGCCGCTATACCTTTACTGATAAGCTTTCCGATTATTTCATTAGGATCTTTGGAAAGCCTTATGGCGAATTCATTAAAAGTCGGGGATGTTCTTTTTACTTCCACACCTTTAATGGCTTCAAGCCTCTGTTTAGCGTATTCAGCCTTGGCCATACAAAGTTCCGCTATTTCTTTAAGGCCATCCTTACCTATCAGACACATATAAACAAGAGCACGTAAGGCACATAACGCTTCATTGGAACATATATTCGACGTAGCTTTTTCCCGGCGTATATGCTGTTCTCTGGTTTGGAGCGTCAATACAAACCCATCGCGTCCCTCGGCATCTTGAGTTTTCCCAACTACGCGCCCCGGCATTTTTCGGACTAATTTTTTAGTAGTCGCCATAAAGCCCAGATACGGTCCGCCAAAAGAAAGAGGGATCCCCAAGCTCTGGCCTTCACCTGTAACAATATCGGCTCCCATTTCACTAGGGGTCTTTAGCACACCCAGAGAAAGAGGATAAACACTTTCGATCAGAAGCGCGCCCTTAGCGTGACACCTTTCCGCTATATCACTATGATCGTCAATAGCACCAAAAAAATTGGGGTTTTGCAGGATAACGGCCGCTGTTTTATCGTCTAGAAATTTTTCTATCTCACTCCTATCGCTCTGGCCGTGAACAACCGGAGTCTCAACAAACTCTATCGAGAGATTGCTGGTATAACAATACATCATCTTACGGTATATGGGACTTACCCCACCATCCATTATGATCTTATTCCGTCCGGTAATACGTATCGCCATCATCGCGGCTTCATAGAGAGCCGTACCACCATCATAGAGAGAAGCGTTAGAAACTTCCATACCGGTAAGACGCGCTATACAGCTCTGGTATTCGTATATGGCTTGTAACGTCCCCTGGGAAGCTTCCGGCTGGTAAGGCGTATAGGCGGTATAAAATTCCGAACGGGACACAATAGCGTCTACCGCCGCCGGAATGTGGTGATCATAAAATCCGCCGCCGACAAACGTAACCAGATCCGTAGAATTTTTATCGGCAAGATCCTTGATATGCCGCTCCACCTCGATCTCTGACCTGCCCTCCGCAAGATCAAAAGATGAAGTGCGCAAGCTTTCAGGGATGCCCTTAAAAAGTTCATCAACATCACGGATGCCTATGGCTTTAAGCATTTCGGCGCGGTCATCGTCAGAAATCGGAATATAACTCAACTTTTAGATTCCTCCAGGAATTGGCCATAAGCGGCCGCGTCTAAAAGAACTTTCTCTTCAGAGGCATCAGTTGCCGCGATCCGGCATATCCATCCATCACCATACGGGGACTGGTTTATTAATTCAGGGGTATCCTCTAAAGCACCGTTTGCCGCGGTGATCTTGCCGGTAAGAGGCGCGTAAATATCGCTCGCGGCTTTTACGGATTCTACCGTCGCGAAAGTATCAGACATTTTAACTTCCCCTCCCTCATCCGGCAATTCCACAAACGTAATATCGCCAAGCGCCGATTGCGCGTAATCAGTAATGCCGATAACAACTTCCGAGCCCTCTATTCGTACCCATTCATGGTCTTTAGTATATTTTAGATCTTCAGGTATCATGTCCCTCCTTTATGCTTCCGCACATCACATAGCGTACATCGTACAGCGTTTTAGATCCTCCCCCCACTCCGCTTCCTTTGGTCACTCCACCCCCACGCTGTCATCCTTTGGTCGATCCACCCCACGCTGTCATCCTGAGCGAGGCCCGAAGGGCCGAGTCGAAGGATCTCTATGAACCATTCACTAATCCGCTATTCTAACAGAATGGCAATTTACTTATCTTCGCGTTTATTGCAATCTTGCCGTCGGTTAAAACAATACTCTGCCCTTCGGCTATAAATTCCCTATCAATATAACACAATCCTACACCTTTTTTCAAACCCGGAGAAAAAGTACCGCTTGTAACCTCACCGATTTCTTTGCCTCCGACTAAAACATTAAAATGATTTCTTGCGCTTCTCCTTGATTCACATAAAAACCCGGCCAAGACGCGTTCGGCTCCCGCTTCTTTTTGTTTTATGAGCGCGTCTTTACCAATAAAATCCTTTTTCATATATACGAACCTGGGCAGATTCGCCTCAAGAGGAGTATGGTTTTCATCAAGATCACTCCCATAGAGAGAATATCCCTTCTCAAGACGCAAGGTATCCCGCGCGCCCAGACCTATGGGTTCAACCTCCGGGAAACTTAAAAGTAAGTTCCATAGCTTCTCAGCGTGCTCTTTGGGGAAAAAGAGTTCATACCCCACCTCCCCCGTATAACCGGTACGGCTTATTAAAGTCCTGACCCCTTCTATATCCGCGTAGGTGAAACAAAATCTTTTGATAGTCTCTATAACTTTTCTGTTGGCCAGACGGATCATTATCTCTTCCGCCAACGGACCCTGAACATCCAGCTTAGCCGTCGCCTCGGATATATCGGTAAAAGTAACTTCGTTTGACAAGTGTTTGGTGATCCATTTCTTGTCTTTCTCAATTGTCCCGGCATTTACAACAAGCATGAACTCATCACGTGATATTTTAAAAACTATGAGATCATCTATTATGCCGCCAGCCTCATTAAGAAGAAAACCATACCGGCATTTACCTGTCAGCATATCATCCATGCGGCAAGTGATCAATCCGTCTAATTCTTTTTCACTGGATGGGCCCTTAACAATAAACTCACCCATATGGCAGATATCGAAGAGCCCCACCTTGCCGCGGACATGAAGATGCTCTTCAATGATCCCGGCATATTGCACCGGCATATTCCACCCGGAGAACGGAACCATTCTGGCCCCAAGCTCCACATGCTTACCATAGAGGGGGGTGCTTTTAATATTAATGTCAGTATTGGTCATATCAAGACATCATTATAAGACAAATCCCGCCATTGTCAACCAAGTACGTAGAATGTGAGGCTGGCCCATCAGACTGTGTCGCAATTAATCTCAGTCACGCTCCCCCCGACGTCATTACGAGGAGCGACGCAGCAATCTCATAATATCGAATAATATCATCAATCGCTTCGCAAGATTCAC
>JAJRVD010000021.1 GCA_024277375.1 Candidatus Omnitrophota bacterium | reverse complement strand
GTTCTTACTTCAACAATAACAACCATTAGGGTATGCCATTTTTTTATTTTTTCAAAGACCTTATGCCAGATCCTTCGACTCGGGCTTCGCCCTCGCTCAGGATGACACTTCGAAAGTGCCCACAATATGTTACACTATCGTGTTTAGAACCCGCCCCTACGCATTCGTACTTCGCCCATAGGGACTGGTGTCTTTAAAACTGGTATAGCATTAATGTGCGTTTTTACATTTTTTGACACCACTTTATGTTGTATTTTGACATTATTCTTGAAATAAGTTGGGGTTGTGCTATACTTGTCTTATGAAAAGATTTATTTGGTCCCAATTACTGCAATGGAAGGACAACAAAGACAGAAAACCTCTTATCTTAAGAGGGGTTCGTCAAGTTGGAAAAACATATATTCTACGTTCTTTTGCTACAGTTAACTTTCCAACTGTTCATTACATAAATTTTGAGAAAGAGGAACAATTAGTTTCGATATTTGATGTTGACCTTTCCCCCATGCGCATTCTAAATGAATTAAGTTTTCATTTGAACCGCTCTATAGACACTAAAAACGATATTATTATCTTTGACGAGATCCAGAACGCCCCCAAAGCTCTCACCAGCTTGAAATATTTCCAGGAAGAAATGCCGGAAATGGCTATATGCTCAGCAGGTTCATTGCTGGGACTTCACCTGGGCAATGAGGCCTTTCCTGTAGGCAAGGTAGACTTCTTAGAACTGTATCCTTTCTCGTTTGCCGAATTTTTGAGAGGTATCGGAGATCAAAAGTCTTATGCTTTTCTTCGGGATTATAATAAAGGGCAGAATATTTCGAACCATATACACAAACATCTATGGGAACAGCTAAAAATGTATTTTATCGTAGGAGGTCTCCCTGAAGTTATTAACACCTACGTTTCGCATAAAGATGACTTATTCTCCTCTCTAAATCTGGTACGAAAAAAACAGAAAGATCTGATATTAGCTTATACAGCAGATATGGCAAAACATTCCGGAAAACAAAATGCCATGCACATAGAGCGCTTATTTAGAAACATACCGGCCCAACTTGCCAAAGAACGGGATTTTTCAGTTTCCAAGTTCAGATTTAAGGGGATAATTCCCGGCATTAACAGATATTCAAGGCTTGCCGGTTCAATTGATTGGCTAATTAACACAGGTCTGATCCTCAAATCCAACATTATAAACCGTGGTGAGCTTCCGTTCTCTGCTTACACAAAAGAAAATTTCTTTAAGCTTTATCTTTTTGATATGGGCATCCTTGGCGCCTTGAGCGATCTGCCCCCAAAATCGATATTAGACTACGATTACGGCTCATACAAAGGATATTTCGCCGAAAATTACGCTGCCTGTGAATTTAAGTGTTTCGAGAATAAAGACCTTTTTTCCTGGCAAGAGAACACCGCTGAGGTAGAATTTTTAAGAGAAATAGATGGTTCCATATTCCCCATTGAGATCAAGTCCGGGAACATAACTCAGGCAAAGAGCCTTAAAGTATTCGCGGATAAATATGATCCGAAATATCGCACTGTAATGAGTGGGAAAAAACCATTGTTCGACGATATTAATAAGATCCATAAATACCCCTTGTACCTGGCTTCCCGCTTTCCCGTTTGATACTTTTATTGTCCGGGGTAGCTTTCGGCCCTTAGATCCGGTCTCAGCTAATTACAGGTTGATTCGTTTATGGGCGGGTTGTAAAAACAGCGCATTCCGTTAAAAATGCGCTGCTCTGATGGCTGGTGACTGAAAGCTTACAGCTGGATTAAAATACCAGTCTCATATCGGTTGAGATGACGTGCTGATCATAGTCTCTGGAGCCTATATTTGACTCTCTCTGCGTAAAAGCGTATCCTATGCCACAAACTATCCAGTCTTTCCAATGATAGTCCAAGCCTGTGCCTATACTCCAGAGGTGGTCTTGTCTTTTAACCGAAGCCGTTGTGCCTGTTTCAGGGTAATCGTTGAAGAAATACTGCCCATTCGCTTTAGCTACAAAATTATTATCCGGCCCGAACTTATAGTTTAGATCGGTAAGAACGTGATCGCCTGTATAGTAGTTATTGTTGCTGTAGGTCGACTCAAAACCCTCTCTTTCATATGCCAGGTTTATATTAAGTCTATCAGTGGGATCGTAGGCCAATGAAGTATGCAC
Source organism: Candidatus Omnitrophota bacterium (assembly GCA_024277375.1). GTDB lineage: Bacteria > Omnitrophota > Gorgyraeia > Tantalellales > Tantalellaceae > JAJRVD01. Next base: position 24,092 of record JAJRVD010000021.1, on the reverse strand, counting down.
AACGGCACTTGAAAAATCGTCTCTCGCGGAATTTTTATATATTTTCGATTTATATCCCGCTTTGATAATACCCGTTATCTTGGAGGTGATCTCACCTTGCACACCGGCCATAACGGCATGAGCGTTACCATCTCTGCCAGTCGCGTCATCGTACTTAATGTTTGTATATTTATACTCAAGCAAACCTTTGGTTTTAGGCATTATCTTAATATATCCGGTGGTCCACACGGAATTTTCGTACATATCGAACTGATTCAATAGACTACTATGGTAGTCTCTCAGAAAATAGCTGTATCCCACATCAAACGAAAGCTTGTTGAAATCAGCTCCAACGATAGCGTTTAACGTATTATCTTTTCTCAGGTTCCTGTTCTCAAATTCGGTTCCCGCGCGGGAAGAAGTGAAAAGAAAACGATCGTTCACTTTCAAAAAGTAGTCGTTGAAGTCCAAGTCTATTTCACCAAAAAGATCGTGGTTGCCATAATTTTGTTCATCATATTTGCTGAATATACCCAAGGCTACCTCGTAATTAACTCTGGCCTTATGCTTACCCTCAACACCAAACCCGAGTTCACTTTTTATGCTTGGAGTAATAACAGTAATAAAATCGTCCTTCTCGTTACTCGAATCATAAAAAATATTGCTGTCCCATTGACTTTCCGAGGACACGCCGGGATTGATCTTTAAGTTGCCCTTTTCCCACGCGAAAGCTGAAACGGAAAAAACACTTACGGACAAGAAGAATAAAACAGATAAAATAGATAGTCTAGATCTCATAATGCCATACTCCTTTTTTTATTGCGACGGACTTACTTCGTTATTGTCATCTCCATCTATAACATCCTGCATATCTTTTGTGTCGACATCATCATCGCCATCTTCTTTATCTCCATCGTCACCGTCCACATCGCCTTTGTCATCATCTTTCTTCCCACCTTTAACTCTTTTTACCCAGCTTTCGAATATTTTCTTTTCGTTATTGGAAAGTTCCTTCGGCGGCTCGGTATTTCCGTTTTTAAGAACCTGTGTCTTCCAACCCTCCGGTATTACAATTTCTTTTCCAACTTCATTACCGTCGGCGTCAAGACCGCGTACATAAACCTTATGCTCAAAGGCCCTGACAACAGTGAGGCCTTTAATGAAATCAACACCCATCCCGGAGCCCCTTATACCACAAGCCGCGGTAGGTGTTTTAACGACAAAAGTCGAACCGGGAGTCAAGTTCGCGAAGTTCGCGAAAACAGACCCGCCGGGAAGATCTATCAGGTCTTTCCGGACTATTACCTCGGAATTCTCTTTGACTTTTAACACGTTCAGACCTTCAGCGTCAAAAACTATGGAAGCCGTTGACTTTTTTCCCGTCTTAAGGATCACTCCTCTTTTAAGTTTCATTCCGATCCATGGAGCGAACCATGTTCCGTCGCCTTTTACGTCGACTTTAACATCACCTTTCATGTTAACAACGGCAGATTCATACACATTGTCAACGCTTGCATAGGAAACACCAGCAAAAACCAAAACAAACATGATAGCTAGTGTAAAAGATAAAGCTTTCTTCATGCCACACACTCCTAAGGTTAGAATTTAATACTCGGTATAAGGTATCACCACGGTCTCGCCGGTTACGATGTTACATAGAAAGTTATCACATTACATGCGCAAAGTCAATAGTGTGCCTGGTATTACTACTTCGTAAGGCAACCTAAAAGACAGTTTTTATGGTGGCGTTTTTTATTGACTAAACATGTCCAAGCGCATAGAATGTTATTTTCCAATTGATTACTCTTGTGGTGGGCGTAGCTCAGTTGGTAGAGCGCCTGATTGTGGTTCAGGTGGTCGTGGGTTCAAGTCCCATCGCTCACCCCACTTCTTCCCCCTCCTTAAATTCCTCTAAGGCGGGGAGAGTTAGCATTTCTCCGATAAGAGAGTTTAGTTTGTCGGTACATTCTAAGGCAAGAGTTAAAAGTTCCATGTAGGGTTTCCATTCTTTCTTTCCTTTACTGTCCAACACCTGGCTTATACCCTCCCGAATAACCACTATCTGAGTTCTCAACTCGTGACTTGTATGGGAAAAATATTTCGCGAGGATTTCTTTTTCATGATCATCGGTCATTGCCGGCTCCTATTTCTAAAAGGTTATTCCTACACGCTCTTAACAAAAAATCCGCCGTGAAATCTTCACAGAATTTTATTGGTTCCTCTTTCGGTTTTCCCTCTAAAAGTCTTATAGCATTATTGAATTCTCGGGTAGCTTTTGCCAGTCTCTTCTCATACAAGTATATATTGCCAAGGTTGAAATAAGCAAGTACCATCCCGGGATCGATGTAAACACATTTCCTGAACCGGTTCTCGGCCTCCGTCAAGTCCCCAGTCTTGTGAGCTAATACACCCAAGAGGTAATACGCTTCCAGGTACAAGTTGTCCGTTTTTATTATTTTCTTCAATTCTTTTGTCGCGTCTTCATACTCGGACCGGTTAGCCAGAATAACGGCTTTGGCAAAATGACTGTCTATATGGTTTTTGTCAAGCTTGATCACTTCGTCAAAAGCCAGGAACGCTTCTTGATATTTTTTTTCACGGAATAATTTTGCCGCTTTGACATACAGGATCGACCCTTTATTTTTTGACATTACCGTTTCTGCGGGTACCTCTTTCTCTTTGGGCTCTTCGGTAACAAGAGTTTCTTCATGAATGATCTCATCAAGATCGATCGAGGGAATTCCCATGAACGGTTTTGCTTCTATCTCCTCTACGGGATGTAGCGTTTTCTTATAAATAAAAGTCCGGGGAAATTCGATCGTCTCAAATCTATTTGTTATTTTCCACAATGTCTCGGAATGGCCGATAAAAAGGTAACCGTCTTTAAGAAGGCGATCATAAAAACCGTTTATTACTGTTCTTGTAGTTTCAAGGTCGAAATATATGGTCACGTTCCGACAAAAAATAATATCCAGATTTTTCATCTCTTCCAGAGCAAAAGGATCTTTGGCCAGATTGTGATATTTAACGTTAACCATTTTTTTAACGGATTCATCCAGTACATAGTTATTGCCTTCCTCGGAAAAATATTTTGTCAGGTACTTCTCAGGGAAACTGGCTATATCTTTTTTCCGGTATACGGCGTTTTTAGCGTCACGCAATACGTTCCTATTCAGATCCGTCGCCAAAATGGAAATATTCCAGTCCTTATAGGAGGGGAGCAACTCTCTAAGCGAAATAGCGATAGAATAAGCTTCATCTCCCTTGGAACAGCCCGCGGACCATATACGTATAGACTTAGCAGGGGTGTTCTCTTTTTTCTTTATTATCTCGGGTAAAATAAAATTTACAAGAGCGTCGAAGTGAGGTTTATTCCTAAAAAAATAGGTCTCACCTATTGTGACCAAGTCAAGAAGAGTCTGCAGTTCTACGCTCCCATCGGAATTGTATTTCAAGAAGTCGTAATATTCCCTTGCAGACGCGAGCCCTCTCTTTTTAATACGCTCATCAAGAACGTAACACAGAGAGTCTGTCCTGTCCTTATAGAAACGAAGACCCGCTTCCGAGATAAGCATCTTTTGGAATAATTCAAATTCCCCGTCAGTGATAGAAACTTTGCGCGTCATTTTGTGTTTTCTTTTTTTATGGATTCCGCAAAATGGAACTTTCGCCATTCGGCTGTGTCGTAATTCGTTTTGCGGATGGCCGCGTACAATATGTTGGCGGATGGCCGCGTACAATATGTTGTAGGGGTTCGATTTATCGAACCCGATATAACGGGCTTGATGAATCAAGCCCCTACAGTATATTTCAAGCCCCTACAGTATGACACAGTCTGATCAAAAAAAACAGTGTTTTGCATAAGTCTATTCTTTTTTTCGAGTAAGGAGTTTTTTTGTTTCTTTGGCGGTCAGTATTTTTTCCGGATTCAAAAGAATAACAATTTTTTCTTCCAACCTGGCGATACCGGAGATATATTCGGCTCCTCTCTGTTTCAAGATAACTTCCGGCGTAGGCTCGAGGTTTTCTTTGTTTACAGTAACGACTTCCAGCACTTTATCCACAACAAGACCGGCTATGATCCTTTTGTCTTCAGCCTTTCCGGTCGAAGTGCCGAGACTGCAAACAATTATCCTTTTCTCCGCTTCGTCGAGATCGCCTTCGAGATCAAACCTTTTACGCAGATCCATTACAGCAATTATATGCTCCCTTAAGTTTATCACGCCTTCAAGAAAGTCCGGGGACTTCGGCAAAGGATAGACTTCCCGCATCATTAATATTTCGCGTACGCAAGAAACATCCAGCCCCATTACCTCTCCGGCCAGATCAAAGATCACTATTTGTTTTTCCGTTCCTTTAGGCACTTTTTTGTCCTTTACGCAACATTTTAATTATTTGGCCGGCTATCTTGTCGGCCGGCACCACTTCATCGATAATGCCCTCTTCAATGGCTGCTTTCGGCATGCCAAACACCGTACAAGTTTCTTCATCCTGCGCTATCGTCTTGGCTCCTGAGCGTTTTAACTCCTTCAGACCCTCAACACCGTCCGACCCCATACCTGTCAGCACCACACCAATGGCATTTTCTCCGTGAGCTTTCGCCACGGATCTAAGCAAGATATTGGCTGACGGTTTATGTCCCCTGTAGGCAGGTTCATCTTAAAGGACTATTTTTCCCTTTTCAACTTTCGTGTGAGAACCACAAGGCGCTATATACGCGACTCCCGGGAGTATTTCATCCAAATCCTCAGCTACTTTCACTCTAATCGCGGATTCGCTGTTTAGCCACTCCGCCAGGCCTTCGACAAACCCCTCCGTGATATGTTGCGTAATAACTATACCGCAAGGGAAGTCCGAAGGTATTCCATTAAGTATTGTGTGGAGAACTTTCGGCCCTCCGGTTGAAGACGCGATCGCCACGATACGCGTGGAATCTTTTTTAAGATCCTTTACAGCGTCGTTCATTGTCGACTTACTTTCAAAAATCGCCAAGGGATGCATTACAACAGGAATAGTGCTTAAAATTTTTATTTTTTTAGTGAGTTTTAACGCGGTTTCTTTCTCTTTCTCTTTCTCTTTGGTGAACTGCAATTCGCTTTTATCAACCACATCTAGAGCGCCATAAGATATGGCTTCAAAAACTTTATTCATCCCCTCGACAAAAACCGAAGCCGCCACAATAAGTATGGGCGTGGGATCATTCGCCATTATCCGCTTAGCGGCCTCAAACCCGTCCATAACAGGCATATGAATGTCCATAGTGATTATGTCGGGTTTTAGTCTGCCTGCGGCCTCAATCGCCTCTTCCCCCGTATGGGCCACGCCAACCACTTTTATCTCCGGATCCGACTCCAACAATCTCGTCAGAACTTTACACATAAGAGGCGAATCCTCGACTATAAGAACTCTTATCTTGTTTTTTGCCACTTCTCTCCTTTGCCGCCTCTATCAAGGATCACGCAAAATCGAACTTCCGTCATTCGGGCTGTGTCGTAATTTGTTTTGCGGATGGCCGCATACAATATGTTGGCGGATGGCCGCATACAATATGTTGGCGGATGGCCGCATACAATATGTTGTAGGGGTTCGATTTATCGAACCCGATATAACGGGCTTGACGAATCAAGCCCCTACATTATGACACAACCTGATCAAAAAAACAGCGTTTCGCATGAGTCTGACTACTAACCGATTAGTCTCTCGATCGTATCCAGAAGATTACCTTGATCAAACGCGCTTTTCACGATATAGGCCTGTGCGCCGGAATTTATGCCCCTTCTTTTATCTTCTTCCTTTTCCAGCGCCGTAACTACCACGACCGGAACATCGTCATATTCGGGATTTTTTCTTATGGCCTCACATAGTTCAAATCCGTCCATCCTGGGCATTTGAACATCGGTGACTACCAGATCATACTTTGTCACGGCCACCTTATCCAAAGCGTCTACACCGTCAACAGCCGTATCTACCTGGTATCCTTCTCCCTCCAATATACTTCTCTCAACTTCACGAGTGGAAAGGGCGTCCTCAACGATCAGTACCTTTTTATCCTTACGTTTCTCTTTTATCTGGAACTGCCTTCCGACGATAGCAGGATGGCTCAAACGACTACACACAATAAGTTCAGGTATATCAAGGATCACAACAACCTCTCCGGTCCCCAGGATGGTAGCCCCCATAACATTGTTAAGCTTCCCCAGATGTTTCCCCAAACTTTTTATGAATATCTCCTCCCCACCTACGATCTCATCGACTATAAAACCCACTTTCTTATCCATAGAAGAAGTAACTACCACGGGGAGTTCTTCGAGGGCACTTTGCCTTTCTTCGGTCTCCGCAGGAAGCCCTAGAAGCTCATCGAGTTTCACTACCGGCACTGAATGCCCATGCACCTGAACGGCCATCCGGCCTTCAAGGGTAGAGATCTCCGTCGCGTGAACTTCAAGGCTTTCCTCAATTGAAGATACAGGCATAGCGAAAAGTTCACCCCGGGACTTCACCAAAAGCACCTGTATAATAGCTATTGTGAGAGGCAGCACTATCTCGAAAGTTGTTCCCTTCCCTTGAAGGGTATCTAAAACAACCTGCCCTCTTAAGTTGTCTATATCGTGCCGAACTACATCAAGCCCCACTCCTCTTCCGGACACATCGGTTATAATGGGGCTCGTGGAATAACCGTTCATAAAGATAAGGTTCAATATCTCTTTTTCTGTCATGGTTTTAAGTTCCGTCTCACTTACCAGATGTTTTTTAATAACCGTCTGTCTTATCTGGTTCACGTCTATCCCGCCGCCATCGTCTTCTATTTTTATGACGACATTACCCGAATCGTGAAAAGCGGACACTTCGATCTTTCCCACCGCCGGTTTGCCAAGGTCTTTTCTTTTTGCTACAGGCTCAATACCATGATCAATACAGTTACGCAGTATATGCATTAAGGGAGCTTTTATCCCCTCCAGGACCTTCTTGTCCAGCTCCGTCTCTTCTCCTCGTATGTCAAGATCAACTTTCTTTCCTTGGCGCGACGCTATATCCCTTATCATACGGGGAAACATCTCAAATACCGTAGAGCAAGGCAACATCCGGATCTCTTTCATCTTGTCCTGAAGCTCATTTATTATGGGATCTAGCTGGAACGCCTCCGTAGAGATATTTTTATACAATTCCGATGCTTCATCGTTAAGCCGGTGGACATCAGCACTGCACTGACCGAACAATTTTGTTATTTCCACATCATTCGGTGGTAAAAAATTCTTTACCTTTTCGGATAGAACCGCTATTCTTTTTTGCATATCTTTTGTTCCGACAAAGATCTTCCTGGACTGAGCTATCTTGCTGGAGGATTTCATTTTGTTTATCACCATCTCACCCACCAAATTAAGCAATTTGTTCACTCGACTGGTCGGAACGCGAATAAATTCGTCGCTCGTTGGCTCAGACACGGCACTTTCACTCTTTTTATCTTCCTTCCCTCTTGCCTCTTGATCCTTATCGCCAGGAGGCTGTCCCTCCTGTCCCGAGCGGAGCCGAGCGGAGCGAGCGCGTGAACTGTCCCCGTTTTTCCTTTTTTCTTCTCCATCGGCAATAACCGCTAATTTGGCACAAATCTCCGACGGATCAATATCTATCGGCTCTTCTTTCACCACCTCTCCTAAAACAACCCTGATGATATCAAGCGCTTCAAATACCACATCGGCGATCTCGGAGGTAAACGATATTTCTTTTTCCGTAAGTTTATCAAATACATCCTCCACCGCATGCGCTATATCCTGGATCTGATCGTACTCAAAAACCCTGGCTGATCCCTTTATCGTGTGAGCGGCCCTTTTAAGATCTTTTATCAGGTTTAGATCACGCGGATCCTTCTCAAGCTTAACAAGTCCCTTGTCAAGTTTGGTAAGATGTTCTTCGGTCTCGGATTTAAAAAGTGAAATGAAATCTTTTTTATCAGGCATAAGTCAGTTTTTGGAATGGTCTAACGGTCATCTAATCTTCTTCAGGGAAAACCACAAAATCTCCCCCTTCTTCTTTTTTCACCTTTTGATAAAAGCGCACAGAAAACAACTTTCTATTTTTTGAGCAAAAACACCTTGTATCTCCCCGTGACATAGCGTTCCGGCAATGGCCCAACAGCACCTTCCATGCTCAGAATATGCCGGACACACCCCAAGTTCCTTCTCTCTGTCTCCGCCGGGTGTCCTACCGCACTTTTTGCATTCCCAGCAGTTCTGCTTCCCGTGTTTAGCGTTTTCTTTTATCTTTTCCCCTTTTACAAACGAAAACCTTTTGCAACTGTGCTAAGCTCGTTACATAACTTATTAAGTTCTTCCGCGGAAAGCAGTACATCTTTCGTCGATCCTGAAAAATGCCTGGTTACCGTCTCAATATCTTTCATGGCACGAACAACCTGGGTCGAAGCGGTCTTCTGCTGACGTGTCGCTATATGTATCTCCTTCGCTGAATTCTCCACTATTTTCATTCCTTTTAAACCTTCCTGAGTCCACTTGGCAAGGTCCTCAATGCCGGCAGCGGTAGCGCTGGTCTCCGCCTGCATTTCACTTATCAGCTCGCGTATATCCTCGGTAGACTCGGTAGCCCGTTCAGCTAGTTTTCTGACTTCCTGAGCAACGATCGCGAACCCTTTTCCCGCCTCACCCGCTCGAGCCGCCTCTATTGCCGCGTTCAACGCCAAAAGATTGGTCTGTTCGGCGATCTCATCAATAAGTTTTGTTATGTTCCCTATCGACTGTGACTTTTCACCCAGAACAGACACTTTTCTGCCGGCTTGGGAGACTTTCTCATTTATCTTTTGTATCTCGGCAGAAGTACTTTCAGTTATTTTCGAAACATTCTCGGTGCTCACAACAACCTGACTGGCGCTGGCCGCGTGTTCCTCCATCGTACTTGTGATCTGGCTTATCGCGGAGGATTGCTCCGTCGATCCCGTGGCCTGATCCCGAACGGTTTCGCGGATCTTTTCTACCGATTTACTCGTCTTAACGCCCACATCCCGTATTTTTTTGACTATTTCTCTTAAACTTTTTGTCAGGCCGTTAACCCCTTCGCATAAGCTTATTAACTCCTCTCCCCCTTTGACATCCACATCAAATGAAAGGTCACCTCGAGCGGCGTCTTTAATTTTCACAATAAGACCGCGAAGAGGCCTAATCGTGCCGGCATAAAACACAACACTTAGCCCCAGAGACGTGACGACTGCCAGAAAAAACACAAAAAAGATAATAACCTTAAGTACGGTAAGCGGCCTGGCCACCTCACCGGCGATCTTATCAACGTATAAAATGCCCATAACCACCGCGATTATCGCCAAAACCAACACTACGCCCGCGATAATACCCGTTTTATTCGCTACCGTAAGTTTCACTTTACAACACCCCTCTCCACATTACTTAATTTAGACTCATGCAAAACGCTGTTTTTTCAATCAGATTGTGTCATAATGTAGGGGCTTGATTCATCAAGCCCGTTACATCGGGTTCGATAAATCGAACCCCTACAATATATTGTACGCGGTCACCCGCCAATATATTGTATGCGGTCATCCGCCAATATATTGTACGCGGTCATCCGCCAATATATTGTATGCGGTCATCCGCCAATATATTGTATGCGTCTATCCGCAAAACAAATTACGACACAGCCCGAATGACGAAAGTTCCATTTTGCAGGATCCTTTACTCAATCACTTAAGACTATCCAGCTTAAACGTTCCTATCGCTTTTTTAAGGTTTTGAGATAGATTACTAAGACGTTGAGCGGACGCCGCCGCTTCCCGGGTCGAAGAAACAAACTGTTTCGTTACAACGTCTATATTCTGCATAGCTTGTACTACCTGTTTGGATGCGCTTTTTTGCTGCTGAGTAGCCATTGATATTTCCTTCGCGGATTTCGCGGTACCTCGCACCATCTTAAGCCCTTCGGCTACCCACTTAGTTGAGTCTTCGATACCAACGATCGTAGAATTGATCTCAGACTGGATCTCGGTAATAAGTTGTCTTATTTCCTCTGTAGATTCGCCGGACCGCTCCGCGAGTTTTCTTATCTCCTGGGCAACAACCGCAAAACCCTCCCCGGCTTCACCTGCTCTTGCCGCTTCTATTGCCGCGTTCAACGCTAATAAATTTGTCTGAGCCGCGACAGTGTCTATAAGTTGTGTGATATTTCCAATCGATTGGGACTTTTCACCCAAAGCGATAATTTTCTTTGCCGTCCTGTCAACCCTCGTATTTATTTCGTTCATCCCGGCTAATGTACGTTCCGCGACCCCTGAGACATTATCGGCACTATCGGCTATTTGCGCGGATGAACGGGCTAATTCCTCGATCGTAGTTGTCACTTCACTTACCGACGAAGACTGCTCACTCGCGCCTCTTACCTGTTCTTCATCTATAGCTATGATATGGGACGAGAAAGAAGCTATTTTAAGACCGGCTTCGTTTATCTGCGCTACCATATCTTTAAGATTTGATGTTACATCATCAAGCGCTTCACTCAAACACCCGATCTCATCATGGGCGGCTTCTTGATCTTCAGGATGCGCCGTAAGATCGCCCGAAGCGATCCGTTTTGCTTTATTCATCATCCTTTGGATGGGATCGGCCAAAGCCTTACTCATAAAAAGAGCTATCCCCACAGCCAGCAATATCCCTATGGTAAGGATAGTGGTGATCATCCTTTGCCCTCCCCGGGCTAAACCTATCATCTGCGCGTCGGCATCCTTTATCTTGGCTCTTATATTTCGCACCATCAAGGTAAGGTCTTTATAAGCGTCTTTTGAAGATCTTAAGGCCAATTTTTCCATCTCGATAGCGGTTGACTCGGTAATATCAAACCTCGCTTCTTCCGCGTATGTAGCTACAGCGGCCCTAAAATGCCTGGCACTTTTAATGAAACCCTCCACAAGTTTTACCTCATCGCCTTCTACCTTTTTTTTAAGTCCTCCCGCTTCCTTTATGGCTTTACCCAAGTCAGCTATCGCCGGCTTGATCTCACCTTCTCCCTCTCTCGCGAATACAAGAAAAATTTTTTCCGCTTCCAGAAAACTATCGCTGACCGCGGCGACCCACTCCAATTTAGGCTGCAACTTATTGACCACCTCATCCAGGCGATCATTAATATCACGCATTATCATAAGTGAGCTTCCTGCCATGACAATTATGATAGATACCAAGACCAGCAACCCTATGTTACGAATGGCCTTAAAAGACATACCCATATTTCATCCCCTTTGAAAATACGTAGGGGCACGGCATGCCGTGCCTCTACCGTCTATGTGCTAAAATTTAAAACAAGTCCTTCGGAAATATCTCCCGCGCCGTACAAAGGCTGGGTTATGGCCGGTTCCGGCTTTCGGCCGGCGACCTCATAACGCGAAACACCAAAAATATACTCTTTGGACATATTGTCGAACTGGACATCATCATCATTACCGGTTACAAGAGCCCTTTCAAATTCTATGGTCCATCGCCCGTCGACCCAAACGCCTTTTGCTTTAATATCCCCCCGGCTTCCCGTCGGCACAACATGATCAAAATGAGACATCTTATCATTCACATGATCCACATAAAAAGTGCTTTTATACGCGGAAGTTCCGGCATCCCCTCTTCTGATTAGATACATGGCCTTCCCGGTCTTGCTGATAAGCTTCGTACTCTTTGCCCTTTTTGTGGCGCCATACACCTGATACTTATCATCCGCGTATCCCATAGGATCCGTCCGGAATGCTTTCCAAAACCAGATATCCGCTTTGTATTCATCATTCGACGTCAGCGAAAGATCTACCGGTCCCGGATTCATGTTCCACTTAATTACGAACATATCTTCTCTATCAAGTCCGCTTTTGTACCTATCTTCCCCGCTGTTCCAGGTCCAGAGCTTATGTGTATCCGACTTATCCGGATCGGGATAACTGACAAGAAAGAATATCTTTTTATCAGTATGGACCGTTTTGATCTTTATGTCGATATCAGCGGTATTGTCGTGCGTAGTATATTCTGTTGCCTCGGTCCATACCGCGTCAGTACCCGCGCCGTTGATCACGGGTTCCCGCGTGACTTTTGCCGAAACAATAGTCTGGTCCGCGAAAGAAACCGTGGCAAAAACACAGACAAAAATAACACTAAATACGAAAATAATATTTTTCGTCATGATGTTCTCCTCTGTTCTAAAATTTCAGGGTTCTGCAAAACGCTGTTTTTTTAATCAAACTGTGTCATAATGTAGGGGCTTGATTCATCAGGCCCGTTATATCGGGTTCGATAAATCGAACCCCTACAACATATTGTACGCGGCCATCCACCAACATATTGTACGCGGCCATCCACCAACATATTGTATTCGGCCATCCACCAACATATTGTATTCGGCCATCCACCAACATATTGTATTCGGCCATCCACCAACATATTGTACGCGGCCATCCACCAACATATTGTATTCGGCCATCCACCAACATATTGTATTCGGCCATCCGCAAAACGAATTACGACACAACCTGAATGACGATAAAAACGGCGTTTTGCGTAACCCTACTAAAACTTTACTTCCAATTGCGCGATAAACTCACCATACTCATCGGTACCCGTGCCTTTATCCATACGGTCGAGGTTATATTCGGTTTTAAGCTTAACGTTGTCGTACAGCTGCGTGATGACCGCTATTGTATACTCCTGCCTGTCCCAGGTAAGTTGATCGTTCCATACAGCGCCGATATTCTGTGTTTCCAGGACTCCGTATCTGAACAGCGGCGTGACAGCGCTAAGGAATTCCCTGTCAGGATCACCAAAAAGTTCAGTCAGGTCTATCTTATATGACGGCTGGATATACCAGGCGTATCTTTCCAGGGCACCATCTTCAGCTTTAATGAACTGCGCGAAAATGTTAGCTCCCAAAACAGAATAATTCACATTCGCTCCGTATCTGGTCTGATCCCTGTCTGTCGAAGTGTATCCCGTCACGTTATTTATCAAGAATTGCTCGTCAACAGCGCTCATCTGGTAGTAATAGAAAAATCCCATGGTATCCAACTTGCCCAGTTCTTCAAAATCATACTTAAAGCCCATACCGACTCCAACTTCACCCAGATTCGAATACCCCGCGGTCTTGGTATTATCATGGAGCATATCCTGATTGTCGCCAACCGGGTTATCTTCTGTCTTTTGCCTCTGAGCCAATGAATATCCGTTAGTGTAAGAGAACCTCCAATAGAAAGGGTCTATAGTACCACCAAGAAAAATACCGCCCGAGTTATCACGCCAGAAAGAATTCCCCGCAAGTGGATAACCCTCAGTCTTCCGTGACGGCTTCATAAATCTCTGGTCAAACCCCACCTTCAGAAAAGTATCATACGGGAGGTTCCCGAAATGAGCGTAAGCGTATTTTGGAAGTATCGCGCCGCCCATATAAAATTCAATCTCCCCATAGAGGTAAATGTCATCGGTCAGGTACGCCTTCGGGATCAGCATAAATTTATCGAGCTGAAAATGTCCTTCCGGCTCACCAGCGTCTGTATGTTCCTGTATGTCTACATATTCAAATTCAAGTTCTCCTCCGAGTTACCACCTTTCTCCCTTAAGGGACAACAGTCCGTCTTTTTGAGATTTTTCGAGTGCCGTCACTCTCTCGTCGATCCCCTCAGGAACACCGGTCGTTTGTGCCGGTTTTGATACCCCCATGCCTTCGATCTTTTTCTGCATAGCTGATATCAGTTTTCCTTGAGCCCGTATCTGACGCTGCATTGTCGCGAGCTGAGCTTTCAGGTCGGATACTTCGTCGGCAAACCCGACAAGAGTAAAGGACACAACAAAAATTAACGCTAACACCGGACACAATGATCTTTTGAACATTTACCCCGCCCCTTTCTGTAGCACTTTTTCTACTTTTAAAACACCTATCAACTTATCGTCTACTTTGCATTCTCCGTCTATATACCCTGACCTATCGACCGGGATCGTAACAAGCGTAGGGTCTATTTCATCCAACGGCACATCTACTACACCTAAAACCTCATCGACTAAAAGTCCTGTCTCGGCCAAGCCCGACTCGACAACCACAATACGTGTTTTTCGCGTAAGCCCTTCCGCGGGAAGACCGAATATTTTCTTCAGATCCGTAACGGATAAGATAGTCCAGCGAAGATCCACTATGCCCGCGATATGCTCCGGACTAGACGGAAGATATGTTATTTTGTCTACCTTTACCACTTCACTCGCTTTCAATATTTCAAGAGCATACCATTCCTTCGCTAAACGGAAAACTATAAGAGAGCTCACTTCCTCCTGTTTCACTTCTTTCCCGGAGAACTCGTCTTCGTAAAACGTTATTTTTTTATCCTCTTCTTTACCGGCCAATAAAACCCCTTATCTTCTCGAGAAACTCCGGCTCTTTAAAAGGCATCGCTACATAGCCTTCCGCGGACGCTTCTTTAGTTACTTCGGCGATCTTATTCTCTTCTTCAGCAGACATAAAAACTATGGGAATACCCTTGGTGTTTTCGTTTTCTTTTAACACTCGGCATACTTCGGGTCCGTTAATGTCAGGGAGGTTATAATCCAAAAGAATGAGCTGATAATCTCCGGACTTTGCTTTATCGATACCTTCTTTTCCATCTTCGGCTGTATCGACAGAAAACCCTTCAGGCTCAAGCCTGAACTTCAGCATCATGTTTATGGATGGACTGTCCTGGATAATTAGGATTCTATTCACATTCATATAAACGTAATTCAATTGGTGTAGCATGACGTACGGAGCATAATACAATATACATTAAACGAATGAAATATGCAATTTTTTCATGTTTTTTTATTCTCTCGCATTTGTTTATATGCTATACTTACGCATCATGCGATCCATCAAGTTATTTTTCGAGATAATACTGTTAGTTGTGCTCCTGGCGGCATTGACACTGGTTACACTATATCAAATCCATCGAGATGTCATCGATAAAGAAATCCTTACGCGAACATCTTCGGAATTATCTCGTCTATTTGAACATCCTGTCAAAATAAGTTCTATCAACTACCTCCCTTTTCAATCGATCGCCCTTGGCGGAATAGAGATCTTCCCCTCGGATCTGACTGTCAAAATAGACACTGCCACTATTGCATTTGATCTCTTGTCCATCGCAAGAGAAAAAAGGTTGAAGACCACCATAGTTTTAAGGGGGTTACGAACGAACGGTTTTTTCTGCGACGTAACCTTAAAAACGGATTCTATGGCCGCTGAGGCGGAAAACAGAGACAGAGCCTTTTCGATCAAAAAGGCTCTGTCCCTGTTTGATCCGAACTTGATCCGGTCCATTTTTATTACAGAAGCGAACATACGAACAAAAGGGATTTTCCTGGAAGATATCTTCGGCACACTGGACATTGCTGAGGCGAAACTTTCAAAAGGTAAGATCCACCTTATGCACAAGAACACTCCTTACCTCATCGACATCAAAGCCCTTGATACTACAGAGTCCGGATATGACCTTTCGTTGCGTTCAGACGATCTTGGGTTAAACACCATACTCGTGAAAGAAAATAACACTTTATCCATCAAAAAGCTAACCGGCATGTTTTACACCTTGCATTTTAACCTGATCGGCGCGATAACCGGTTTTTTCTCGGGAGAAAAAAAGTGTACACTTGGCGGAACCACTAAAACGGAAATTGGATCTCTCACGTCAATTGGCGGAGAACTTGGAGAGTTTGTTCGGAATGCTAAACTGTCAGGTCGACTCGAATCAACTTTTCATCTGGAAACTTCAGATCTATCTCTTGAGAATTGCAAAGTCGCGGCAACTATGTCAACACCAAATCTCAAGATAGGTAAAATTTATATAGGTGAAGTAACATCCGAACTCGACTTTACCGAAGGGGTCCTTCAGGTTTCTCCGATCACAGCCGCTCCTTATGACGGAACCCTCGATGGAGACTTCACTCTGGACACAAAATCAAAAGATCTGCCCTATTCCATAAGTTGCGCGCTCGAGAAAATCGATCTCAAAAAACTTATACGTGACGCGGTTGACCCCAAAACACGGGTACACGGGCTACTTGAGACCGAAATTTTTATCAGTGGCTCTGCCAATACAATGTCCTCTATAAATGGTTCGGCAAAAGTAGCGATAGACAACGCTAACTTGGGACCGATGCCTCTCTTAACCCCGCTTTTGGGGGATATGCTATCCTCGGTACAAACCGTATTTTCGTTTTCCGGGAAAATAGACATCGATCGAGCGTACGCGGATTTCGAAATAAAAGATCAGAAGATCACTACCGACAACCTCACCTTTGTAGGTAAAAGCATCTACGTAACCTCGGAAGGATATCTTGACTTTGACGGGAATCTGGATTTTTCGTTTGAGAATCAATTCAGGCAACCTGATCCGGACGCGGAAGAAGATTGGCAAGTGGCCCTGAGAGATACAGTCGTCCGTTTCGGGAAGGTTATAAGCAAGGCGCGGCTTAAGGGAACGGTCAAAAAACCGGAATGGAGTTTTGACTACATAAATCCGTTAAAAAATATATTTAAGAAAAGCATTAAGAATTTTTTAGGTATTTCCCAATAGACTTCTTTAGCTTTGCCAAAGCAAGTGATCTATGGCTTATTCGATTTTTATATGTCGCCGTCATCTCCGCAAAAGTTTTTTTGCCGCCGGTGGGAACGAATAGAGGATCGTAGCCAAACCCGTTTTTCCCTTTGGGCGCGCTTAAGACCTCTCCCCTAACGACCCCTTCAACACTAACGAGAAGATGTCCTCTTTCCGCCAGTACTATGTGGCATACAAACCGCGCTTTACGTTTCTTCTCGGGTGTATCCTCGAGAAGCTTGAGAAGTTTTTCGTTATTCTCTTTATCCGTGGCTTTCACTCTGGCAAACCGCGCTGATCTGACACCCGGTTTCCCGTCAAGGGCAGTTACTTCCAACCCCGAATCATCCGCCAGCACCAGACCTTTAAAAAATTTAGAAGTTATTACAGCTTTTTTTATAGCATTCTGACGAAAAGTTTTTCCGTCTTCCACTATCATCGGTGGTGAGCTTTCAAGATCATCCAGGTTTAAAACCTTGACCTTGTCAAAGCCCTTTAAAAGCGCTTTGATCTCCCTCCGTTTATTGGCATTATGTGTCGCGATCAGTATTTCTGTCATCAAAATACCCCTTTCAGTGTTTCTTTCTGTATCTCAATAAGACGTTTTATACCTTTTTCGGCAAAGCCTAACATTTCATCCATTTGTTTGCGGCTAAAAGGATCTCTCTCTGCCGTTCCCTGCACTTCAACAAAGTCCCCCGAATCGGTCATAACAACATTCATATCGACATCGGCGCGTGAATCTTCTTCGTAATTAAGATCGAGGCAACTCACGCCGTCAATAACCCCTACACTTACCGCGGCAATAAAATTATGTATAGGAATATTTTCTATCACGCCCTCTTTTTTTAAACTATCCAACGCGAGACATAGAGCGATAAAACTTCCCGTTATACTCGCGCAACGTGTACCGCCATCCGCTTGAATAACGTCACAATCCAGCCATATTGTCCTCTCTCCGAGAAACGCCATGTCGGTTACACTACGCATCGAACGGCCGATCAAACGCTGTATTTCATGCGTTCTTCCGCCTATTTTACCCCTGGAGGATTCTCTTGACACCCTTCTATCGCACGATCTCGGAAGCATTCCGTACTCTGAAGTTATCCATCCGGCGCCCTTTCCTCTAAGAAAAGGCGGCACGCCTTTCTCAACACTTGCCGTACAAATTACTTTAGTGTTTCCCATCTCAAAAAAACATGAGCCTTCCGCGTATTTTATGTAATCCGGTGTTACATTAACTTTTCTGATCCCATTAGCCAACCTGCCATCCTGCCTCATTGTATTCTCTCCTTTTTATGTGTACATAGGCTTTTGCAAAACGCTGTTTTTTTTTAATCAGACTGCGCCCTAATGTAGGGGCTTGATTCATCAAGCCCGTTATATCGGGTTCGATAAATCGAACCCCTACAATATGTTGTATGCGGCCATCCGCAAAACGAATTACGACACGCTCCGAATGACGAAAGTTCCATTTTGCATAACCCTATGCATACAGCATATAGCGTTTCTTTATTCATGTCATTCCCAAGGCCGAGAAACACCGTTTCCGAGGTCATCCGGAAAACAGAGTTTTTCAAGGAATGTTCGGGCACCACGAACTGGTGAGTGGTCGCGGGAATCTATTAATTTTGTAATCCCGCGTACAAGTCATTCCCCTCTGAGTCTATCGCGACAACCACCGGGAAATCTTCTACTACCAATTCATATATTGCCTCAGGCCCCAAGTCAGCGAACGCCACCACTTCACAAGATTTAACTCTCTCACTCAAATAAGCACCCGCTCCGCCCGGCGCGACAAAATACACGGCTTTAGCTTTCTTAACCGCCGCTACCACCTCAGTCGACCTTCTGCCTTTACCTATCATCCCCTTCATCCCGATCTCCAGAAACGCGGGAGTAAAAGGATCCATCCGACTTGACGTAGTCGGCCCGCAAGACCCTATGGCTCTCGCGTTCGCCGGAGTGGGCCCGCAATAATACACTACCTGTCCGTCGAGATCTACCGGAAGTTTTTCACCAGCTTCTATCATCTCACATATCCTCAGATGCGCCTGGTCGCGAGCGGTATAAATAGTCCCGGACAAAAGCACTCCATCACCGGCACAAAGAGAGGCAATATCATCCGCCTGAAGCGGCACCTGTATTTTCTTTTTATTTGTCATAACAACCCTTCGCGTTAGGGGACTATCCCAAGCGAGCGCGTGGACTGTCCCCGGCCACGCGCACAACGCCATAAACTCAATAAACCATCTATCACCTAAATCGTTATACTCGCCGAGCGAAGCGCGTGACATGAAATATTCACCGCTACCGGCAACCCCGCGATATGTGTAGGAGCCGTTTCAATATTTACACCAATTACCGTATGATCGCCCCCCAACCCCATAGTACCAATCTTCAATTCATTCGCGCCGACTTTTATCTCTTCTTCAAGCTTCGCGATATGCGATTTCGCGTTCGCTTTATCGATGGGTCTCAGAAGAGCTTTTTTCGCCAGAAACGCGCACATCTCCATTGTCCCGCCAATACCTATCCCGAGAACATATGGCGGACACGCGTCGGGTCCGGCTTTTTTAACGGTACCGACACAAAAATCTATTATGTCTTTCGGAGTGCTTGTAGGGTTCAGCATCGCGATCGCGCTTTTGTTTTCGCTCCCGAACCCTTTTGGCATGACCGAAATGGTTATCTTATCCCCCTCCACCGGATCAATGTGAACCATTGCCGGAGTATTGGTCCCGGTATTATCCCTGAGGATCGGATCGGCAACTACTGATTTCCTGAAAAATCCTTCTTTGTATGCCTTCTCCACGCCGGCGTCTATAGCCTGGAATATGTTCCCGTCAGAGACAACAACATCTCTACCTAATTCCACAAACACCGCTGCCATACCGGTATCCTGACATATGGGAAGTTTTGTTTTTTTTGCTATTTTGGCGTTCTCTACAAGAACTTCAAGCATTGCCGCCGGACCGGATTCTTTCTCCGATCCACGATATGCTTCTTCCAACGCCGCCAGAACATCCTCTCTCAAAACGGTATTCGCCTCAAGACATATCTTTGCTACGGCTTTTTCAATATCACTTGCTTTTACTGTACGGCCGGACATAATGCCACCTTCTTTACCTGTATTTTTTTCTTCAAAAATAAACCCGCGGTCCTTCGAAAAGTTTCCGCTTCATCGCTTACATAACACTTAAGACTTCCCCTCCGAGACGCACGACTGGAGTTAAGATCTTTTTTTAGTAGCACACATTTTGCTTCCTTAGCTACGCTGGACGAAGAATCAACAAGCTCGACATCCTTCATAACCTTACCTATGACTTTTTTTAGAAGCGGGTAATGCGTACATCCCAATATAAGCGCGTCTATATTCTTTGCCTTAAAAGCTTTTAAATATATTTTCGCTACTTCCAATGTGATCGGGTCGCTTAGGAACCCATTTTCAACAAGAGGGACAAAAAGCGGACAGGCATTAGAAAAAAGCTTAGCGTTCGGATCCGTCTTAGCCGCCTCCTTTTCGTACGCGCGGCTGGAGATGGTAGAATTCGTACCTATAACCCCTATTCTTTTTTTCAATGAAAGACTGACAGCTTCTCGCGCTCCGGGAGATATAACACCGATAACAGGGATATTATAATGTTTCCTTAAAGCCCCCAGACTAAAACTTGACGCGGTATTGCAAGCGACAATAACCATTTTAACACGTTTCTTTATCATGAAATCCATTATTTCGCGGGAAAAACGTGTAACCGTAGACCTGGATTTATTGCCGTATGGAACCCTTGCCGTATCCCCGAAATATATTATGTCTTCCCGGGGAAGATACTTCTGAACACTCTTAACTACCGTAAGCCCACCGACACCGGAATCAAATATCCCAATGGGCCGATTCTTTAAAGATTTCATGTTCTTCATTATATAGAAGAGCCGGGAAAGAATACAGAGAAAAATGCGTGATGGATAATACCGTAGGAGCGGCCTCCTCCCCCTGTCATCCTGAGCGAGGCCAAAGGCCGAGTCGAAGGATCTAACACAAAACAATCCTCTAGTTATTTCTGATTGAGAAACCTGACTATAAAAAACACGATACACAGGGGGATCAAAAAAGGTAGAGCCCAAATAAATAACGTTATCGACAATAATATGATCCCGGCAACGACAACTCCCGTCACCAGGAACGGCGAAATACTCCGCCACCTGGAAAACATTTGCCCCTCTTCACTCGGCTTTTCCTCTCGGATCTCACCTTCCAGGACCTCGACATCAACTTCTTTTCCATCGACTTTAGCTTTATATTTACGTTCTTCGCCCATAGCACCCTTACCTGTTTGTTATTTCTTTGATTATACTCCCTTACCTGCACTGACACAACAGTAAACTGATAAGTGCTTTCAATAATTTCAACAAATTATTTCAACAGATGGTGTAATACCGTTTTAATCTGATGGGTATTGTAAATTAAACCCTCGCAGTGGAGTCTCCGGCACGTAGGAGCGGCAAGAGTGGTCTTATGGGTTGAAATATTACTGGCAGAATAGGCCCAGGAGACGGTATTAACAGAAAACAGACACACTACGAGAGCTGCTATGATCCGCACACCTAAACTATATCTGTTTGCGTAATTGTTCATAATATTAATTTTCGCAGGGCCACGGCATGACGTACCCCTACATTTTAGCCAATATTGTACTAAACGTTTTATATTAGGTCAAGAGAAAGCCAGAACATACATAACAATCTTAGTAATAGTTCAGTTCTCCGCAGAGAAGTAATAGTTCAGTTCTCCGCAGCGAATACGTTCCTTCTCCCCTGTCATCTTGAGCGAGTGAGCCGCCTGCCGGGAAAAACCCATTTGCTGAAATTTTAGCTGCTCCTCCTTAAAAATAATCCGATGGTACAGCAGATTCTTCGACTCGGTCACTTCGTTCCCTCGCTCAGAATGACCGGTGTTGGGATAATTCTCTGCGGAGAACTGAACTATTACAACACGGTTTAATCTCCTGTGCATTATCCGCGTCATGCGCTATACTGTAACACATGAACAATTTAGACCAGACACCGCATTTTGCTTCGTTGACGCATGAGACTATAATCCATCTTGCCGAAGAAGAACTCCAGGCACGCTTAACCGGACTTTGTCGGCCGTACAAAAGTTATATAAACCGTATTTTTGAACTCGCCACAGAAGACGGAACGGGGCTTGTCATAAAATTCTATCGCCCGGCGAGATGGTCAAAAGAAGCATTACAAGATGAGCATGATTTCTTGAAAGAACTCGCGGAAGCTGAAATTCCGGTCATCGCCCCACTCTCATTAAAAGACTCCAAAACCATAGGTGCGTCCGGTGACATCATGTTCGCTATTTTTCCCAAGAAAGGCGGCCGCAACTCTGACGAATTCTCCGAAGAGCAATGGTTAGAACTCGGACGCCTGCTGGCAAGAGTCCATAATGTTGGCGCTACAAAAACACCCAAAGACCGCATTACTCTCACCCCCCGGGGCGCCACACGCGACCATATAGACTTCATCCTTGAACGTGACCTTGTCCCCAAAGAACTATCCAGCCAATTTACATCTATTACCGAAGAACTAATTGATCTTATAGACCCTCTTTTTACGAATAAGCCGCTTATCCGCATACACGGCGACTGTCATTCCGCGAACATCATATACCGTCCCGGTGAATCGTTCTACCTGATAGATTTTGACGATATGGCTATCGGCACGCCGATACAAGATATATGGATGCTCCTCCCGGGATACCTGAAAGATTCACGGCATGAACTGAACCTGTTCATCGAAGGATATGAATCTTTTAGGAATTTTGACCGAAGCGATCTGAAACTTATTGAACCCCTGCGCGCAATGCGATACATCCATTTCACAGCCTGGTGCGCCCACCAGGTAACCGACCACACTTTCTCAAGCGTCGCCCCCGACTGGGGCACGCCTGAATACTGGCAGACAGAAATTAACGACCTCGCCAAACAGATCACAAGGATCAAAGAGCATATTTGATATTACTGGATCCCCGCTTTCGCGGGGATGACACGGCTGTTAAAGATTTCCGCGACGGGGACACTTGCAAAGCTAAATTCCCAAACGGTACAAAAACCAGCAAAAACCAGACTCTTACTTCGTTCTTTCCAGCTCTGACTTCTGATCGGATTTTCCGGACATACCAAACACATCTTTCAAAGCGTCTTGGCAATCCGCGCAATTGGCTATGTGACTATCAATGGCTTTCTTGTTTTTTCCTTTAATTCGTCCTTCCGTATAGTCTATAAAAGTTTTCGGGGAGGGGCAGTAAATTTTAGAGAACGTTTTACCATTACCAGAACCATTGACCTCAAACTCAATCTGAGGATTTTGGATTTTCCGATAAACAGCATATGCAACGTAGATTATCACCAAAAAGAGGATAAAACGTACCATTATTTACCAAGTCCTTTCTTGGTCGTTTCATACAGAAACATCCTCAGAAACACGTTTAAACTTAACATAAGAATCGACGTTAATTGTTAGTTGTTTTTTCTTTTTCTTTTCAATTATCTTAGTAATGGCTTCGACAGCAGCCACTAGAAGCATCCAATTGCCTATGGTTAAAAATATCCAGGTTTCTCCTTGACCCTGAATGTGTGAGCTATAGGGACCAGATTCCCCTATAGCTCACAGCTTCGTCTGAAATAGTCGCTGTTTCTTCCGCTTATTTTTTTTGACCGGTAACGGTTTTGCCTGTATTAACCGTAGCATCTTTAACTGTTTTGACGCCTTCATTGACAGGATCAGTAACTATATTCTCGGGCTTTCCTTTTCCTATCAAACTTCTCCAAAAAGCTTTAATCGGGCTTACAGCTGTCTTGGTCGACCCATAAACTGCTTCGCCTACCGTATTAACAGAACCTGTGACAACATTACCCGTGTACTGAGCTGTAGCTTTCCCGGCTTTTTTTGAATCTTCAACAAATTTACTCTCCGCCACCGCCGCTGATGCCACAGCAACCACAAGAACCATCATAACAAGAATTGAAATACATTTTTTCATTTTTGTCTCCTTTGTTAAAGACAATCTTCTAGGGTTCTGCAAAACGCTGTTTTTTCAATCAAACTATGTCGTAATGTAGGGGCTTGATTCATCAAGCCCGTTATATCGGGTTCGATAAATCGAACCCCTACAATATACTGTATGCGGCCATCCGCAAAACAAATTACGACACAGCCCTAATGACAAAAGTTCCGTTTTGCAGGACTCTTAAAGACGATCTTCACCAAGCTCTGCACCCAAGCCCAGCAATATAAGTAGTTTTAAATAAATTACCGGTGCACTAGTAACACTTTACACCCAAGATCGCCCAAAAGTCAACCGGTAGAGAATATGAGTAGTGTCAAGATAATTGGGCACTTTCATGTTCCAGTTCTTTGATCTCTTCCCCCATGGGGGAAGACGGCGCACCTGTTGGTTGCTTTACGGTATCTATATATTGAATTATCCCATACACCCAATAACCCACACTTC
>JAJRVD010000020.1 GCA_024277375.1 Candidatus Omnitrophota bacterium | reverse complement strand
TTACTTCAACAATAACAACCATTAGGGTATGCCATTTTTTTATTTTTTCAAAGACCTTATGCCAGATCCTTCGACTCGGGCTTCGCCCTCGCTCAGGATGACACTTCGAAAGTGCCCACAATATGTTACACTATCAGAATAATATTTTAAATAGACCCTGTTTTTTCCGTAACTTCAAAATATGATTCTTCTCCCTTGAGCCATTGTTTTATAGAATCTTCAACATCCGGGTTTCTCGCGAATCTCCAATCTCCATCTTTTAAAGCCATCTCTCCCATGTAGGAGGCTAAATTCCTGAACACCGCTATTTTAACGCGCCTGCCAGATTTGAGAACGGCCCTCTTCAACTCATCTATAGCCTGGAGATCAAAACGGCTTTCATTCTTTCCCAGGATCAAAAGAACAGAACATTCGGAAGAACGGATGTTATCATAGGGCTTTCGAGCAAGATAAAGCCTGTTATCCTTTAGCGGCAGCTTAGCCCCTAAAAAAAACTCATAGCTCTCCGAGGATGAATACGTTTCTTTCGATCGTTCTTTCATTCTTTTAACTACTGTAGAGATGAATCCTTTATCAAAAGGACCAAGAGCACGATCACCCAGAAGCATCCTTATCCCTTCAGGGGAGATCCCTTTACCCCTGCCTTCAGGCCCGAAAATAGATGGCTCCCCGAGAAGAACGCAGGATGAGACCAGCGTCAATTCTTTCGCAGCCTCTAGGGCCAGCGCTCCTCCACCCTTATGTCCGATCAAAACGATCTTATTGTTTTTTATGGAAGGATGTGCTCCCATGAATTTAATGGCCGCGACAATATTACGAACCCTTTTCTTGTCATCCATCTCCTGAAAGTCCCCCTGACTCTTGCCCTGTCCGGGAGAATCGAAAGTCATTGTACCATATCCCCAAGAGGACAATATCTCCCCATAAGAATCAATTAGCCTCTTTTCTCCGGATTTCATTGGCCCATCTTCAGGCACAATAAGCACGCTAAGCGCGGTTCCGTCTTTTGCGGGAGCCCAAAAATACCCGGACAACATTCGCCCATCGCTTTCAAAAAACACTTCCTGACTCTTTGCCCTGGCTGTGTTTCTTGAGGCTTTTACTTCATCCTCAACGGTAAGTTTATCTTCATCTGTCCCCCCGTCGATATTATCGCCTCGAGGATCGTTACTGTAGATCCGCTTAATTTGCGAACTTATTCTAAAGATAAAACGTTTTAGTCTCTCGAGAGGATATTCATGCAAACTCGCCAGAACAAATTTCATATCAACTTTTTTTACGGCAAGCGATAATATGTTGTGTCCATATTTCGATACGTATATACGCGCATCCGGACTGCCTTTGGAATGTATAATAAATTTTTCCGCCTCTATCCTGCGTCCAAGAACCGGAACATACTCGTCATTCAGATATTTTATTTCAAGTTTGTCTCTCATAGGGGGAAGCGATTCATCCGTCGGGATCATTATCTCAAAAAACTGCGAACCCTTTTCCCAATAATTGTATTTTTCCATTATAGAAACATACAACATAATGTCGTACGGAGAAAATATTTTTGTTTTTTCACCCGTTTCAAAATCCTCGAGATAAAAGATCCTGGGCTGTTCTAAAAAAAGAAAGTCAGTTTTTTCTTTATTCTGAACAATATGAATAAGACGTGTCAGCCCTTTAACTCCCTTCGCTTTCTCAATATATTTCAAAGGCATTTTCGTCCGCTTATCCAAGTATAGTTTCGCGGTTTTCGAAGGATACCCCAAAGAATTTCTGTAATCGGATCTTTCTTTATATATTATTTTCTCCTCCGTCTCATACCTATCCACCTTAAATGTCCCAATGGGTCTATTCCCCACAAAACCGTCATAAACGAAGCCCTTATGGCCGCTTAGGTCAATATAAAAAAAGGCTACCACAAAAAGAACGACTACAAGGATCATTGATATTGAGAAAATTATAATTAATTTTTTCATAGCACACTCATCCCCGCGATAGAGTAATCAAGCCTCATTTCGCCCGCTAAATCTTTTTTTGCGAATTTTTTCTTAGCAGCGAACCGGTTAAGTATTTTGCGAGGACAATTCCGCATAAAGTGTCTAAAAGATGTTGTCTCTTCCGGCGCGAGTGCCCTTTCCTTACCCCTTGCGCCAAAAAGTAACGGTTCTAAATCGCTCTTTTTCCCCAAAGGATAAACCCACTCTTTATGCAGAATTGTTCCCGCGGGGTCGAGGAACACAACTTCAATAAGTAAGGATGAAATTGTTTTACCAGTATTATTTCTAATGCTTCCCTGAAAAAGCAATATGTTGTCAGCAAAATCATCCTCAGCTTTTTGGACATCCGCGTTCGCGATCAAAATATCGTTTCCAAAGATCTCCGCCGTTAACTGATATACAGAATTTTCATACTTTAGCGCGAAACTATCATTCTTCCATTGAAGATATACGTTGTATATCAAGAGCGTAGCCGTTAACACAGTCACAATGATGGCAGATGAATAAAAAATTACCTGAATATGTTTATTTTTGACTATCATAAAAATCGTTTCTTCAGTTTTAGTTTTTTATCTGATCAACGTACCGCTCTCTAACGTTGTTAAAATACGATATTATCTCGCTGGAGGCATAATCCGGATATGTCCAGGGCCATGACCTGAAACTGCCTTCCTGAAAAAAAAGAGTAGATTCCGCGAAAATCCTTCTTCCCACATAAACACGATGCGTGTAGTCTTTAGTAGTCAGGAGAACCAGTTTTGCCTCCGTCACATACCCCGGATCGATATTAACCGTTCGATCTTTTCCCAGGCAAGTTCGATCCTCGAGTTTATTAGAGAACAGTTTAACCTTCGCAATATTTTCTTTGCTCACTAACCTTTCAAAGCAAATAAGCTTACGCGTCAAAGGCTCACCAAATTCATCTTGATAATAGTCTGTAAAATCAAACGGTAATGTTCTGGTAATATCTTCAATGGGTCCAAAAGTTTTTTTTAGCATTGTCTCGGCATATTTCTGATGTCGCTGATCCTTGAAGATCAGGCTGACAACAAGCTTAACCGATTTTTGATTCTCTAAAGCACCCATAATTGAGTTTATTGTGTTTTTTCTCCTATTAGCTGGACAACTAAACGTCGTTTCCGGGGGCGTGTATCAAAATCACAAAAAACTATCTGCTGCCACGTCCCTAAAGTCAGATCACCCGCGACAAAAGGAACAGACACTGAAGGCCCCATTAGAGTCGCGCGAATATGAGCGGACCCATTGTCATCATGCCATGTCTGACCGTGAGCATACGTCTTGTCCCGAGGAGCTATTATCTCCAACGCCTCCTTAATATCCTTAACAAGATTTGGCTCATATTCAATTGTTGTTACAGATCCCGTGGATCCGGGATTGAAAACAGTCATCGTTCCGTTCTGAAGACCTGCTGATCTCAAAATATCACGGCACTCATCGGTTACATCCACCACGTCAGTATCGCCGCGTGTATTTACTGAGATATATTTTGTGACTACCATGGATCGAGTGAGAGTCATTTTGCTCTTTGTTCGATATACTGTACTATTTTCTTTCTTTCTTTCGGCAGGAGCGTATTAAAGAATATTGCCAGATCGTAATACTGGACTTCGTCATCCTTCATTACGGGGTGTTCTCTGACGACAACTCCATCCACATTCATTGTGATCGAGGCCTTACCTCCGCGACCGGGTAAAGTGAGAAGCAGCTGAAGTCGCGTCATTAAAGGAATAGGCCTATCAACTTTGCAATATATGCCTGAAGCGCTTATATCCAGGCTTTGGGTAATTGTATTAAACCCGTCACCGGAAAGCTTTATGGCGACATCCTTATCTTTTATCCGTGGGTACCGACGTCTTTCCTTGTTTTTCTCCATCATTCCTCCATTTTTTTATCCGGGCGGCCAGGTAAACGCGCGCCCCCCTAAAAGATGTACATGTAAATGAAAAACTTCCTGCCCGGCATCCTTATTGCAATTAATCACGGTCCTGTAGCCGGTTTCGGATACACCGTATTCTTCTGCCAGATCTTTGACTTTCCCGAGAATACGCGCCACCAGAACGAAGTCTTCCGCCGAGAGCTCATTCATTGATCTGATATGCTTTTTAGGAATAAACAAAAAATGAATGGGCGCTTGTGCGGAGAGATCCTTAAAAGCAAGGATCTCGTCGTCCTCATAAACAATCTCTGATTCAATCTCCTTATTTGCGATCTTGCAGAAAATACAATTTTCGTTCATGACAAGACATTATAGCATTTGTTTACTGTTTTTCAATGGGGAATTAATAATTATACTGAATCCCGGATCTTTTGCTCGATAGTATAGCTTTCTCCCGCCTTCAAAATTATCACTTTATCATAATCAGGACCATCGCCACCATACGTCATAACCCAAAATTCTCCGCCGCCTTTTTCATCATAGGGCGCGACAGAAACCTTACCTTCACACACCATAACGATAGTTCGATATTTACCATATTTCTAACGCCTTCGACAATAAGATTCATCCGCCCCCACCATATTATTTGCATTTACAATGTAGGAACCCCTGAATTATCAAAACCTGTAGTAAGGTTCCGCTCAAGCGTGATAGTACCGTACATCCGGCCTGTATATCCAAACTAAGTATTGTGCCCGTAAACGCTGAATCTACTATGGAATATTTAGTGCTTGTAGCGTCAAAAATAACGTCATCAAGGGCTCAGGGAGCCACTCCACCGGTCCAATTTGACCCTGCGGACCAAGTAGCCCAATATCCCGTATTAAAGCCCCATCCCGTGTTATTTCCTCAATTTTTTGAAGGTGAGGCATTTACCACACCTTTGCGCCCAGATTGATCGAATCCTGAACAACTACCTTTTGAACGTATAACTACTGTTGTATAGGCTTGGTTCATCAAGCCCGCCATAACGGGTTCGATAAATCGAACCCCTACGATCTATGACGTTATCGATCCTTATGTAGCATTTCTCACCGTTTACATGGAACCGCAGAAATACCGAGGTGTGAATTTAGTCGGATTCAGAGATGGATACATTAATATTGTGAACGCACTGTGAGTTTTTCCGGGTTTATAGAAAATTCCTTTCACGGGAATGGTGATATTTCCTTATATGTGCAGAGAATCCCCGCTTCCAGACTGTGTCATAATGTAGGGGCTTGATTCATCAAGCCCGTTATATCGCATGCGGCTATCCGCAAAACGAATTACGACACAACCTCTTCGCGAGGTTACTTTGTCTCTTAAGTTTCATCTTTGTTCCCTTATTGCGGGTCGGATAAATCCGACCTCTACATTATGACCACAACCGTAGGAGCGGCCTCCAGTCGCGAACCCTTCCGCAAAACAAAAAACCCATAGCGTTAGCTATGGGTCTATGAACTTTGAGAGACTTCTCTCGCATTCAGGTCTTAGTCTTTGTTCTCCTTGCAAATATAGAAGTTCAGCTCTCCACGGAGAATTTGTTTACGCACTCCCCTACGCCGTTATATGTCTTTTAAGACCTCAATCACTTTGGTGATCTCGTTTTCGGCAAAAACTTTGATCTGATTTCGTTGCAGCAACGCGGCAGTGACCCCACTTCCATCTCGCATGGTGCCGTCAAAAGCTCCGGCATGTATCGCATGTTTTCCGCAGGAAGGGCTTTTTGATTTTAGTACCGCGACATGAATACCCTTTTGAAGAGCTTCCCTCAAAGTGACCTGGGCGCCTTCAATGAATTTTTCCGTATTGTCTTTACCTGAAGCTGCTACAACGCGCGCAACACCATTCAGAACATCTTCTCCTGTCCCGCCGACGATCTCATTTCGGTCTCGGGGACACCCGAGTCCCCCGGACAATTCAGGACACACATCCACAAGCTCATACTTTTCGCTGAGCTTTTTTACCGGAGCGCTGAGACGCCCTCCGCTATCATATGTGCACTTTTTACCTATCAAACAACTGGAAACAAGTATCCTGATTTAAGCCTCTTTCGCCACTTTCTGATCCTCTGCCGCTTGCTTTTGGTCCGCTTGAAGCTTACGGGTATAGCATTTTTTTGTGCAATAAAAAGCCTCGTGCCTGTAGTACCATAATTTTTTTCGCAGGGGCTTAGCGCAACCGGCACATTCCGTGGGTTTAGCGGGTTTAGTAGCTTTTGGCTGCCTGGCATTGCCCTTTTCAGGTCCCTCCTCGGCAGGCGCTTCCGCCTCGGATACTTTTTCCACCGAGGGTGCCGGCTCTTCTTTCGCGGGCTTTTCTTCCACGGTTTCAGCCGAAGAAGATGTTTCTTCTTTCTCTTTAGATTCAGTATTCTCCCCAGTAGGCGTTTCCACGACCGTCTGCTCGGCCTCAACGGCCTGCTCTTCGTTTTTCTCATCCGTTACATTCTTTTCTTTTTGTTCCTCACCACTACTCATTTTTCCTCCATCGTTTCTTTGGCCTTCCCCTTTTCTTCCGGAGAGTTTAACCATTTTTTATAAATATACCCCAATAGGCGACTTCTTTGCGCGTCACTTTTTTGTTTAAGTTTAACCCCGCTGGCATGCCTGGAACCGGGAACGGTAGGATCACTCGCCCATGCGATTTCGCCCTCGAGTATTATGGGAATGTTATCGCCCGGGATCATAAACTCTATCTCAACATCTTCTCCTTCATTAAAAGTTTCCTGACTTAAGATACCGATCCCATCCTTGCTGAAATTGTTTATCTTCAGTTTTTTAATGGCGCCGCCGACATGTGCCATCGCGTCAAGAAAGATATTAAATCGAATATGTTTTCTCTTGTCACTCATCAAATACTCCTTGGTGTTGAACATTACCGGAGCTCGCTGCCACGCGGCCTTAAACTGCCGAACGACATAAGTTCTCGCTTAAAATAAAAAGGGAACGACATTCATCGCCCCCTTTTTATTTTCCAATCAACCTTATACAAATTGTTATTCGCTGAAAACAAATTCAGGTTCCAAGACCGGCTGATAATCTTCCGGTATCGGGAACGGAAATGTAACAGTTTCATAAATGCCGGCGCCTGTTCTGACTATCGTCATTCCAACACCCTTTGCCAGACCCATAGTAAGCCCGGAAAGAATGTTTTCCTCAACACTCGTATCATAGATATTTTTGGGGAGTTCTACCCACCCGGTCAGTATGTTGGCTACACCCCTGACAAGTTTCTTTCCAGGATCCTGCGCGTAACACTGAGTGGCCATACCTACCATAGCTACGACTACCAAGCAAACAAACAATGTTTTTAATGTTTTCTGCATGACTCTCATCCACCTCCTCGTTATATTTCTTCTTTATAATAGTAAAATTGCTATTCTATACTTTCACCGTGAAGTATATCATGCGTTATTTTCATTGTCAAGTTCAGCATGCGATATAGATTCTACAATTTTGTTTATCATTTTTTTATTGTCCGGTGACAGATCTGAAAATTCTATACCCGTATCATATGTCGTTTTCCCGGATTCATCCACGGGGTGTTGCTTCACCGCCCAGACTATGGTTCCGTTACACTTGACAGTATTTTCTTTTTCGTCCTGAAAATGTACTTCCAAAGAAACATTTTCAAAAAGACCAAGATTCTCACTCAAGACAACACAGATCCCTCCTGTGCCGATGTTTTTAGTGAAAGTCTCAATAGGCCCTCCCAAGTCTTCACTCGAAACCTTTATGAAGCATTTATAACGAATTCTCGGAAATTTCCTGTGATCTATCCCATCCCATGTCATAATACCTTGAATATACATTACCCTGAGCATAAAAACAAGTTTTTTGACGATATTTCATGATTTTGTGATTTCGCTTTACAGGGTGGTTTTGCTTCGTATATAATGTTTAGGGTTATGCAAAATGGACTTTCGCCATTCGGGCCGTGTCGTAATTCGTTTTGCGGATGGCCGCATACAACATATTGTAGGGGTTCGATTCATCGAACCCGATATAACGGGCTTGATGAATCAAGCCCCTACATCTAGATGGCACAGTCTGATTAAAAAACAGCGTTTTGCAGAACCCTAAATATAATGTTTTCAAAGGAGGCACCGATAAAAATGTATTTAGAGTTCTACGGACTGAGAGAAAACCCATTCAACGTCACCAGCGACCCCAGCTTTCTATATCTGAGCCACACACACAAAGAAGCTATCAACCACCTCTTATATGGGATACAACAACGTAAAGGTTTTGTTGAACTCACAGGTGAAGTCGGCGCCGGAAAAACAACCATATGCAGGTCATTACTAAATAAGCTTGACGAAAAAACAAAAACTTCCCTTATCTTTAATTCCAGCCTTCCGGAGAACCAGCTCCTTGAAGCTATTTTGAACGACTTTGGTATTATCCCGGAACGACGCAGTAAAGTAATTTTTCTTCGACAACTTAACGATTTTTTGCTCGACCAACTTTCCGTAGGCAACAACGCGGTCTTGATCATAGATGAAGCCCAAAATCTGCGCGCTTCTACCCTGGAAACAATACGTATGCTCTCTAACTTTGAAACGGAAAAAGAAAAACTTTTACAAATAGTACTTGTCGGGCAACCTCAACTGCGCGAAAAACTTAATTCTCCGAACCTCTTGCAATTACGTCAACGTATAAGCGTACGTTTTCACGTCCGGGCGCTTGAGAAAAATGAGGTACAAAGATATATCGAGCATCGCCTTAGCGTGGCAGGAGCTTCCGGCAATCTCGCGTTCAGCCCGGAGGCAATCGAAAAAATATATATTCATTCGGGAGGGATACCCCGCGTAATAAACATTGTCTGCGACAAAGCTCTTCTGATGGGTTTTGTACATGAGACATATTTGATAGACAAGGAGATCCTTCAAAAAAGCGTCGAAGAAATTGAAGGACAATTCAGCACTGTGGCTGTGTAACAAACATTTAATGGAGGTTGCTTCGCCCTTCACCTCGTCCAGGGCTCGCAATGACGACCGCATGAGCATAATAGCAAAAGCATTAAAAAAAGCACAAGACGACCGAAAAACAAAGCGCGTAAAAAGCGCGGATCTGTTGCGCTTTACAGCTGAAGAATTATTTCAGGACCCCAAGTTTGATGAGCTTCGGGATATTCCCGACAGCAAAAGAGGAACACGCGCGTTGAATAGATTCCTCCCCATCGCTCTTTTCGCGACGATTATTGCCGGCAGCGTTGTTGGGGTGCTCTACCATATTAACCGTCAGGATGTTCAGAAGTCAGAAGTCAGAGGTCAGAAACCAGAAGAAAAAAGTCAAACTATCGAGCTACCCGCTGAATCACAAGAACCTGCCGTCCCGGAGACAAAAATCGAATCCATAATCAAACCCAAAATCAAGCCGGTAGAACCGGGATCTGTTGTTGAAAATATGCCCGCTGAAGAACAAATGATCGTCCCGAAAAAAACGGTTATTCCCGCTATGCCGAGAAAGCTTCCCACTCTAACCGGCATAATGTACTCACCCGTCAAACCCCAGGCAATAATTGATGGGATGCTGGTCACCGAAGGGGAAGCTCTGGATAATGTCTTTGTTGTTTTTAAGATATCCCCCAACAAAGTGACCCTTACCGCGAATGATGGTCCTGTCGAGTTGAGGCTTCGCTAAGAAAAAGCTTTTTTAACTTTAGCTGGGATTTTGATAGGGACGCCTTTCGCGTTCACAAATACATGTTCGGTCATACCGGTCGTCGTTACTTTTTCTTCCTTTTTGACCGTGTATTCAAATGATATCCGTGACGCTCCCACGTTGGCGAGTTTAACCGTAACGACCGCTATATCGTCATATCTGAGGGGTGCCATATATTTACAGGAAGCATTTATAGCCGGAAGATATATATTGTCTTTTTCTTCAAGTTTTCTATAGTCCACACCCTGATCCCGGAAAAATTCTGTTCGCGCGACTTCAAACCACGTCAGATAATTTGCGTAATAAACAACTCCCATCTGATCGGTCTCTTCGTATCTTACCCTGAATTCTATCGTATGTTCCATAATTCTGCTGTCAGCAACCGCCCTCCTTGTATTACTTACAAATGGGTTCTGCAAAATGCAACTTTCGCCATTCGGGCTGTGTCGTAATTCGTTTTGCGAATGGCCGCATACAACATACTGTAGGGGTTCAATTCATCGAACCCTATATAACGGGCTTGATGAATCAAGCCCCTGCATTATGACACAGTCTGATTGAAAAAACAGCGTTTTGCATGAGCCTATACTTACAAACATGGAAAGGCTTTTATCCGACATAGCGCCTTAAAACGGTTTTTATTAACAGGACCGGGATATCTTCGACCACCTCTACAGCTCCGATCTTTCGAGGAAGCACAAAACGGTTTGAACCCGAAATAAATTTTTTGTCATATTCATGCGAGGATAAAATATCCTTCAAAGTCACTCCGCTTACACGCGTCGGAAGCCCGGTTTTCCTGATGAGTTCCTTTATCCTGATAAAATCTTTTTCAGCCAGCATGTCCAACCGCATCGCGATCTCCCCGGCCAATAGCATACCCACCGCGATCGACTCTCCATGGTTATAAGCCTTTGAATATCCGGAGGCGGTTTCAATAGCATGACCAAGTGTATGTCCGAAATTAAGCGTTATCCTGATATCCTTATCGTCCTTCTCGTCCTTTTCAACGGCACGCGCCTTTATCTTCAGACATTCATGGATCACGCGTTCCAAAATACTTTTTTTAAGGCTCAATATTCCGAAAACGTTTTTTTCAAGGTACGCGAAAAAAGCGGCATTCGAAATTATGCCATATTTTATTATCTCCGCGAGGCCATTGCGTATTTGCCGCGCGGGAAGAGTACGTAGAAAGTCCGTGTCAACAAAAACCTGTTCAGGTTGATGGAACGCGCCTACCAAATTCTTTGCCGCGGGTAAGTCGATACCTACTTTTCCCCCGACTGAAGAATCCACCTGTGCCAATAACGTTGTAGGAATCTGTATACACGGAACCCCTCTTCTGAACGTTGCCGCGACAAATCCGGCAAGATCACCAACTACTCCGCCTCCCAGCGCCACAATTAAGGGCTTGTGATTTTTTGTGCGCTTGCTTATCCTTACAAGCGTATCTTGATAAGTCGCGATCGACTTTGACTTCTCGGTACCCGGAACAATAATAAAAGAAGTTGCCTCCGGCATTTGTTTTAGCATGGACGCGATAACGGCTTTGGCCTTCGAATTAACGGTTTTGTCCGTTATTACCACAATAGGACCGGCGTATTTCATGGTCTTTATTACGTCGCCAAGTTGCCTGACAACTCCGGACCCTATTGTAATATCGTAACTTCTTTCAACTAGTTTCAATTTTATTTTCTTCATGATGGCAAATATATCACATTATCGGTCAAAAGGCAAAGCGGTGCGGATCTTCGGGGACAAAATTGTCGGCTTTCAGCGTTCGTTAGGGGACTGCCCCAAGCGAACGCAGCAAGCGCGTGGTCTGTCTCCCCTTCTGTCAAAAGATATCAGCTTTCAGTTGTATATATCTCCTCTCGCTCGAGATGAGAGGTGAACGATTTTTTGAGTTCCTCCGAGTGTGTGCTTGGAGATGTAAAAAACAGGCTATAACGCGGTACCAACGTAAAAACCCAATATAGCATTACCACAGCCTAAAAATATATTCACGCAATTCAATAACTCATACCCTTTTAACTTGATTGGTATGGTTATGAAATATGAAACGCGGGGTGAAGCTGGTTGTTATGCTCCGTACAGGGAGGATCCACACCGGGCGGAGGGACCACCAGCTCCACAAGTTGTATACGATACCAGTTAAGTTTAAACGGTATCATAACACGAACGAAGTTTTTTACACCGATGCGTCCGGGAATAGATCCCTAAAAACCGGCTATGATGCGGGCTTAGATATATTTTTCAAGTAATTCCGGAGGAAAACCGATGTCTTTTACGATTATTTCCCCACATACATGTGGCCCGTCGGCAAGGAAAAACCCTTGTTTGGCCAGACCAAAAGTTATGGTCACCTCAGCCTTTAAGCATCCCCTTTAAGCTTTCCCGGTAGTAGAATTCAAACCGGAAGGAACATCAACTGAATATATTTTCGCTCCGGAGGCGTTCAGAACCCCTCCAAGGGAAGCAAATCCATCCGGCAAATCACCCCTAAATCCCGTACCAAAAACCGCGTCGACTACCAGAGTAATATCTTTAGTCAATTCGTCCTTCCACATAAAGTCGTTCAGGGGTAATATTGTAATCGCTTTTTCTTGTATACGCCTGAAATTTTCAAGAGGCGCGCCGGGCTTGATCGTATCCCGGTCCGGGACATACACGGATAATTCGGCGGGGTTTTTCTCGGATAGAAGACGAGCCATGACAAAACCATCCCCGCCATTATTTCCTTTGCCGCAAAAAATCGCGATCCTCTCATCCTCTATTAAGGGAAATCTGTTGAGGATAACGTCCACAGCGGCGCGGCCGGCATTCTCCATCAATACTGTCTGGGGAATACCATAATCCTCCCGGGCCGCTCGATCGATCTCGGCCATTACATCGGCACTTACACCTTTTCCGGTCATGATCGCCCCTAAACGGAAAGTAGCGCGCCCTTAGAGGCGCGCTACTTTCCACTCTACAAACTATTAACTATTTTATTTTATCCTCGCTCCTGATGAAACATCTTTCTCTGGCACCAGAATAACCGGCTCGGTTCCATCATTGGCCGCCAACAACATTCCATTGGATTCTTCACCACGCAATATCACCGGCGCTAGATTATTTATTACTACGACCTTTCTTCCGACAAGATCTTCCTTCCGGTAATACTCTCTCAACCCGGCAACGATCTGCTTAGTCTCCTCACCAACCTCAACTTGAAGAACATACAATTTATCGGCGTTGGGATGGTCTTTAGCCTCAGCTATTTTCGCGACGCGTAGGTCCATCTCCTTAAAATTCTCAAAAGACAACATAATTAGAGCCCTACTCCTTTTTATCTCTTTTTCTAGACTTAGGCAAAACGCTGTTTTTTCAATCAGACTGTGTCATAATGTAGGGGCTTGATTCATCAAGCCCGTTATATCGGGTTCGATGAATCGAACCCCTACAATATGTTGTATGCGGCCATTCGC
>JAJRVD010000019.1 GCA_024277375.1 Candidatus Omnitrophota bacterium | reverse complement strand
GTTCTTACTTCAACAATAACAACCATTAGGGTATGCCATTTTTTTATTTTTTCAAAGACCTTATGCCAGATCCTTCGACTCGGGCTTCGCCCTCGCTCAGGATGACACTTCGAAAGTGCCCACAATATGTTACACTATCAATGGTTCAGTTTTCCCCTAAAAAAGGTTCGGTCTCCGGAGACTTCGCGGTAAGCATTATTATAAGCATATTCGAGATATCGTCTACAACCCTTACCTCTCTACAAATTTCCAGGTCATCCTTTCCCGGAAGCATAATATCCAGCAGGATCAGATTCGAATTTTCTCTTTTAATGGTAGACACCGCTTACAACTTACCTGCCTTTTTTACGGTTCATATCTATAATTTCCGTTTTCTCGTCCATGTATACTTTAACATAAATCCCCTTGTGTTTACCTCTTGTTTTCGGCCGATAAGTATAGTACCAGAAGTTCCCGGCTGATCGTATCCATACGCCCCGGGTATACTCGTGAGTGATCCTGTTACAATAAACAGGATCACGAACAAATAAGTCTTTAACTTCATAACACCTCCGATCGGCATATCATCGCCTGACTTTTTCGAAATATCTCTAACACTTAAGTCTTTCGTAGAACGTAATGAAGCAATGTCTCGTCGGCATGCTGTAACCGGCGGCAGGCTTCCCGCGCTATATTGAGTATAAGTATACCGAAAAGTTCTTTATCTCTGTTGAATATGGTAAGAAGCGCCTCTCTCGACAGAACTATCAGTTCCGTATCTCTGGAAGTTACCGCGCTTACCGAATGGGGCTGGACCCCGATAACGGAAGTTTCGCCCAAACATTGCCCCACTTCAAACGCAAAAAGCTCCAGTGACGTACCATCTTCGTCAGCGACGATCTTGATCTCTCCCGACTCAATGATATAAATATGGCTTGGTTCCTCCCCCTGCCTGAATACGTATTCCCCCGCGGGATAAAAAACTTTCTTTAATAACCCAAAAAGCGTGTGGAGTTGTTCTCCGGAGAGTCCGCCGAAAATATTTATTTTACTCAAAATAGGCAGAACATCTTCCGCGTTAATAAGCGGTCTGTATTTCTTTTGATCCTTCATGTCCTTCGAATAATATTATGCGCCCCAAAAACCGCAATGGAAGATTTTGTGATTATTCAAAAAAACTAACCAAAACTGTTGCACCCTTATCAACCTTTGACTTTATCGAAATTTTGCCTTTCTCGATCTCGCTTAAAGCTTCATTCGCATTATTAATTAAATCCAACAAAACCCTTTTACAATACTTCTTATCTATCAAAACTTCCTCATTATTATTTCACAAGTAGAGCCCCTCTTAGCGCACTTAAAAGTACCGTATATATCTTTTAATGAAATTCGTCAGATACATATGCTATTCATCAAAAACATTAATCTTTATCCATCCCCAATTAAGCGCGATGTGCGCTGTTATCAAACAAACCAACGCGAGGCCATTGTACTTATGCAATCTTCCCACGATTATGTGCCATTTCCCCAGGAAGATAAGCGCTCCTGTGCTAACCTGCACTAAAACAACCGCAAACATGGTGAGATTAGTGATCTTTAATAGTTTTGCTTTGTTCAAGGAATGCCCTCCTATAGCCTTTTTATCCCGCTATGTCCCGGAAGAGAAGCGTGAGCCTTACATTTAAAGTTGATTACGTATCTATCTCTTTTGACAGGGATCCATATTTTGACATCAATGCTATGCGGGACTTTTAGCCATTTTGCTTTGTAGTAATACGTACTGGAATACTCCATGTCTCCTATATCTCTTCCTATCACGGCTTCGGGTTTAAACTTCACTTTTTTAACGCTTCCATCTTCCATTTTGATCTCCCCCTTTATCTGAGGGATATCCGTGTTCTCCGGTTCCTCATATTCATTAAGAACCTGAACGTAAATTTTACCTTCTCTTTGATTCAAAGACGTCCTGACATGGTAAGGCCCTGCCGCTTTAGAATCCCCGTACAAATGCGCGTGATCCGACTCCCCCACAAGTATATCCTTTGCCTGGCAATTCGTCGACGGAATGATCAGACATAAAAAAACACTTAACCCCACAAAGACAACTGTCGCGTTCAAATGAATTCTTTTGTTTCTCATCATCCACCCTCCCTTGTTATTGTTCTTTCGCAACTCGGTTTCTCTCTTCAACAATTTATTCCTACTCATCTTCCTCCACAATGAGTTTTGCCTTCATTCTGTAATGCCCCTGGCCGCAATAAGTGGAACAGATGATCTCAAATTCACCCGCTTTATCCGCAACAAACTCGATATCCTTGTATTTCCCCTTCTCCACTTTCTCATTAATTCCGTATTCCGCGATGAAAAATACGTGAGTAACATCGCGTGATGTCGCGGTAATCCTCACGACATCACCTTTGTTGACGACAATGGTATCGGGCGAATAACTAAACCGATAGGCTTCTAATTTAAACGCCTTCTGAGACACATCAGGCATGGGTTTCTTCCTTATGCTCCATTTGTTCTTCAATGATCTTTATATATTTCTCAGGATCACTTTTAAATGCCCTGACACACCCCTCGCAACAAAAGTTGTAAATTTTGCCTTTATACTCGTAGGGCACAACTAGCCCCATCGCGTCTGTTTTTTTCCCGCTTACCGGACAAATTTTATTGCCTACTTCAACAACGGATAATACTTCTTCCTTCATGTGCCCCGTCATAGAACCTTTATGTTCATACTGACTATGCCCTTGTTCAGCAAAAACATACGTTGGACAAAACAACAAAGCGATTAAAGCCATTGAAATAAATTTTATTCTCATCACAACCCCTTTTACTCGCTTGATAGACTCATACAAAACGCTGTTTTTTCAATCAGACCGTGTCATAATGTAGGGGCTTGATTTATCAAGCCCGTTATATCGGGTT
This sequence comes from Candidatus Omnitrophota bacterium, assembly GCA_024277375.1. Classification (GTDB taxonomy): domain Bacteria; phylum Omnitrophota; class Gorgyraeia; order Tantalellales; family Tantalellaceae; genus JAJRVD01. The sequence goes on along the minus strand of JAJRVD010000019.1, from coordinate 28,858 downwards.
CGATGAATCGAACCCCTACAGCATATTGTATGCGCCCATCCGCAAAACGAATTACGACACAGTCCGCATGACGAAAGTTCCATTTTGCAGAACTCTTTTACAACCTTCACTTCCTGTCCTTCTTTGGCGGACAACAAGCACCCTTCTTCTTTCCCCCTGCGGATGTAAGTTTCATATTACAACTTGGACAAAGCTTATTACCTCTATTGTATTCTTTCGGAGAGACTTTTACCTCCGGATGCATTCCACACGTATAGTACACCACCTGCGCTTCCTGCTTTATAACCTTCTTATCGCGTTCTCCAAATGGATTAAATTTTATAACTGCCACCACAACAGCCAAAACAGAAATTAACACAAAAACACCTGTAAATATTTTATTTCCCACAACTTTCTCCCTATGTTTCTTCCCAAAAGAATGATGACCCGTAGCCTTATCCTGAGGCGCCCCCCCCTGAGACCGTATCATCATTATATTGTTGTTCTACCAATTCTCTTTCCTTCAGCCAGCAATAGCCGATAGGGACAATAAAAAATGTTATCAAAGCGACCATCATGCCGCCGACTGACGGAAGCGCCATCGGGATCATAACGTCCGCGCCACGCCCGGCGGAAGTTAAGATCGGGAACAATGCCAATATCGTTGTCGCCGTTGTCATAAGGCAAGGCCGGATCCTTCTGTTTCCCGCGAACAGCGTTGCCTCTCTCATATCTTTAAGCGTTTTTGGTTTACGCTCCTTAAAGCTCTGATCCAAATAGGCCGCCATAACAACTCCGTTGTCGCTGGCAATTCCGAAGAGAGCCAGAAACCCTACCCATACGGCTACGCTTAAATTATAGGATTGCATGTTAAACAGGTCCCTGAAATAATGCCCGAAGAAAGGAAGATGCAAAAACCAGTCCTGCGCGTAGAGCCAGATAAGGATAAAACCCCCGCAAAACGCCACAAGAATACCGCTAAAAACCAAAAACGTGGTTGAAACACGTTTGAACTGGAAATAGAGTATTAAAAAAATAATAAAAAGGCTCAACGGCAAAACAACCGCCAACTTCTTCTCGCTCCTGACCTGATTTTCATAACTGCCGGCAAATTTGTAACTTGTCCCGGGAGGCAAAACCAATTCTCCGGAGTCAATTTTGCTTTGAAGATAATTTTGCGCGGCATTGACGACATCAACCTCAGCGATATCCGGTTTTTTATCGAACAAAACGTACCCCACAAGAAAGGTATCTTCACTTTTAATAACCTGCGGGCCTCGAACGAATTTTAAAGTAGCCACTTGAGATAAAGGTATCTGCGCGGCGGTCTTTGTGGGAATAAGCACCTCTTGCAGCTCCTCGATCGAATCCCGAAGTTCCCTGGGGTAGCGCACCCTTACCGGATACCGCTCACGGCCTTCGATGGTTGTCGTTAATGCCATCCCACCGATCGCGACTTCAACTACATTCTGAACATCCCGGATATTGACACCGTATCGCGCTATTTTTTCGCGATCAATGTAAAATTCTATATATGGTTTACCTACAATACGATCAGCGATAACCGCGCTCGCCTCGACCCCCGGAACTTCTTTCAGAAACTTCTCTATTCTAAAACCAACTTCCTCAAGTTCCTCCAGATTTTGTCCCAATATTTTAACTCCCATAGGAGCACGCATACCCGACTGCAACATAACGATCCGGGCCGCTATCGGTTGTAATTTAGGAGCTGATGTTACTCCCGGAACCTCACCTGCCCTTAATATCTCTTTCCAAATATCATCCTGTGTCTTTATATGATCTCGCCATAGTCTCGTCCGTTTGCCGGTTATAGGATCCTTCTCTCCATATTCGGGCTTATAGCTTATGATCGTCTCTATCATGGAAATTGGTGCCGGATCCAACGGAGACTCAACCCTTCCTAATTTGCCGACCACTGATTCCACTTCTGGGATCTGACTGATGCGAATGTCCTGCTTTTGCAATACATCGAGCACTTCCCCTATTGAAGCATGGGGCATGGTTGTCGGCATATAAAGATAAGAACCCTCATCAAGCGGAGGCATGAACTCTTTACCCAACCCGGGAAAAGTCCGGTTCAGCGCACTGGCAGGCCATATCTTTAATACCGTGGCTTCTTTGATGCCTATTTTGCTTAACGCGCCTGTTACCGGAGAGACAACTCTGGCAAACCCGAGCCAGATAACCATACCGAATATAAATATTGATAACGGTATCATAAGAAATAATTTCTTGCGTTCAAGAAAATACATTAAAATAGTCGGGTAATAATGCATGAACTTGATGAAGAAATAGATCAGGGAAAAAAGGGCCGCCGCGACAAAAACAAAATTTAGAACAAACCCCTTGCCGAGACCAAGAGGCATCCAATTCTTAGTCAAGAAAAGTAAAACAAGACCGATGGCGATCCAATTGAAATGCTTAAAAAACACTGTCTTTATCCTGGTCGGTATTCGCTCTTCGAACATAAGATAAAGGCCGTACAACAAAATACCGGCTCCCAGGATCATTGACACCTTAAACGCTATAAGCGTAAGCAAGCCGACAATAACCCCTTTGATCTTTTGTTTCATGCCCTCAAAAGGTTTTTTTCTTTTGACAAAAAATATGTGCGACAACGCGGGAACAACCAAAAGAGCGATAATAACAGACGCCAATAGCGCGAATGTCTTTGTGAAAGCCAATGGTTTGAAAAGTTTTCCTTCCGGGCCGGACATGGTAAACACAGCCAGAAAAGAAACAATCGTTGTTGAGATCGCGGTTAAAATAGCACCCCCGACTTCGCTAGCTGCTTTATAGATAACGGTCAGCGGGTTCTCACCCTCAGAGGCTTCGTTTAGATGTTTCAGGGTGTTTTCACACATGATGATCCCCATATCAACAATTGTCCCGATCGCGATGGCTATACCGGCTAAAGACATAATGTTAGCGTCGACCTTAAAAACCTTCATCATTATAAAAGCCATCAATACCGCCATCGGCAATGTCATGGCGACTACCATAGAGCTCCTGAAATGCATTAGGAACAGAAGAATAACAACAACAGTAATTAAGATTTCCTGTGTAAGAGCTTCACTTAAAGTGCCGAGTGTTTCATTGATCAATTTAGTCCTGTCATAAAACGGAACAATTTTAACCTTTGACACTGTCCCGTCAGGAAGTATTTTTGTTGGCAGCCCCGGCTCGATTTGCGCGATCTTCTTTTTAATGTTCTTGATGGCCTCCATGGGGTTCCCGCCATAGCGCACAACAACAACTCCTCCGACAACCTCCGCACCCTCTTTATCTAAAGCGCCTCTTCTGAGTGCCGGGCCGAGGTTTACCTGACTGGCGATATTTCTCACATAAATAGGTATGTTGTCGTTGGTCTTGATTATAATGTTCTCAACATCCTCAACATTTTTAATAAAACCGATACCCCTGACTACATATTCTACCCGATTGAACGCGATCGTTTTAGCCCCTACATCTATATTGGCTTTTTTGACGGCGCTGATAACCTCTTCCAATCCGACTCCATAAGCGCGCATAGCATCCGGATCGACATCGATCTGATATTCCTTAACATATCCCCCGACAGAGGCAACCTCGCTAATACCTTGTGCCGACTGCAGGGCGTATTTAACATACCAATCCTGGATCGACCGCAACTCATCCAGACTGAACCCCTCGCCTTCCACCGTATACCAGAATATCTGCCCCAGCGCTGTCGCGTCAGGGCCTATCGTCGGCACTACTCCTCCCGGCAGATCTTTTTGAGCGCTACTTAACCGTTCAAGCACACGTGATCTGGACCAGTAAAATTCGACGCTCTCATCAAAAATGATATAAATAGTAGAAAAGCCGAAAGCCGAGTAACTGCGAATACTCTTGACTCCCGGGATCCCTTGTAAAGAAACAGCCAGTGGATAGGTGATCTGGTCTTCCACATCCTGAGGCGAACGACCCATCCACTCCGTAAAAACGATCTGCTGGTTTTCGCCGATATCGGGGATCGCGTCCACGGGCACAGGATCTCTCGGAATAGCGCCTTCTTTAACATCGAAAGGCATAACGGAAAATCCCCAGATCAGGATCCCGGCAATAAACAAAGTTGTCACCATTTTATTCTCAAGAAAGTATTTTATGAGCTTATCCAGCATAACTTATCTCCATGGGTTTTGTTATATAGTCTTCTACAAAACAAAACTTTCGTCATTCAGACTGTGTCATAATGTAGGGGCTTGATTCATCAAGCCCGTTGTATCGGGTTCGATGAATCGAACCCCTACAATATATTGTATGCGGCCATCCGCAAAACGAATTGCGACACAGCCTGATTGCGAGTGCGTCGAAGACGAACCGAGAAACCTAAAACACCTATTAAGTAACAAATTAGATCCTTCACTTCGTTCAGGATGACGAAACGAGCCGTCATTCTGAGCGGAGCGAAGAATCTCAATGAACATTGAAATTCCCACATAAAAGGGCTACATTTTATGTCCCGCGTGTCCTTCCATCGGCTTAGATTCTTGGATCTTTCTTCCATATTCCTTCTTCACTTCACCGCACTTCAGCATCTTGGCACCAAAATACGGATTCCTGATATCTTCGGAATCCTGCAACCAATAACCTCCCCTGCCATCAAAAGCCATCGGGCAGAAACTTAAGTACAGTTTTAAGCTCTCTTTGTATTCATATTTCTCAAAAATGGTCTTAAGAACCCCTGTGATCTTGGCAAGTTGTGATCTTAGAGATTCCAGATCGCTGCCGATATTTTGCAGCTTTTCTCTCAACAGCTTCATTTCATCGGCGATACCTTCTGATTTATCTTCCAGTGAGTTAGTAGTAATTATTTCTTCTATTTTACTTTCGAATTCCTTGATATTGTCAAAAGCAACCTGGGGATCGTCTTCTGCTAAAGCCTTCGACGTTGCCAAATAATACGGTAAAGCCGACGCCAATATGCCAGCGCTTTCACTTGAAGCGCTTACGCCCCGCGTTAACACATTGTCGGTTTCGCTGTAATATCCCGCGGGGTTCATCATGCTCGGTTTAGCCTGGATCTGCAACGCGCTGTCGATCTTAAAATTACCCTTTGTAACAACGCGCTCCCCCTCTTTCAGACCCGAAAGTACAATATAGTTTTCGCCCGCACGCGGACCGAGCACTACTTCCCTGCCTTCATACCGCTTGGTACTACTTTTTTTCGTTTCGTTCTCAACATAAACAACCGCCCTTTTTCCCGTGATCAAAGGCGCCGCCTTTGGAATAATGAGAACCATCTTCTTAGCTGTCGGTGCATCCGCGAACCCGAACTCGCTTGTTTTAACAAGATCCATACCACAAATGTCGCAGGGCTCTTGTTCGCTTTTAATAACGTCCGGATGCATCGGACAGATCCATTTACCTGCCAGATCCTCTTCATAAACCTTACCGTTTTCTCCTAAAACGGCGTGTATGGTCGCCCTTACGAACATTCCGGGTTTAAGTTTTTCGTTTTTGTTGTCTACGTTGACACGTATCTTAATTGTCCTTGTTTTTTCATCAACAAACGGATCGATGAAGGCGATCTTTCCGTGAAATGTTTCTCCCGGATAACTTTCCGCCACAATTTTTACATCCTGGCCGTAATGCAGCCACTGGATATCGCTCTCATAGGCCTCCAGATATAACCAGACCCTGCTTAGATCAGCTATCGTATATATCTTATCTCCCGTCTTTACATACATTCCCTCAAAACCATTCTTGTGAATAACCGTTCCCGTAACGGGCGAATATATGGTCATGTGTTCATCAGGGACCCCTCGCTTTACAATTTCCTCGATCTGCTCTGTTTTAATACCATATAACCTCAACTTTTCTTTAGCGCTTTCTAATGTTGTCCTGGCAGTATCCCGAATAACACTAAGCTGACTATCTTTTGTCTCTTCCAGGTTCTTTATCGCCTGTAAATATTCCTCTTGGGTCGCCAATAGTTCAGGACTGTATAATTCGATCAGATGGTCACCCTTCCTGACCTTTGTCCCGGTAAAATCCACAAACAGTCTATCGATCCGCCCGGGAACCCAGGCACTAATATACGAAAACCGTGTCTCATCATAATCAACCTTGCCGACCAACCTGACTTCATTCGATACTTCCTGATATTTCACTTGTACCGTTTCAACTTCAGCTAATTTCTGAGAAGTTTCATTAAGCGTTAAAGAAACTTCAGATCCCGATCCATCTTCTCCGCCACTTTCGTAGACACGTACGAGATCCATCGCGCAAATCGGGCACGACCCCTCTTCAGGAAGCTTTATCTGAGGATGCATAGAACAAGACCAATACTTTATCTTCTTTATCTTCCTTCCCTGAAAACTCCCATCGGCTTTAGGATCACCTTCCCTGGAAGAAGGTCCGGAGAATATACCGGCGACCAGAAGTCCGGCAACAACTCCGAGTGCGATTAGTTTCCAATGCTTTTTCCCCTCATTCAAGATCTAGCTTTTCAAGTCGTCAAAAAAATCACGGATCATGGCGTTTCTCCTTTATATTAAAAACTACAGACTCATGCAAAACACTGTTTTTCAAGCAGACTGTGTCATAATGTAGGGGCTTGATTCATCAAGCCCGTTATATCGGGTTCAATGGATCAAACCCCTACGTTATATCGTATGCGGACATCCGCAAAACAAATTGCGACACATCCTAAATGACGAAACTTCTATTTCGCAGAACTCCATTTACAAACAAACTATTACGTATCCCCTTTGCTGTCTTGTATATCCCCCAATAAACTTCGTAATTCAGACAATCGCTGATAAAAGTTCGCGTTATGACGGTAATACGCTAATTGAAAGTTAAGAAGAACCCTCTGAGCGTCTATCAGGGAAAGAAACTCCACGCCCCCGCCCTCATATCCGGATCGGGTCGCGTTTAACGTCTGTATCGCTTTTGGCAATAACGCGTCTTTGTACATCCGCGATTGCCTTAGAGCGTCACGCAGTTTATAATGAACAAGCGCTAACCTCGAGGATAATTCGTTTTCTTTATTCTCCAATGAATTCTCTGACGCTTTTAATCCCGCGCCCGCTTCCTGGACCCCCGCGATCAAACGGTTAACCCATATCGGCACATTCACCGAAAACATTATCATTAACGGATCTTTCCCGCTGCCTGCCATATTTGGATTAAGAGCGTTTCCCGTATCAATTCGTGTAACACCTACGGTAAGATCGGGGAAAAATTCTCTTTTCGCGAGTTTCAACGCGTCCCTGCTTTTCTCGACCTGGCTGGACAGCGCCAAAACCTCAGGATTCTTTTCCCGCAAAATATCGTATAGACCTTCCACCTCACCGTATCTCTTCTGCATCACGGTATCTTCCAACGATTCATCCGGCCATGGCAAAGAATTATTTTCAGGTAAGTTCAATAGCGCGTTCAATCGGGCGACCAGAGGGATCCGCATATCCCGGAGGCTATACAGATCATTCTCAAGCTTCCCCAGCTCGACCTGTACTTTTAATAGATCCTGATTTTTGGCTAAAGCGGATTTGTATCTTATTTGGGCTACGCTCTCAAAATTATTTAAAAGCTTTATATTCTCTTTCATCAAAAGGATGGCTTTACTCAGATAAGCGTACTCGTAATAAACATCTGTGATCTTGTAAATAAGATCGATCCGGTTTTTCTCGAAATCATGGAAAGCCACTTCCGAAGATCTAAAAGCTTTACTCTTCCGGATCCAGAGCTTATCAGGTAACGGAAATTTCTGTTTTATAGAATAGGCTCGTTCCTGCGGCCCGACACGTGTTTCAACTTCCTCTATATAGTCGGTAAAGGTGAATTGCGGATCAGGTAAGGAGAACTGCTGAGAGATCTTTTTAAAATCGGATTTCCACTTATAAAACGCGGACCGAAGACCGGTATTGTTTTGCAAGCCAACTCTTATATATTCATCAAGATTCGCGTTATCCGCAATACCCTCTACAGCGATCTTTTCGTTTTCCCGCACAAGACTGTTCTCTTTCCTTAACTGCCTTTTTCTTTCTGAAAACTTAACATCCGCGTAGCTAAACCTCGCTTGCGTGCACGCAAGAATTAAGACAACCAGAATGATTTTTAGTTTATTCAAGAGCACGCGCGTCCTCCCTTTTTGAAACAGAAAACTTTCCCGTCATAACTTACCGATGTCGTTTAGCTTAGATCCTCGTTCCGATAGTATTATTATACTCCTAACAACTCTATGTGTATACGCGTATTGGTTGTCGTCCCCCTAGCTCAAAACATCCTTTGAAAACAAGTTGAAGCTTTCGCAGTATCTCTTTTGCTCCAACGGGCTAAACGCCTCATTTTCTAAATTTTCTTACCAAAGAAACTATTTCCTCTATCTTCTCACGCTTCTCTATTTCGGAACCGCTCTTCATCGAACGAACCACACAGCCCTCAAGATGTTTTTTGAGGATTTCATCCTCAACCCGCGACACCGCCCCCACAATAGAATGAAGCTGCGTAAGTATATCCACACAATACCGCTTCTCTTCTATCATCTTCTGTATCCCGCGGACCTGTCCTTCTATTCTTTTCAGGGACACCAATTGCCCCTCATGTGTAGTCGATTTTACCATATTTACCTCCACCTGGAGTATACCATACCCCACTACGGTATGCAAGAAAAACAAAAAACCGGGGATCGTTCAGTTGTTCTTTCGCCGATGATTGTATCGCATAAAGCATACCACTCCTCGTCCATCCGGTTAAGCTCTGATCCCCCTTAAATTGCGTTATCTCCCTTCTTATCAGTACGTATACTCAGAGCTTCCTCTATATTCGCAACAAATATCTTCCCATCACCTTTGCGGCCCGTGTGGGCCGCCTCCCTGATGGTCTTTATAATCTTATCCGCATTATCATTCGAACAGATAATTTCGATCTTTACCTTAGGAGTAAACTCTGTTACGTAATCTCCGGGAGCATGCGGGTATTTATCATCTTTTTCCTTGCCGCAACCCTTAATATCGTAAACACTCATCCCATGAACATGTATTCCATGCAACGCGTTAGTAACCTTCTGAAGCATGAACGGCTGAATATAAGCTTTGATCTCTTTCATTTTTTCCTCCTAATCTTTTAAAATTCTAAGGGTTCCGCAAAATGGAACTTTCGTCATTCGGGCTGTGTCGTAATTTGTTTTGCGTATGGCCGCATACAATATATTTTTGTCTTGCGTATGGCCGCATACAATATATTGTAGGGGTTCGATTCATCGAACCCGATATAACGGGCTTGATTTATCAAGCCCCTACGTTACGGCACAGTCTGATTGAAAAAACAGCGTTTTGCATGAGTCGATTTAAAATTCTATTTTTTTAGGTTCAAACCATCCGTAAAATGCCGGCAAAGCGAACAGTGTTAAAAATGTTGACGTGAATAGTCCGCCTATAACAACTACTGCCAGAGGACGCTGCACCTCCGCCCCTGTTCCGCTTGAAAAAACCAGAGGCAAAAGCCCCAATCCCGTCGTAAGCGCCGTCATTAAAACCGGCCTTAAACGTACAAGCGCGCCCGTCACCACAGTTTCGGTCAAGGAAACACCTCTCTGCCTGAGCTCATTAAAATAGTTTACCATAACCAAGCCGTTTTCTATAGCTATCCCGAACAACGCTATAAAGCCGATCGACGCCGGAACACTTAAGTTAAGGTTCAACAATTTAAGTGACAATATTCCTCCAATAAGAGCGAGCGGTATATTCAAAAGTATCAAGAACGCCGTTTTTATAGAATTAAACGAAATGAAAAGCATCAAGAAAATAAAGAAAAGTGTTATGGGAATAACTACACGCAATCTTTTGTTAGCCTCTGTTTGCAACTCAAACTGACCGCCCCACTGCACTATATACCCCGGCGGCAAGTCAACTCTTTCAGAGATCCTCCCCTGGGCTTCTTCAACAAAAGTCCCGATATCCCGTCCCCGCACATTACATTGAACGGTAATAAATCTCTGATTGTCTTCACGCGTTATCTGCCTGGGGCCCAACACGGTTGTGATCTCAGCCAATTGCGCCAGCGGTATTTTCTGTCCGTTAGGCGCCTCTACAAGCAGATTTTCGATAGCCTTGATATCGCTCCTGTATGCTTGCTGAAACCGCGCGAAGATCGAGAATTGCTTCTGACCTTCGTACACAAGCCCTATCGCCTCTCCGCCCACAGCTACTTTTACAAGATCCTGAACATCGCTTACATTTATACCATACCGCGCTATCTTTTCACGGTCGATACATATCTGTACCTGCGGCTGGCCCGTCACCTGGTCTACCTGAAGATCCGCGACTCCACGGATGTCACCTATCGCGTCTTTTATCCCTTCCGCCTTATCTTTAAGGACATCTATATCCTCGCCAAAAAGCTTGATCGCCAATTGCGCTTTCACCCCGGAAACCAGTTCGTCTACCGCGACAGCTATAGGCTGTGAAAAGTTCAGCATAACGCCCGGAACACGCCCGAGACTATCGCTCATTTCCTCAACCAGTTCTTCCCGGGTTTTCTTATGCCCCCATTCTTTCCTGGGCTTAAGGTCTATGAAGACTTCGGCGCTGTTTACCGGATCCGAATGGGCCCCTATTTCTCCGCGCCCTATCCTTGAAATAGCGTGATCGACTTCCGGGAATTTTAAAAACTCTTTTTCCAGAAGAGAAACAACATTAACGGATTCCGTAAGCGAAATACTCGGGGCCATTGTAACTCTCACCAATAGATCCCCTTCGTCCAGCGTCGGGATGAACTCTGTCCCCAAAAATGGAAATACAGCCAAACCCACAACAAGCAGAATACCGGATATAAAAAGCGGTACTTTTTTGTGCTCCACACAATACTCTAAAAGCGGCTTATAGTACTGTTTGCATTTCCTTATAACGAAATATTCCTGAGGCGCGTCCGTACCGCTTTCTTTTTGTTTTTTTATTTTCAAGAGCATGCTGGACAATGCCTGCGCGACGGCGAGAGAGAATACAAGCGACCCTACCATTGCCAGGCTTAGCGTGAACGCGAGCGGCGTGAACATCTTCCCCTCAACCCCCCGGAGAGTGAAAAGCGGCAGAAAAACAATAATTATTATCGAAATAGCGAAGAAAATGGGACGTCCGACTTCCCGGCATGATTCGGCTATCAAATGCATCTTGGGTTCGTCGCTTCTTTCCTCAAGATATCTTGAAGCGTTCTCAACTATAACGATCGTAGCGTCAACAAGCATCCCGATACCTATGGCCAGGCCGGCCAGGCTCATTAAGTTCGCCGAGATGTTCAGAACACGCATACATATAAAGGTGAACAATATTGAGAACGGCAGCGTCAACACAACTACAGTAGCGCCGCGAATATCTCCCATCATAAAAAACAAAACCAGCATCACCAGAACTATCCCCTGAAATAAAGCGCTTTTTACCGTTGATACGCATTTCTCCACAAGATCCGCCTGGTCATAATAGGGGATAAGCCCGACCCCTTCCGGCAATATATCGTTTATCTGTCGTATGCGCTCTTTAACCGCGTCAATAACAAAAGATGTATTTTGCCCGTACAACTTAAGAATAAAACCGACAACTATCTCTCCTATACCGTCGCGCGTCGAAGTCCCCCGCTTTATCTCCGGGCCGAACTGTACCCTGGCAACATCCCTCAGAAAAACAGGGGTACTCTCTCTTGTCGTAATTATAATGTTCCCGATATCCTGTATCGTGCTGACCCATCCGACACTTCGCACCAGAAACTCTTCCTTCCCCTTTTCTAAAAAAGAAGCGCCGACATTTAAATTGTTCTCCTCCACCGCGGTCACGATATCGTGAAGACTAAGCTCATACTTCATAAGACGGTTTGGATCAACAAGTACCTGATATTGCTTAACGTCACCGCCTATACTCAATATCTCGGTCACACCCGGAACAGTCTGCAAATTGAATTTAATTATCCAATCCTGAATAGTCCGAAGCGCTGTCTGGTCATATCCCGAGCCATCCAGATAATAAAAAAGTATCTGACCCATACCTGTAGATATCGGACCCATGCCCGGCTCCCCCAGTCCTTCGGGTATCGCTCCGGAGGCCTGCACAAGTCTCTCCTGGACCAATTGCCGCGCGAAATACACATCAGTACCGTCTTTGAAATAAACATTAACAACCGATAACCCGAAATTTGAAATAGACCGTATTTTCTTTATATTCGGCAGGCCGTTCATCGCGACTTCAATAGGATATGTAATGAGTTTTTCCACCTCTTCAGGTGCCAGGCCCTCCGTTTCGGTAAAAACCTGCACCAAAGCCGGTGTAACATCAGGGAAGGCGTCTATCGGCAAACCTTTAAAAGAAAATACCCCCGCTACCATCACAATGATCGCTCCCATAACGATCAAAAGACGTTGTTTTAAAGAAAAATTAACTATATTATTTATCATTTTAAAACCTCACAGTATATTTATCATATGAAGAAGCGCGAAACAAACTAATGATTATGACCATCCCCGAAAGAACCCTTGGCGAGTTCCGCCTTTAAAGCAAAACTGCCATTAACTACGACCGGCTCGCCCTCGGTCAATCCTTCTGTGATCTCAACATATTCGCCAAATTCTCGCCCCACCCTGACTTCTCTTACAAAAAAGTCCTCACCGTCAACAATGAACACAATGTCCTCTTCGTTCATTCGCTGCACAGCCATCCGCGGCACACTTAATACCATCTTATCTGAAACACTGATCAAATCGCCCGTCACAAACATTCCTAACCTCAAAAGATGATCCGGGTTCCCGACTTCAGCCCTTATCTTTATCGTCTGCGAATCACTGTCTATCCTCGGAGACATGTAAACCACTTCCCCTGAAAACACATTATCAGGGAACGCTATGGACTTTACCTCTACTTTCTGCCCAATCGAGACAAAACGCAGGTCTTTTTCATAAACATCAAAAGACACCCTAAGCTCATCAAGATACGCCAGACTAAGAAGCGACTTCAAAACATCAACCCTGTCTCCGGGTTTCGCATGAACCGCTATGATCGTTCCATGATGAGGCGATTTAATTTCTTTCAATGTTCCGCTTGCATCTCTGATGGTCATAAGAATATCAGTTTCAGAAATAATTGTCCCACTGTTAATATTAACGTCCTCAACTATGCCGGATTCATCCGACGTTATATTAGTGTACGTATCCGCATCCTGTGAAACAGCGCCATATACTCTTATCTTGCTCTCTACGTTCCTGAACTCTGCCTTGCCGGTTGTGAGCCCTATTGTATCCTGCATCTCTTTGTCTAACTCCACATGTCCCGGGGCCTCCTCATGTTCATCGTGTTCGCCTTGTTCGTCACGCGCGCCATGGCCGCCTTCGTCATGACGCTCTTCGTTGTGCTCCTTGTCTTTTTTCCAAAATCCCAATAGCCCCGCGTCTGATACGCGGCAAAAAGCAAAAAACAAAATTACAGCTATTACAAAACTTGAGACAACTTTATACTTATTTTTTTTCATCCTATACTCCCTCCTCATACAACCGCCCAAACCCCGCGGCTTGTTCTAAAACCGCGAGCTTTCGGGCATAATTAGACAGCGCCTCAAAATAACTCTGTTTGGTCTGCCTGTAAGCCGTTAAACTTTCCAAATAGGAAAGAAAAATTATCTCTCCTTCTTCATATCCAAGTTTACTTAGACGTAATATTTCGTTTGCTTCATGCATAGCTTCCTTGAATATTCCAACTGTTTTTTCGGCAAGGTCCACTTCCTGGAACGCGACATAAACCTCTAAACTCACCCTGTTTTTCAGGGTCTGGAGATCTATTTTTGACATCTCTTCCCGCAGACGCGCTTCTTCGACTTCAGCGCCAAAGGTGTTCCATAAGGGCAGTTCGAACGCCACACCGGCGCCTCCGCTATACACTTCGTCTTCTCTTTCAGTGAATACGCTAAGCGAAAAATCGGGAAGATGTTTCCTCTTTGCCAGACGTGTTTTTAAAATATTTTTCTCCACTTCCTTTTCCTGAGAATACACATCTTTCCTTCCTAATAAAGCCGCCTTCAAAAGTTCAGCGAAGCTATAGTCCATGCTCTCCTCATTAAACGTATCTGAAAGGATCAGCGGCGCGCTCATTTCACGGCCCATCAATATATTTAACCGCCCACGATCAATGAGAACTTGTTTTTCCGCGGCCAACAAAGCGTTGCGTGACGTTTTCTCTTCCAGCTTGGACCTGGAAACTTCGTATTGCAACGCCTCCCCGGCATTGAACCTCATAAGCACCTGGTCAAGAAGCCTTCTGCTAAGTTCCAGATTTTCTTTCGCAAGCGCGACAGTCTTTTCATGCAACAAAGTTTGAGCGTACCTTTCCTTGATTTGCCGGGCGACATCAAACCATAAACCCTGAAAACCAGCCTCGATCCGGTCGATCTCATGCCGCGAGATATCGCCCTTGATCCCGCGTTTCCCCAAGGCCTCAAAAGGCTGCGTATACCTGAGCTCTCCTTCTATTTCCCGGGAATTGACCCGCGGGTCTTTATCTATATCTTTCGGGAACTTAGCGGCCTCAAACTCAAATTCCGGATTGATCCATGCTTTTGTTTGTTTATACTTTGACAAGGATATATCGATCTTCTTCCGTTGCGCTAAAAGTTCAGAGTTCGCGCGATATGCCCGCGCCAGAACATCTTCTAATGCAAAAGTCTCCGCCGCGTCCCCGGCAAACGATGTCCCGAAAAAAGAACATGCCAGAATAACGGTAGAAACCCATATCATAAATGAATTTGTTTTCATAATTTTACCTATTTTATGTAGTTGAAATGATCTTTAGATCAAAAAGAAAATGTAACGCTTTAGAAATGGTTCAGAGTGCCGCTTGGGGAGGACGATCAATAGTGCGTACAAAAATATCAGAGAAAATATTATCACGCCACAAAGCGATCATGGCGATCACAGGCAGGACAATAGCGTTGAACGACTGATCATGCATAAGCGAATAATACCCTCCGCCCGAGCAATGCGCCGAGCAATGCGCCAAGCAATGCGCCGAGCAATGAGGGGACATGTCTTCTTCCGCGTGTTGATCACCGCAGAAACCTACAGAAGAAAACAAGAACATGACCAGGATCATAAATGATAATACTTTTGAAATTCTCATTGTGCCCACAGTATACCTTACGAAATTTGCCCTGTCAATTTTTTCACACGAAAATTTAAGAAACCGGACATTTTTTATCAGAATACGCGCATATTACGCAACAAATATCTTGGGGAGAAGAAATAACCTTCCGGCAGCCATCACACCTGTAAAAAGGTAAGCACTTATTATCAGGGATTTCAATCTCCTGTACATATTTGCATTGAGGACATTCGATCTTCGCTTTTTCCATGGATTATTCCTTTTCCGTTAAGGATCCCGGCAAAGTCAAAACAAATCTCCTTATTTCATCCCTCACTTGCCTGTAACATTCAAGTTTTTCTTCTTCTGTTTCAACATTTTGTGCCAATTTAGGCGGGTCACTAAATCCGACATGTACGACCTTTACTCTACCCGAAAAAAAGGGACATGTTTCATGCGCGTGCCCACAAACCGTTACAACATAATCAAAAGGCACATCTTTTAAGCCTGTAGCAAGTTTACTCTTATGGTTAGAAATATCTACCCCTGCTTCCTTCATAACCTTAACAGCATATGGATTTAACCCATGCGTTTCTATCCCCGCTGAGTATGCTTCTATTTCATCAGACTTAAGATGTCTAGCCCAGCCTTCTGCCATTTGACTACGACAAGAATTACCCGTACATAAAAATAAAACTCTTTTTTTCTTCATATTTCCACTCCGGGACTAACCCGGGAACGCCTCAGAACCAACTCTTTGTTCTAAGACATACCTTGACCAGCATAAGCATCACAGGAACCTCGATCAACACTCCCACCACTGTCGCTAGCGCCGCGCCTGACGAGAGCCCGAAAAGCATTGTTGCCGTAGCGATAGCAACTTCAAAATGGTTACTGGCTCCGATCATTGCAGAAGGAGCCGCGTCTTCATAAGATAATTTTAATTTTTTGGCCGCCCAATACGTAAGGCCAAAGATCAAACATGTTTGGAGAAAAAGTGGAATAGCTATCCACAAAATGGTCAGCGGTTGCGTAAGTATAACTTCACCCTTAAAGGAAAACAAAAGAACCAGAGTAAACAACAACGCGACGATCGAAACGGGTGACAACATATGTAAAAATTTCTCGTTAAACCACTATCTTCCCTTATGTGACACTATCCATTTTCTCGAAAGATACCCGGCGAAAAGCGGTAACGCGACATAGATCGCTATTGACAATAGCAACGCCTGCCAGGGAACCGGCATGCGTCCGACGCCCAGCAGGAACCCTCCAAGCACACCGTAAAGCAAAAGCATGGCCAATGAATTGATGGCGACCATAACAAGTGTATGCCCGTCATTCCCCCTGGAAAGGAAGCCCCACACAAGAACCATTGCCGTACAAGGAGCGACACCGAGCAGAATACACCCCGCGAAATAACTGCGCCAAAGCGGAACTTGAAGCATTTTAAGCCCTTCATGCAGAACAACCGTTCCTGAGCCATGAATAGACCCTAAAGCCCAGTCCGCTCCGGGAGGGAGTTTGACCAGATCAATAGCTTCGGCTCCGATCAAACCCTTAAACAAAACGCCCAAAAACAAAAACGCGATACCATACATCGTGAAAGGTTTTACCGCCCAGTTCACAAACAACGTCAACCCGACAGGCTTAGGAGACTTTCCCGCTTTTATAACTTCAGCAAAATCGATCTTTACCATGATGGGGTACATCATAAAAAACAGGCAAATTGCTATCGGAATGGAAACCACCGGAGCCCCGTTAACATAAATAGCCACACCATCAAGCGTTCTCGCCATTTCGGGAGCTACTTTACCTATTAAAAGCCCTACGCCGATACAAGCGAATACCCACATTGTAAGATATTTTTCAAAAAAACCTAATTTCCGATCTTCCATATTACTTCTCCTCTAATTTACAGCACCCACCTTCGCTTTTCATAGCCTTGATATTTACCGACCACAAGCACCTTCTATAACTAGATATACGTCTTCTTTTAAAAAATACGTGTTTGTAATTTTGAGGTCCGCGGAATTCTCGATATATTCCTTCGTCTTGCGGTCAAACCGGGCGCCGTACACTTTTTCAACAAATGGAGCAACACGTTCCTGCCGTCTTCTGATCTTCGGATCTCTGGAATATAGCATTTCCAGCAAACGAAAACGTCCGCCGGGTTTTAATATTCTCTCGAATTGTTCAATAGCCAATGGCTGCACCTCGTCGGGCATAACACAACACAAGAACGTAGCGATCACCCAATCGAATTTGTCGGAAGGAATAGTCTTCATATGAGTCGCGTCTTCCTGCACCAGATCAATGTTACAGTGCGCGGACCTCCCTCTCTTTGACGCTTTATCCAGCATCGCGCTCGAAAGATCGATCCCCGTAAGATCTACACTATGATGGTAATATTTTAGATTCCGTCCGGTACCTACTCCGGCTTCAAGTACCGCTCCACGCACATCCCCCAACAAAGCAGGTCGCCACTTTCTATACTGCAATTCCCAGGGGAGATCTAAAATATCATAGAACCATGCCGTAACATTATACTTGGCATGCAACAATAAATTTTCATCATGAATATTCATCTCTTTCCTACTTTCATCTCGCCTGCATTCACACTGTTTTTCTCCACCACGGCATGCTTCTTCCAGATAAATAGGGACAGACACTATTTATTCTTCGGAGGCCTTCCCCTCTTTCTGGTCTCCAAGCTTATTCCGAGTATTTTTGATAGCCCCTCGACAAATTCTTTCCCTCCCCACGGCCGGCCAAGCATAGTACATTTTCTTATTGCATCTATTTCGCGCGGATCTTCTTTCTCACCCAAGTACTCTTTCCAATTTATGTTTTCAAGTTCAATTATCTCCGATATATCCGCAAGCTCTACTTTGCTATTTTTTTCTTCTCCAACATGAAACGCGGCGCTAGACCACTCCCATTTCCACGCTTTCTTAACCAAAGCAGCTCTCACAGGATTTCTCTCGACATACCTCACCGCCGCGTATAAGTGTCCATGCTCCAAAATACATGAATAAAACCTTCCCTGCCATAAATGTCCTTTAGCTTTTAATTTCTTATTGAAGTACTGGGAATACCTCATATGTACCGCGGAAAACACCTTCGCTAAACTATCTTTTCTCAATGGAACGCAAATGAAATGAATATGATTATTCATCAGACAGTACGCGTATACCGGCATATGATACTTTTTGCTGTATTCGGCTATCCATGATAGATACTTGACCTGATCTTCTTTATCCTGAAATATGTCCTGCTGATAATTACCGCGTTGTGTTACATGATATGGATATTTCGGGATTACTATTCTGGCTGTTCTGGGCATGCTCTTATTCTACCTATGAGGGCGTTTCATGTCAATAAAATAGTGTCTGTCCCTATTTTAACTTGACAATTATACCACAGAGCCCTAAAATAGCTCTAGACACATCAAACAAACGGAGGTGTAAAATGCTGAAAAAGATCTTTTTAGTAACTATACTTGTAGTAGGTTTTATCGGCTTGGGGCTCGTCTCGGACGCGGCGGCTGAATCGGCATCAGCTCTCGACGCCAGAGTAAAGCGTTCTATTAAACTTTTTGAAGACACAAAAGGTTCAGCCGGCATTATAACGAGCGCAAAGGGGTTATTGGTTTTCCCTCGCGTTGTCAAAGCCGGATTCGGCATTGGCGGTGAATTTGGTGAAGGCGCCCTCCTAGTAGACGGCAAAACTGAGGGTTATTACAATACTGTCGCGGCATCGTTTGGCTTTCAGATAGGCGCTCAGAAAAAAACCATTATTCTGGCCTTCATGAAACAAAGCGCTCTTGATCAATTTCTAAACAGTTCCGGCTGGGAAATAGGTGCCGACGCTTCCGTTGCTGTTATCGCGGTAGGAGCGGACGGTTCTATAGATACAACAAGCACCGACAAACCTATTATTGCTTTCGTTTTCGACCAGAAGGGCCTGATGTACAACCTCACCCTCGAAGGCGCGAAGATCACAAAAATAAACAAGTAACATAACACATTCATAGACTTCTGCAAAACGCTGTTTTTTCAATCAGACTGTGTCCTAATGTAGGGGCTTGATTCATCAAGCCCGTTATATCGGGTTCGATAAATCGAACCCCTACAATATGTTGTATGCGTCCATTCGCGAAACAAATTACGGTACAGCCTGAATGACGAGAATTCCATTTTGCACAAGTCTTTATTCCTCGCTAAAAAGGTCTCCTTGACCTGCTTTCTTCTGGCTCTCCATGTACTTGAAGACTTTTTTCAGTTCTTTTTTCTGGCGATCGCTTCCGCGCACCATAAACTCCGCGGCTTTATCGCCATCGTCTATAATACTCCGCCAATAAGCGTAATTTTTAGGTTCTTTCATCACCAGAACAACCACCCCAGGGAACGTACAACCCCGTAATATATTTTTGCCGCTCTAAACCCGTCAGCTTTAAGAATATTGCAAAACTCTTTATCCACTTCTTTACGGCTTATAAATGATTTTACGTCCTTACTAAACTGATAAAACACGTCGTGTATCAAAGATGCGTAATATGTCTTAGTCTTCCCCGTTGTAAAGTTAAGAACGGCTTCAGGTGTACCTACATATATGTCCAAAAACTTCTTTTTAGGACTGCACCCGTCCCAGGAGTACCCATTCTTATTGGATCCTTTTATCGTTACCGTCCCGTCCTTATCCAAAGCAAACCACTCATTGCTGAACTCACGGCCTCTTATGGCGGTCTTTCTAGCGTAATCCTCTTTTATGCAATATATATAAACACCCATATCCCCGCCGACATCCTGACTCATAGTTTTCCTTTCATATAAACCCTACGTTCGAGTGAATAAAAATTCGGTTTTCGCTTTTACCGGAATTCCGCCTATTTCCAGTATCGGATAAGCAAGAAAGTTAATCGGCCCTGCTTTAGGACCTGGCTCAACCACAAGATCGCGGCCACGGCTGAATTCAAAACGGTTTGCCGGATGATGCCCAAAATAATAGGTCGAGAGGCTCGTATACTTATCTGCCTCGGAGATGTCGACGGGCCACCATTTCCCTTCAGCATAAAACTCGACCCAACAGTGATAACCATCGACGCCTCCGTCATTCCGCGATGAAGGAATCGCCGCGCCGATAGCAAAACGCGCCGGGATCCCTACAGCTCTTGCAAGCGAAATAAAATAAGCGTGATAATCGGTACAGTTTCCCGTACGCACGTCACATGCGTAAACAGCGTCACCTTTGCCCCAGCCCTCTCCATATTTCATGTAACGCATACGGTCGATAACATGGTCATACAGAGCGCGAGCACGCACAAGGTCCCCTTTTTGACCCTCTACCACTTCATCCGCTATGTTCTTAAAATTGTCATCGGCCGGAACAAGACGATCTGCTTCAAGACTCCTTTTCCGATCGTCCGTATCGGGAACATATGCCGCTTTTTCCAAACGCTGTACCTTATAGAGGATCTCAACAGTCTTCCCACTGTCCTCCGGGCCAAGCTCAAAGAAAAAGATCTTATTGCCATGTTCGGACTCTTCCAGTATGCGGTATTTTTTAGGCGCCGTGATACTTTTTATCTCAACATTCTGGAACGCGTCCGTTTCCGGCAGGGGAAGCCACATGTTGGCAGTATCAGTTATCTCCGGGAGCTTCACCCTGTACAGAAATTCAAACTCGTCCCGGCCTCTTATTACACCCAGAAGATCCGCGGGCGCGCCCTTCATGGGAACTCGTTTCCACACACTTTTCCAATTTTTTTTCCACGCGTAGAAAGGAATACCATTAAGCTTGTGAAGCGTAGTCTCGGTTACAGTCATGTTGCCCGGATCGCCGGAAAGAAAAAAATCAACGTCATATACATCACCGTCGGTATTGACCAGGTCTATACACGCGAAATGTCGACGTGGTCCCAGGTTTGCGAGATATTCAGTATGGACACGAACCAATTTAAAGAGATATTCTCTCCCGTCTGAGGAAAACTTGAAATAACCTCCTCCGCGCGCGCTTTCATCCTCGATGTACTTCTCGATGCCCGCCTGAATATCCGCGGTAACCACATTTGGCACTACGGTAATTTTACTATCATTAGCGTAACCCACCGAAACCAGGCAAACCACTATCCCCGCGGATATTATTGCTTTCCGGACCATAACATACCTTTCGTTTTTACTTGGATCCCAATAATTACTATCAACCCGGATGATCGGATGTCGGGTGGTCTGACTTCGGGTGGTCCGATGTCGGATGGTCCGACCCCTTACAGCCTACGAGACATCCACCAATAATCGCTACCACACACACAGCCATTAATACTTTTTTCATATCTACCTCCTCTCTCCGTAGGGGTTCGATTTATCGAACCTGACACAAATATCATCCATCATAAAACTGTTCAAAGTCTATCTGCTCCGCTGGAAGATTGTTTTCAATGTATTCGCGAATTCTTGTCAGAGCCTTCTCGCTCCTTATAACGTGTTCATAGTAGTTTCTCCGCCAAAATGGTTTTTTCGGGCTTGATAAATCAAGCCCCTACATTATCTTGTTCGGGCCCTGCATTGCTTCACCAATTCCCTATGTCATTTCAATATCCGTAGGGGTTCGATTTATCGAACCCCTTATCAAATTACGGCATACACCTTACACCCAGGAAATATTTGGTTCCTTTCTTGTGGGAATTCTCTTATATTTGTATTTCGGATAACCTATCATCATTGACCCGCAACTAACGTGCCCCTCAGGCAGTTCTAATGCCTCTTTCAATTTAGGATGTCTCGCTATAGCTATATCAAGAAACCCGGCCCAGCAAGTTCCCAGGCCATATCCGTGACAGACAAGATCCAACGTCGAAACCGCTATCGTACACGCCCCTCCTGCGGTGGGATCACCTTTTAAGGCATGTGTAACAACAACATGCGGCGCGCCACGGAGTATCATATCTTTACCTTTTGTGCACACCGCGGCAATTGCCGCGAAATTATAATTTATGGCCATGGGGTCATCCGCCCTGACCAGACCCTTCATCCATTCGACAACCAGGTCTTTCAGTTCAACAACCTTATCTTTAGCGTATATAACTTTCCAATGTACCGGTTGCGAATTCATGCCCGTTGGCGCGTATCTGGCCGCATCGATCACTTTCTCAATAATATCTTTATCTACGCTTTTCTCTTTGTACGCGCAAATAGACCTTCGAGACTTTACAAACTGCGTAACTTCTTCAGCCGTCACATTAAGTCCTTCCTCTATCTCATCACATTCCAAAACTACCATTCTCTCAAGCTCTAAAGCTGCCTCCGAACAGACCGTTAAACAATGTCCGCAATTAATGCATACTTTTTCGGCACCATCGCTTCCCCCGGGAAAACTATTTTTTTTAAAAGCGATAATACCCCTTGGACATACTTCAGCGCAAATTCCGCATTTTATGCATTTCTCCTGGTCTATACTTAATAATGTCATATTTTTATCCGATCATTTAACCTGAATGCTCAGCATCAAAACATCATCTTCAAATTTGCCAACCGTTGTCGTAAAGGAATTGAGTTCGGCTGTTAACTTCTTATTGAATAATTCAACCGGCATGTCATGATTAGCCCTTATAAAAGCTTTAAGACGTTCATATCCGAATTCTTCGCCTGTCTCATCTTTTGCCTCTGTAACCCCATCTGTGTAAAGAAAGATCCTGTCGCCGTCATCAAAAGGCATTTCACTTTGATATATTTTATCATCCTTCGCGTTTAACCCTAAAAAAGTAGTTTGAGAAGGCGCGCTTTTCAGGCTGGAATCCGCGACATGGTACATGTATTGCGGAGGATGTCCGTAATTTGAATACATGAACTTCTTTTCCTTATAATCTAAAAGACCACAAAACGCGGTAAGATACATGCTGATCCCATCAAAATCTTCCGCTATAACGCTCTCCGCTTCCTTCAATAGAACCCCCGGTTCTTTCCCCTCGGCGGCTATTCTTTCAAATTCACTATGAAACGCGTTAACCAGAAGTGCCGCCGGAACTCCATGCCCCGTAACATCACATATGATAAAGATCAACCGATCCTTATCAATAAAATGAAATTTAGTGTAATCTCCTCCGATGTAATACATCGGCAGGTATGTAACAGCTATATCCGCGAGGTCCGCGTTGATAGATTTTGGCACTAACCTGTTATGCACTACGGTTGCCATCTCCAGTTCTTTCCTCATCTCTTTGTTCTTGCTTTCATTCTCCTTAAGAAGAACAAAATTTTCAATTTCTCTTTCACGCGCCCGCTTGCTAACGATATAACACACCCAGAACGCGGTACACATTGTGATTATCCCCGAAACATAATCGGCTACTTCTGTTTCAACAACGGTATCTTTGTAAACATATACAGGGGTCTTCGTAAGAAAAATTATATACGCAGCCATATGCAGCAAAAGTACGCCAACCAACCCCCCGGAGGACCACAAAAAAATAAGCGAAAACCCGAAAAACATCAGCACGAATAGAAGACTCACATCAAACGGCGCGGTAGCTGTAGCCATTTGATACCACAGCATTTCACCAACGATCAACGTCATAATGGCCGCGGCGGATGCTCTCGCTCCACCGATTGAATGTGTTTTTGTGTTTAGCGTAAGCGCGATAGCGCATGTAACCAGCGACCCACCCCATATTACCCACACTTCAGGCGTGATCTTACTGTGCAAAACGAAAGTACCTGCTATACTCCCCGCGAAGAAGGTCAGAACAAACAGTATTGCCGCGAGCCGAGTTCTATTCTTAACGAACTCGACCTGCTTCCACGTGTACTCCTCAATGTATATCTCAGGTATCTTTTTCATATGTAATTAGGCGAACCGTACTTGGTAAATAGCCCCTTGTCACTATCAATGTACCTGATCACCCTTTCATGCCTTGGCGCGGATGCTTTAGTTAACCACTGCCAGGCATGCTCTATCTCTCCCGGCTTAAAATACACTGTCGGCGCTTCAACGAAGATCGATTCAGCAAGAACTTCACTCATAACTTTTGTCCATGAATGAGCGCCAACAATAGCGATGAGCTGAATATCTTTTATATGATGCTTCATGAACTCAAAGATCTCCCATTCTGACTTAACGTTCGCCCCGTCCATTTTAGTGACATCGACCAGAAGTCTCAACTTTCCGTTTGCCGCGCCTGTAGCTTGTTCCAGCTCCGGCAGGAACCCTTCGATCTCCCCGACGGTAAGCTTGCCTGTGATCTCGAAACCAAAAACACTCGTATGTTCGTGATGAATTTTTTGTATACCCATGAATCCTCCTTGATTTATGACCGTTCGCCCTGAACGGCTGATAACATTAACATTGTCCATCCGCTGAACAACAGGTTTATCCCTATAAGCAAGCCGAGTACCCACGCCACATTACCCGGGTATCCTGAAAAAATAACAACCGCAAGCATAAGCGCCGCTATGCCGCTAACAAGCATCCAACCCCAGTTCTTCATTGGCCGAAGCTGCACAGAGACAGCAACCTTCATTATTCCTTCAAACACAAAGAGAATGCCCAAAAGTAGCGTGAGTGTAAGTACCCCCTGCATCGGATGAGCCAGGAGCATGATACCAACCGCGAAATAAAGTATCCCGCTAAGAAGCCGCAGAATACATTTTCCGGAAATTAAAGCCCGAAACGAATGGATGATCGTCACGATCCCGCAAGCTACAAAGATCCACCCGAAAAACAACTCGAGCGCGACAGAAGCAACCACCGGCACTACAATAGACACCCCGCCGAGCACTATCAACATGATTCCCGCTCCGGTAAACCATTTTTTGGTTTCCTGCATGATATTTACCATATTATCACATCTCCTTTTTTTGTAATGCCATAGGGTTCTGCAAAATGAAACTTTCGTCATTCAGACTGTGTCGTAATTTGTTTCGCGGATGACCGCATACAACATATTGTAGGGGTTCGATTTATCGAACCCGACATAACGGGCTTGATGAATCAAGCCCCTACATTATGACACAGTCTGATAAAAAAAACAGCGTTTTGCAGAAGTCCATGTAATGCCATCTTGATAAACATCCGGCCCTCCCGCAAGAACCCCCTTCGCGCTGCTATCTCTCTGAACACAACTTTTTTCCTGACACCCGTATCTTTCTTCCCGTGGTCGCCCGGTAAACAACTTCGATACCGATCGAAATGCCAACCATAGCCACCAGCACCCATATGTTTTCCGGCGTTGAGATCGCCGTCTGGCGAACCAATGCCCCAAGCGCGCCCAAACAAACTATAGCTCCAGATATGGCGAGCCACCTTTTAGCTCCGGTTTCCTTATACAGGATAGCGTTTGAAGCGTTCACGCCGGCAAAAATAAATAAAAATCCGGCGCTACCCATCGTAGAGATGCTTTTAAGGTCCAACAAATTCGCCATAAGCAAAGAAGCGATACACGTAATGATCAAGCCTTCAATGGGCCTCCCCCATACATTCCTGTCTAAAGATTCCGGTAATTCCCCGTCCTTAGCGATAATATAACTTACCCGGGCGGAGCCATACAAGGTAGCGTTAATAGCGGAACAGGTTGCCAGTATAGCCGCGATCGCGATAAGAACAAATCCAAATTGCCCTAAAAACGGTTTAGCCGCCGCCGCGAGAGCGTAATCTTTAGCCACCGCTATCTGTGGAAGCGGCAGGTTCCCGACTGTTACCGCCGCGATCACAACATACAAAGCTATAACAAACCCTACTGATGTGTAATACGCCTTAGGGAGAGTTTTTTTAGGATCTCTTACATCCCGCGCCGTATTCGCTATCAACTCAAACCCTTCATATGCGACAAAAATGATCATCCCGCCGGCTACAAGAGAAAGAGGAGCCTCCCACGTTGACGGCGCCAAACTTGAAAATTTAATACTCCACACCCCTACACCGGCGACCAGAACCAGTATAACGAGTTTAAGACCAACAATATATTTCTCCGCCTTACCCACAAAGGTGGCGCCCATAGCGTTAAGAACTGTAAATATGATGATCGTACCGCTGAGGATAATATGTTTCCAGAAGGCCTGTGTTCCTTCGGGGAAAAAGGTCGCTCCATAACTTCCACAAGCGGCGGAATACAGAGAAAGCATCACAAGGTAGCTTACCCAGAGAAGAACATTAAAACTTCCCGTCACCCAGCCTGTCCCAAACGCCTGATTCAAAAACTCGACCGTGCCACCTTCATTCGGGAATCTTACTGATAACTTAGCGTAAGAATACGCCGTGATCGCGGCAACCGCGCCAGCTATCGCGAACGCTACCGGCGCGCCGCCGCCCGTAAGCACTACAGCCAATCCAAGCACGGCAAAGATCCCGCCACCTACCATCCCGCCAACCCCTATAGCGGCGACTTCCCAATACCCGATCTTACCATCATTAATTTTACCCATTCGTGTCCCGTCTCAGGTTGCCGACAATATCTTCTTTCTCTTTATTGTAGTCCTAAGTCTTCCAAATGTGTAACTTTATTTATGTTTTGAGGAGATAAAGTGATCTCAATAAAAAACTGAGAGGTGGGTAGAAATATAAAGCTTGAAAAATAAACTCTAACCATGTATTATCAAGCAAATTTATTTTTTATTTACTTACGCTATAGTAATTTTACAAAACGCGTTTCAAAGGATCAGAAAGGATATCAGAAAATGAAAAAAAGTGTGTTTCCACTCCCAGCCTTATTGTTTGTTTTATTTTTTCCGGTTCTTCACTCCGCCGCTCAATCGGAAATGATCTACAACTGCGAGCAAGCTCTTCAAAATTGGAATATCCCGAATTGGTCCGAACACAAAGACGATTATGTTTCACCGATACTTGCTCTTGATAAAAATTTTACCTCTAAGGGCGAGCTGGGCCTGAAACTTATGGTTAATTTCTCCGGCGACAAATGGGAAGCCGGCATTGTTGAAACGGAAGGTTTTTTTGACCTGACCCTGTATAAAGCAATAACGTGCACTTTGTATCTATCCAAGAAAGCTCCGCGGAACATCAGTGCCCGAATTGTTGTCGCTTCCGGGAAAGACCACACGTGGATAGAAATGAACAACTCAACCAAAGTCACCCCGGGCCGTACAACTAAAGTTTCGGGTAATTTGCGTTATGGCAACAGCGATTGGCGCACAACGGAAGGTACTTTAAAGATGACCGACGAGATTAAATCAAGTATAAAAAAAATAGCCATAAGAATAGAATCCAACGAAGCGAAGTATACTGGTCCCGTTTATATCGACAGTATCCACTTTGAAAAATAGGCGGGGTTAGCCTCGCACTTTCTTAAGAGTTTCGCTTGCTTCTCTACAAGCCTTTTGAGCGCTGAAAATACGGGCGACAAAAACATCTCCGGGTTGTTCTTCTTTATTCATCGCAGCGTACACTGCTTTAACTTTACGCGGCCCGATCACAGTTTCCAATATATACATCCACACTACTACCAGGATCACCGATGCCACAAGCACCCTGAGAATGCTATTGTCAAAGTACAACCCCGAGGAGACTACAACAATAACCGCGCCAATGCACGTTTGCCAATATATTCTCGTATGATGTTTCAAGTCAGCATAGGCTTTCTCAAGATGCTTAATATCGATACTTGCCGACTGGGCTTTTTCCATAATACTCTCCTATGGATCATACGAAGACTAATGTTTATGTTCTTGTTTTTTCTTTTTCGCTTCGTTTTTAGCGTTTTTAACTTTGTCTGCTTGCTTGTTGTGTTTATCCTTGTCCTTCCTGCCTTTATCTCCCATAGCTACTCCTCCTTATTCCTGAGATATATCTCTTCTTTAAACAACTCCACTCTCCAAAGTATACTCGCCGGAAGACAGGATAGCAAGAACCGCCCCTCGGTTGTTCACTCATAGTCATCGTCACCCTCTTCTATCTCGACAAAACATCACAAGCTATTTTTACGCTGCCCTTAGCGCCTCTCGCATCAATTCGTGGTATTTATGTAGCTCTTCCATTACTTTTATCAACGGCGGTAACGCGTAAAGTAATGTGTAATAAAGTTTTGTTCCGGACTTGCCGGTGACCATAAGCTCTAGTTCTTCTTCAGAAAAATTTTCGTAATTTTCTGTTACTTCGTGGCGCTGATATATCACTTTAAACTTATTACATATTTCACTTCTGAGTATTTCGTACTCCTTCTGGCGGATCAGCCACTGATTTGCTTTGTCCTTGGCAACCCGTAAAGCAGCTAAAGACAACCCCATAGTTGCGGCGGCGGAATAATTCGGGATGGCAATGCCGGGCACCGCATATTCATCCTTAAGAGCGACAATATATTCATTTTTCCCTAAAATGGTTTCATCTTCAGATATCTCGTCAATATCCATCAGCCACACCTCTATTAGATCATCGCCAGAGACACTTGCTGAATGCAGATCAAAAACAGTATCGATCTTTTCATCGGAGAATTCATGAATGTCCTTCAATTCCCCTTTTAAGATATCTACTGCTTCTCCCGCTTGCTCCCCATTAACCCCGTACCTGACATCCAAACCGTAACTATTGTTCCTTGCGATCATGAGCGCGATAGTTTTTAGGTTTTCTTCTGCCTGACCGTTCCCGTTGGGTATCGGCGAACAACCCGTTTATTCGAAAATTTCCATAACCAGCTGTTATCACCGTCTACGCGCCATCCGGTCTCATCCGCGTGTATAAACCTGCCGCGTTTTAACGCGGATATCAATTGCCTGTATACAGGTAGAGCCTCCCGCTTTAACTGATCCCTGAATCCCACGATCGAAGAAGGCGCTATC
>JAJRVD010000018.1 GCA_024277375.1 Candidatus Omnitrophota bacterium | reverse complement strand
TCGGAAGTGTATCACATTATTTCAGATTTGCAAAAAATATAACCTTAAAAAGATCTTTCGACTTGCTCGTCGTTTCACTCCTCACTCGCTCAAGATGACAGGGGAGCAGAGCTGATTCTCTGCGGAGAACTGAACTATTACACAAAAATTCGCTGATGTGGGGTGAAATTGCATTAATCGAGGGTTGTTGCCAGGAGTTCTTCGACTATCCGATCTACACGTTCTCTTTCCCATTCATCGATCCCCATAAATGATACCGCTATTCGGCAAGGATGTGGGTTACTATCAGATTCTTCCGTGCGGACTATATATCCCACACATTTTATGGGGTATTTGGAGTTGGGGAGCTGTATCTTGAGGTCTATAAATGTGCCTTCCCTCGTCTCTTTGTGATAGTCAAATAACGCACCGCCAGCACTGAAATTGCATGCGGTTACAACTTTCCAGTCAGTAGTAAACAATCCCCTGTCATCCTTTTGTCTGGCAGGATATTTGATCTGGAAATTATTGCATATTCTTCTATACGTCCGTCTATCTTGCATCATCTGCATGACCCATACCTCCCCAGGTATCGTTTATTTTAACAGATACCTGGAAATTTGTCAATACATATCTACGCCGCCCTCAAGAACCGCTTAAGGCTGGCGTAACGTTTTATCAGTTCGTCCCTTCGATATTCCCTGGCATTTGGTATAAGCGTAAATATTAACGTTCCATTGTCTTTCACTATCGACTCGATATTCAAATCCTCCAGCACAATCTCTAATAGCCCAGTTTTAAGCCTACGTGTTTCCGAATCTTTTATGATAGATGGCTCAAGATACTGCGCCAAAGTGATCGCGACTATTTCCGCCAGTGGATAATAAGATCCTTGCGGTATCATGTTTTCTTCGATATAAACGGATCTAACCATTTTCTTGTCAACTTCTATCCTCTGGCCCCCATTCTTCCCGGTTCTGGCAAACATGAATACTTGTGTGTTCTTCTGACCGGCATATTTGTTTACACAGGCTTTCAACTCTCCCCTCGGAGCCATCACAAACTCTAATTTTTCCAAAAACTTCTTATATTTTTTGTTACCTTTAAACTTTTCTATGGAATGTTTCAATGCGAGTAGCGGGTCACCTGTTCGACAGAACGCTATATCCTGATCGAACACCAACTTAACATTCTTTGTATACATCAACGATAAGACTTCTTCCAAAAGACACAACTGCAATTCATCCGGATCGGTAATATTCTTTAATATCCCTTCGTATAATTCCGCGATATCGGGTTCGGAGCCCTCCTTTACCTTCTTTATTGAAGGTTCGCTCTTGTTCTTTGCAGCCTCTTGCTCATCAAGATCATCAACTCCATTTTTTAATTTTATGGTCTCTTTCCAATCGATCTCAAACCAATCTTCTCTTTTTTCTTCTACATCTCCATTTTTCAATATCTTCTCCGCGCTTGAAGTCCATGTGCCGCTATTACCATACCAGATTTGGTTAAAGTGGTTTAAAAACCGGTTTATGGGTCCCGCCCCTATCGGCACAGCTGAATGAGTGTGGCCAATGAAAATTTTAAACCCATCACCGCTTAGACCTCTCTCCTGGAGATACCATCTAAGTCTTCTTCCTAAGGGGATCATACGTTCTATCTGTTTTTTTGTGTCCATTATCGCTATTTTTGGAACAACATAACCAATGATACCCACAACGGCCTTCAAAGCTCTTTGATCTAAGTCGTATTCAGCTCTTTTCCAATTTAATCTTTTCTCGAGCTGCCCCACTGTCCAAGCAATAATTCTTCCGAGCCTGCTTTGATAATTAGCCGGATCACCAAAATGTCCATGCTCAAAATAATATCTACGGTATGGATCTAAATATCTTTCCGCTATCTCTACATGGGACCCCAGGTCTTCCTGAACTTTTTCATTTAAATTCTCCTGTATATCCTTTATCATTTTATGCAAATGTGTACTTGCTTTTTTAAGCGCTACCCTCTCTGCTTCAGCATCCAACACATAGTACCTAGAGGAAGCTCTCCCTATTTTCAATAATCTTCTTCTTTCCTTTTTAACTATATCCAAAATACTCTCATCAACATAAAAAATCAGGCTCTTTTCTTTCCTTCCTGTCTCTTCATTGCGAAACATCTGGCGATCCAGCGCAATACCCTCTTCTTTGAACCCTCGACTCAAAACAAGCAACGCTTTTCTTTTTTTAATTTGCGTTCTTTTTCTTCGGCTTATCATCAATCTCTTGTTCAACTCTATCCCTTCTCCCCTGATATAGTCTCCGTTCTTTCCAATCTTTGCTTTTTTTTGATTTGAATCATGGTTTAAGTTTGTAATTTGATCCGACAGCTTCTTTATTGAGTTCTTAAACTCCGGATCCATATTAATGATCTTTTCCAGTAAACGGGTTTTTTTGTCGGGCTCTACCACCTTATTCCGTTTGGCTATAGTTAAAGTTACCTCTCTTCGTCTGTTAATAACATTTTTTAAAAGGTTTTAGTCATGATTCCCCGCCACGACAATAAGACGTCTTACCTTGCGCAGCTTCTCAAAAATTAACGGATACGCTATTTTTATGTTCCCATATCTCTGCTGCCAAAGCTCAAAAAGATCACCATTGATCACCACGCGGCATCGCAATTTAATAGCCCGATCAAGAAGCCTGACCAAATGCTTTTCCTTTTCTTTGCCAAAATTGTCTGCGCCTCCATTACCCGCGATATGAAGATCGGAGAGAGTAATTATAGTACTGAAATCCTTCACGAACTTCATTATTTTCAGTCTTTCTTCCGCGTTTATGCATTCTGACTTAATAATGATACGCTTGCGTTCGATCTGTATAAATACATGTCCCAGCTCCCTGAGCGCGTGTCTATGTTCTTTTGACTTAGTCAATTCCTTCAACAACATCTTTGCTTCTTTGGGCTGTAGTTGTCCACCTACAGCGACCATTTTTTTGCCGCTCGAACCTGAACTAGACCCGAAAATTCTTGAAGCAAACGAATATGGATGTTCTGTATTATTGATGCTATTAAATTTCGTAAGCTCTTTTTCCGAGGCAAACCCTTCCTTTATCTGTCCCATATATTCATCATCAAACCTATGTTTCTCATGAAAAGCCTTAAGCTCTTCTTCGAAAAATGGTATATCCCTAGCCTGCCTTAAAGCATATGCTTTGAGGTTTCGGTTGTACTCTATTCGCCGCAAATTACCATCTGTACTGTTTAGGATCTTGTTGTCTAAAAATTCTTGTGCTTTTTGGGTTAAATTGTTATTAAACTTACCCCTTCTACCCGCATATGCCTTGATGAACGTTTTTTGTTTTATGCTTCCGCCATCCCTCACGTTTTTTGTTTTCAGAATGAATAATATGTCTTCCCGGGTAGACTGTTTCCAGAATACAGCCGAAAATATTAATTCTTTCATAAGCTCTCTTACCAGCTGTGAAGTTTCGCCATCTTCATCTTTATCGCCGGCGACCCCCATAAATGTGGGCTTTAATCCAACTTGTTGCGCGTATAATATCTTATCACTCTTTTTACCTGTTCTCTCCGCTTCCTCTTATACCTCAGTCCTAGTTATAAGACCATACCATACATGGCTCAGAGGGTTACCAACATTCAATTCTCCGTAACTTGTCTTTAATGGTATTTTTTTCTTATTGTTAACTTCTATTTGTTCGACATGCTCCGCTTTAGGACTAAGCCCTCTCACTCTCCCTTGACCCATCTTATCTTCAAGTCCCGGATCAGCGATAGCCTGTTTTTTCGTGCAATATGAACCTCCACATTCATATATACGGGAAATGATCATAAAGCTTGCCGCGACAACAATGGAAACGATCGCGGTAATTGGAGCAGCAAGTTCGAAAAATGAAACAGCAATAGAATAAACTCTCAGAAGTTCCGCGATGTATGTTGTCGCGACAAGACTTAAAACAACTATCAGTGATAGCCCTGTTATAACTTCTACTTTCGTTATACCAGGTGGATTTTTGAAAATTGAAAGTTTTGTTTTAGAAACTTTTTCAGCAGCGGATATTTCAGGAGGGCTTTCGGGGACGCGACAGTCTCTTACCCCAATGAACTCACCATTAAGACCGACTATCGCTTTTTTAATTACCGTGCCAACGCGACAAGGAATAACCCAATTATTTTCCTCGCGATATTTTTTGTCAAAATAAAGATCCACACATGTATCTTTTATGTGAGGATACACATGTATTTCTTGCGGTTTGTCCGGAATTAAAAAAGATTTGAAAGAAAGTACTACCGCGGTCTCAATAAGTTGCTCAACCGAAGGATTTTGAAGAAAATTTGGAACCTGAAGGTTTGTATTTGTGGTTGGATTAAATTTAGGGTTAGCCCATGCGATACTATTCAGTATTAGCAGCATCGCTAATGTTGTGGCTACAACTTTCACCACGCCTCTCTGTCTGTTACAAAATGCCCTCATCCCGGCATCCTTTCACAGCTCTCAAGCGCCTAGCTGTATCCCCTCCCAGAGTTACATTATAACACCTGCGTGACTGTTAAATCAAGAAAAAGATGGCGAGCTTTTGTATGATTCCTAACCCCCGGAAACATAAACCCCCGATCCCATACCGGGTTTGCTCCAAACCGGGTTTGCTCCAAACCCGGTATGGGATCGGGGGTTTACTATACTACCATAAGCCTATTTCAACAAAAGGCTTACAAGGCTTTTCCGGTTGCTCTTTGCCGTCTCCTCTGGGTACCCTAGCGTTATAATCGCCATAAGTTCGTGCTCCTCAGAAGACCCCAAATACCCGGCTACTTCGTCCTTTTTGTTCAATATTTCGCCCAACCAGCATGCCCCAAGCCCTAATCCATGTGCTTCAAGAAGCATATTCTGAATGCAGGCTCCAACCGCCATTATGTCTTTATCCCGGTCATAGGAGACTTCTTTGTCCAGAAACACACAAATAACGACCGTAGCCGACTTAATCAGTGATCCATATTTAGTAAAAGCGCTTAGTCCATTCTTTTTCTTCGCATTTTTAATAAGCATAAATTTCCACGGTTGATTATTAAGGCC
>JAJRVD010000017.1 GCA_024277375.1 Candidatus Omnitrophota bacterium | reverse complement strand
GGTTCTTACTTCAACAATAACAACCATTAGGGTATGCCATTTTTTTATTTTTTCAAAGACCTTATGCCAGATCCTTCGACTCGGGCTTCGCCCTCGCTCAGGATGACACTTCGAAAGTGCCCACAATATGTTACACTATCCCATCATTTTACTATTGACCTCATTTTTTTTAGTAAGATCAGACTCACGCAAAACGCTGTTTTTTTATATCGGGTTCGATAAATCGAACCTCTACGATTAATTGGGGACAGTCCACCCGCTCGCTTGGGCTGTCCCCAATTAATCCGCATGTTTAAAAACAATCTCATTTTTCCGGCGGAGGACCCGTACTTTTCCTGGCAGATCAAGCGCCGCGCCCGCGTCCCCCGAACGTAACAAAAGATCCATATCCATCCAATGCCTGTACGTAAGTTTCTTAACGTTGCCGCCGGCCTTTTCAAACAGCTTCTTGAATATTTCCTTCCGCAACGCTTTTGGCTGCAAAAGCATATCACTGAGTTTTATGGATCCGCGGCATTTTTCGCAACCCTTAAGAACACATTTTTTTTTCTCACGAATAAACTGATAATCCTCACGCAGAGCATCCGACAGGTTTACCATTGAACGTTTAAGGCGCGGGTTATGTTTCTCGAGTGTCGGGATAATGTGGAGCCGTACTTTATTCCGCAAGATGTTAGTATCAGTGTTTGTGCTATCCTCAACATACTTCCATCCGGCCCCCTTCAGAGCTTTACGAATATCTTTTTTCGCGACACGGATCAAAGGCCTGATTATCTTCACACCTTTCTCTTCCCTAACGGGCGGGATACCCGTGAGACCAGAGAACGAGGAACCCAACATCAACCTCATTACCATCGTCTCGGCCTGGTCATCCATGTTGTGACCGGTAGAGATAACGTTACATTTATTTTTGAGTGCCTCCGAAAGAAGAAAATCATATCTCTTCTCTCTCGCGACCTCTTCAAGCGATCTTTTACCTTTTTGCGCCCGGATCTTAACCTTTTTGCGGACACATTTAATGCCTGCGCTTTCCGCGAGGTCTTTAACAAACTCTGAATCCTTCTCCGATTCTTTCCCCCTAATACCATGATCCATGTTCGCGACGACAATATCTATCCCAACATGTTTTTTCAAAGCCGTCAATGCCGCTATCATACAGACAGAGTCAGCCCCACCGGAGACCGCGACAAGCACTTTGTCGCCCTTTCGCAACATGTCATAATATTTAATTGTATCCCTGACCTTCTTCAAAAAAGGCGCTGGTAATTTTTTATTTTTCATTGTTAATGTCCTGAGATTGCCGTGCCAATCGCCTCTCTCCTTACTCTCAATCCAGCTGTGTCGTAATTCGTTTTGCGGATGGCCGCATACAATGTATTATGGAGGGTTCGATCAATTGAACCCGATATAACGGGCTTGATAAATCAAGCCCCTACATTATGACACAGTCTGAATGACGAACATGACAACAGTTCTATGAACTATGCCCTTCTTTTATAACTTTCCTCCAGACTATAAATACATCCGCAATAGTACTGCCTGTAAAGGCTCCATTCTTTTGACAATTCATTCGCTCTCTGAAATCCACCGTTCTTTTTAAAATCCGCGAGAATGAATTTTTCGCCGCCTATCTCTCTCCCGACGCTATTGACCGCGGTAACATCCTTGTGAGGACTAACGCTTAGTGTTGTCGCGAACGCGTCAAACATTCCATTTTTCATTTCATCGAACGTACTTTCAAGTCTCATCCGAAAACATATCTCGCAGCGCCGTCCGCCTTCGGGATCGTTTTGGTACCCCTTAACTAGCTCAAACCATCTTTCCCTGTCATACGGCCCTTCAATCAGATCAATATTCCATTCTTCGGCAACCTTTTTTGCCGCGTCCAATCGTTTCTTGTGTTCATCAGAAGGATGTATGTTAGCATTATAAAAATATCCCGTCACCACATGTCCTTCCGACATCAATTTCTCAACAACAGAGGACGCGCATATCCCGCAACAAATATGTAAAAGTATCTTCATATTGAATATTCCTAACGATAATACATCTAGCCCTTGTTTTTCTTAACCGGATATGGCATACTTTACATGTAAAAGGAGTAAAGGGAGTGCCCTCTGACACAAAGCGTGACTAGCGAAAGCACTATACATAAAAGGGAGGCAACACTCCCTCCTTTTTTTATATGAACCCTCATATAACCACCTTCATAAAGTCCTCAGCAAGCTCAATATTTTCATACTTCTCAATTAGCTTTTTTAAAGCCTCTGCATCTGGATACCTCCGGCTTATATGCGTAAGTATCGCCCTTTTAACCCCAGATTCGGCTATCAATTCAAGCGCCTCCGGCAAAGAAGCGTGCTTATATTTTTTTCGCCCGGGTTTTCAGTGAAATATGTGCAATCCTGGATCAATAGATCAGCGCACTTCGCTAGTTCTTTAATACTGTCACAAATTTCCGTATCACCGGAATAAACAATTTTTTTGCCCTTTTCTGTCGATGCAATATCATCAAAGAAGATCTCTTTGCCGTTATGAATGGCCTTTCCTCTCTCTTTTAATTCACGGTAAACTTCATGCTCCTCCGGCAAACCCACTTTTCGAGCCTTTTCCTTATCAATAAAACTCTTATCTTTTTCCATAAGAGCGTATGCCACAGCAGGTACACCATGTTCGACCGGGATAGAAACTATATCAAAACGTTTATTCTTTAAAAGAGTCTTGATCTTTTTCCCTTTAGCGGGTACACGCCGGGAAATGACCTTGAACTTGTGCGCTGAATGTGTAAAGCCTAGACTTTTCTTTGCCCTTCGAGGCTCCGGCGAAAATA
Source organism: Candidatus Omnitrophota bacterium (assembly GCA_024277375.1). GTDB lineage: Bacteria > Omnitrophota > Gorgyraeia > Tantalellales > Tantalellaceae > JAJRVD01. The sequence goes on along the minus strand of JAJRVD010000017.1, from coordinate 33,656 downwards.
TGGTTATCGGATGTTCTCTTCCCTCAAAAGCCAAAGTATCTTTGAGCCCCCCGAGGCCTAAACAATGATCCCCATGCCAATGTGTGATAAAAATATCGTTCAGTTTCATTATGCTAAGGCCTGCCAACATAAGCTGCCTTTGCGCGTTTTCTCCGCAGTCAAAAAGACAACAAAATCTATTCGCGTCATCATAAACCAAATGTATCGTCGCGTGTGCCCTTTCTTTTGTAGGCGCGCCGGCAGTTGTTCCTAGAATATTTATTTCAATTTTCGACATAACCACTCTCTCGCCGCACGGCGAAGCCCCTCCTCTGTTGAAACTTCAGGACTATATCCCAGAAGGTTCTCCGCACGCGATATATCGTAGGTTCTATCTTTAAACAAATGTTCCATCTTCTTATCAAAATATGGGATAACCATCAGCAATTTTACTATCCACTTTGGCACAACAGGAGGTTCCCCTCCGCCGACCTCTTCATATAATATTTCAAGAAACTTTTTCATAGTGATGATCTCTTTGTCGGCAACCGTGAACGTGCCTTCGGTCGCTTCTTCTTTCTCAAGCGCAAGCTCGATAATTTGAGCGACATTGCCGACATATACCAGTTGCAGTTTCGCCTCTGCCTCAGGCATATCGGGCAGCGGAATATGCCGCTTCGCGACATGCGCTAGTATCTTGCCCAACGCGTGCGTCTCCCCTTCTCCTACAACTACACAAGGACGTATTATCACTGATTTAAGACCTTCCTTACGAAAACTCAAAACTACTCTTTCCGCCTCTATCTTTGAATCGCCGTATTCATTTGTTGCCTTATATGGCAACTCATCCGTCACGGGCGAAACATCATTCCCGCTAACCACCGCGACAGAACTTACATAAACAAGCCTATCGACACCGGAGAACCAACAGGCTTTGCAGATATTGGCGGTTCCCTCTCCATTGGCTTCATAGAGTTTTTGTCTGTCACGCGACATAACCAGCGCGGCGGAATGCACAACGGCTTCAGGAGAAACCCGATCAAAAATTTCTAAAAGCCCCGCGTAATCAAGGATATCACAGGTCACAAGCGTTATGCCGTCAATATCCTTCAGGCTGGAAATGTTGCCGGTTTTTCTGACCAGACACACCACATCATTCCCTTTTGACGCGAGACGTCGGGCGAGATGCCCTCCGATAAATCCAGTCGCGCCGGTGACGAGTATTTTCATGCCTCAATCTTTGTCCCTGTATTTTATCTTCATAAATATTACAAATAAACACAACGAAAACGCGATAACATTCGCCACTACCACAGGAAGCGCCTCAAGAAACACACCGTAAACGATCCAAAGAAAAATACCGGCTGTAAGGACGATATACATGCACAGCGATATATCCCTAGCGTGTTTTGATCTAATGATCTTGATGATTTGCGGAATAAACGATGACGTGGTGCATACCCCCGCGATCATGCCTATAATCCCGATTACAGTATCATCCATTATTTTCCTTTCTCAAATTTGCAGAGACACGGCGTGCCGTGCCCTTACCTGGCGTAAGCCCACAAGTAGCTTTGTCAACATCCTCACCGCGGGGAGAATTATTCTATCAAGAAGACCCAGATACAAAAGCCCGACAAGAATAATAAATCCATATTTTTGAAGCCACAAAAAATCTTTAATTTTTTTTGGGGCAGGAGCGCGAAGAGGATCTGAGACCCATCAAGCGGAGGGATGGGTATCAGATTGAATATCCCCAGAACGAGACTGATCAATATCCCCATGAGCAAAAAGGCCCAAAGGACCGAGTACTGCGGAAATAGCCCCAGTTTAAAAATAATAGAGAAAATAACCGCCAGAATAAAATTAGCTGCCGGACCGGCTAAGCTGGTAAGCAGCATCCCCCTTCTGGGGTCGCGAAAATTATGTGGATTTACAGGGACCGGCTTTGCCCAACCGAAAACTACGGGAGAATGCGACATAATGAGCAGTGCCGGCAAGAGCAGCGTTCCCACAGGATCAATATGTGCCACAGGGTTGAGCGTAAGCCTCCCCGCGTCCTTAGCTGTGGGGTCTCCCAGACAATACGCGACATATCCGTGCGCGACCTCATGAACAACAATTACGACAAAAAATGCCGCGATAGAAATAATCATAGTAAATTTTTTTCAGACTAAGGTATAACCCGTACGTTTGAGAGCTTTATCCATCCTGTCCAGCACTTGAGCACGTGTCGCGGCTTCGGTAAGATTGTCTTTGCAAATAGCCGCGTAACCTTTGCGGTTTGTGATCTTAAAAACCTTTACTTGTGACGCAGGAACTTTTTTAAGCTTTTTTACCTTCTTTGCCATTTTCAGCCCTCCTTTGTTTTGCCCCACCCCTGTCATTCTGACTGTGTCGCAATAGGCAACTCTGTCATTTCGAGTGAGCCGAAGGCAAATCGAGAAATCTAAAACACCTATTAAAAGATCCTTCGACTCGGCCCTTCGGGCCTCGCTCAGGATGACAGCAAGAGAGCGCTCCTCTCCTATGACATACCACCTATAACATACCACCTAAAACTTAACGCCTGTAAACTATCACCTAACACCTGGAACCTACGTCAAGAACGTTTCGTCGGTTATCCCCATATCCTCCAGGAAATTTTCAATATCTTTATTCGCTTGCAATATTTCCAATATCTTTTCTTTTTTCCGGATAAAGGACATAACAACAGCGGGGTCAAAATGCTTACCCGCGCCCTCCATCAAAATCGATATTGATCTATCCAGATCAAATATGTCTTTATACGACCGTCGTGAAACCAGAGCATCAAACACATCCGCTACCGCGACGATCCGGCCATACAGCGGGATATCCTCGCCTTTAAGCCCATTAGGATAACCCGTCCCGTCAAAACGTTCATGATGCGTAAGGGCGACAACACCACAGGCCTTCATTAACGCTGATTTGGCGTTTTTAAAGATATCCGCGCCTATCTCCGGATGCTTCCGCATTATCGCTTCTTCCTCGGGATTAAACGCTCCCTTTTTCTTGAGAACAGAATCGGGAAGCATTATTTTGCCGATGTCATGCATAGGAGCGGCATACCTTACGATCTCCACTTCCTTTTTAGGCAAACCCAGACCTTCGGCGATTATTGAACTGTAATCAGCCAGTCGAACAAGATGCGCCCCCGTAGACGGATCCCTATATTCGGCCATTACCGCCATGCGGAATACCATCTCAATATGCGAATCTTTTAGCTCCCTGTACGCGTTTTTAAGATCCTCATAGACGCTTTGAAGTTTAGCACTACAACTTTTGTCGGCCTTCTTGTGCCTACTCATATCCCTAGTTAAGCTCCTTCAAGTACTTGAAATAATCCCCATCTGTTGTAAGAATGATCGTAGTATTGCCATCTACGGTCCTCTGATAAGTTTCCAATGTCTTCATGAAAGAATAAAAGTCCGGGTCCCTATTATAGGCTTCGGCATATATCGCGATAGCTTCAGCGTCCGCTTTTCCGCGAATTCCCTGCGCCTTCCGATAAGCCCCAGAAGTAATGAGTTTTAGTTCTTTCTCCATCTGACCCTTGATCTCAGCACTTTTACCCTTACCTTCAGAACGATACTGTTCAGCCGCGCGTTTTCTCTCGGCGATCATTCTGTCATAAACTTTTCTTCTTACATCTTCCACATAGTTTATCCGCTTAATTCGCACGTCTAAGAGATCTATCCCGTATTGTGGCGCGAGTTTTCTCGCGCTTTCCAGTATCTGCGACTCCAACCCGGCCCGGCCGACTTTTATACGTTCCAGCTTTTCCGCAGACACAACTAAGATATCAGCGATAGATTCGGAGTCCAGAATGCGATTAGTATCTCTGATCGCCTCTATAAGCAAGTGACTGGTTATCGTATCTCTTGTCGCGGAATTTATGATATCGTCAAGCCGCGCGTGAGCGCCTCTTTCGCTTCCTACCGACTGCAAAAACTTCAGAGCGTCCGATATTTTCCAACGTGCGGTCGTATCTACCCAGATATATCTTTTATCCCTTGTCGGGATCTGATTAGGGTCTCCGTCCCACTCGATAAGTCGTTTTTCAAAATAATGAGCTATCTGGATGAACGGCAGTTTAAAATGCAGGCCCGCTGTCGTAACAGGAACCCCCACGGGCTTACCAAATTGGGTCAGAACCGCCTGATTGACCTCTGAAACCACATATACCGCCCCCGACACAAAGCCTGCGACAACTATGATAACCAGCACTATGAATAAATTTAAAAACTTTTTCATTGCGCGCCTCCTTCCCCGTCAAGCTTTAACATCTGAAGAATTGACGATTGCTGCGGGTCTACAATAAATTTATTTTTCGCCTTCGGTAAAACTCTTGACATTGTCTCAAGATAAAGCCTTTTCTTTGTGATCTCAGGCGCTTTTTTGTACTCTTCCCAAGTGGCAAGAAATCTCTCCGCCTCCCCCTTAGAGCTATTCACCTTTTCAAGTCTGTATCCCTCGGCTATACTGACAGTCCTTAAAGCTTCACCTTTAGCGCGCGGTACGGCCTTATTGAAAGCTTCCCAAGCCTCGTTGATCATTCTCTCCCGTTCCTGCTTCGCCTCGTTTACTTCGTTAAATGCCGGTTTTACTTTTTCGGGCGGGTTTACATCCAACAGTTTTACGGTAACAACGCTTATGCCCGTCTCATACTTATCAAGAAGCTTCTGGAGCTCTAATTGCGCTTTGGCCGCGATCTCTTCCCTCTTAGTCGTAAGGGTCTCGTCCACCGTATAATCGCCGCACAATCGACGCATTATAACCTCGGAGAGATCTCTCACATTACCAACAGGATTCTTGGTTTCGAACAATAATTTAACCGGGTCGTTTACTCTGAATTGAACTATCCACCTGACATCCAGAATATTCATATCACCGGTCAGCATGAGCGACTCATCATTAAAATTGCGTGTAGCGTACACACTGCGTACTCCGGCAGTAGCGGTTCTGAATCCGAACTCTTCCTTAAATATCTTCTTCACCTTCACCGGCGTTACCTTATCTATACCGAAAGGCAACTTAACATGCAATCCAGGTTCGGTGCTTCGGACAAACTTGCCGAACCGTTGCACAACACCTACTTCATCCGGACCTATCGAATAGACAGCTCCCTGAAAAAGCATTACACCCACCAATACTAGTATGGCCAATGGCGCGAACTTACCATACTCTTTTCCGACCTTTTTGATCTTCTCAGCTTCACTTTTAAAAAGATCATCCGGAGAACGAAAATCTTCCATATCCTTACCTCCTATTTATTGTTGTTTATAGACTCATGCAAAACGCTGTTTTTTTAATCAGACTGTGTCATAATGTAGGGGCTTGATTCATCAAGCCCGTTATATCGGGTTCGATGAATCGAACCCGATATAATATATTGTATGCGGCAATCCGCAAAACGAATTACGACACAGCCCGAATGACGAAAGTTCCATTTTGCAATATCCTTTTGTTGCTTACGGTGGTATATATTATATCTTTACCTGTGAAAAAGAAAGGTAAATATGAGTATGATATGGGGTACGTGCAAAGAGGTGCTGGCAGGGGCACGGCATGCCGCGCCCCTACCCACTTACCCATGAAAACCAAATTATTTAAAAAGCCCGGCTTTTAATATTAGCCTGGCTTTTAACATCCGGGGGAAGTTGTTTATGTTTCCGTACAGGCTATGCCTGATAGGAAACATAAACAACTAGACCCTTTATGTGTGGTAGCGGGGGACGGACTCGAACCGTCGACAACACGGGTATGAGCCGTGCGCTCTAACCAGCTGAGCTACCCCGCCACTAATTTGATACCGAATCATGATTATATGGGAAAGTATGCCGTTTGTCAAACACGAACGGGACGACCCACTATTTTATCACTTCTTCTATCCAGCCGCCGCCGACAACGGTATCGCCGTCATAAAACACGGCGGCTTGACCCGGGGTCGCGGCGAACCTTGGTTCTTTTAGCTCCACCATCGCCTCATCCTCTCCCATAGGAGTGATCACTGACGGAGATTTCTGGCCGTTATACCGCAATTGCGCGTCAAGCTCCATAGGTTCGGTAAGTTTTTCTATCGAGAGCCAGTTAAATCCCGCGACGCGAACTTTACTATTCATAGCATATTCTCTCGGCCCTACCTTTATAGTGTTTTTCTCGGCATCGATCTTAAGAACATACACGGGTTCCGGATAACTGACCCCCAAACCGTGTCTCTGTCCGATAGTATACGCGGGAATCCCTTTATGTTGCCCAACGACCTTTCCGTGGATATCCAAAATATCACCCGGAGAAAAAACAACATCAGTAAATTTTTCAAGGTATTCTCTGTAATCCCCATCCGCAGTTGCAAAACAAATATCCTGGCTGGCTCTGCGGTCTGCCGTCATGAATTTTTCATTACGCGCGTCTTTTCTTACCTCATCTTTCGTGAATTCACCCAGAGGGAAATCTATAAAGGGGAGCTTGTCCCTATCAATATCGTAAAGAAAATAGGATTGGTCGCGTGACTTGTCTTTCGCTTCTTTAAGAAGAAACTTACCGCCCTCCTCCACCACACGCGCGTAATGGCCGGTGGCAATACGTTCAGCGCCGAGTTCATGTGCCTTTTTAAACAGGTATCCGAATTTTATTTTACTGTTACAGAAAACACATGGGTTAGGCGTTCTTCCTCTGAGGTATTCGGTGGCAAAATAATTTTTTACAATTTCCGTAAATTCTCCAGAGAGATCTACAACGTAATAGGGGATGTCCATTTCCTCGGCCACACTGCGAGCCATCTGTATGGCTTCAAGCGAGCAGCATAATTTCTCCCCCATCGCGCCGCACTCATCTTTAGGCCAGGTCTTAATTGTGATGCCGATAACATCAAAACCTTTTTTCTTCATTTCAAGCGCAGCCACACTTGAATCTACTCCACCTGACATTGCCGCGATTACTCTCATTATTCTCCTTTTAAAGAGTGCTTCCCTGAGGCACTCTGCCCTCAATCTGGCTGTGTTGTAATTTGTTTTGCGGATAGCCGCATACAACATATTGTAGGGGTTCGATTTATCGAACCCGATATAACGGGCTTGATAAATCAAGCCCCTGCATTATGACACAGTCCGAACAACAGGAGGGGAAACAAATCTTTCCGCACCACTAGAATAAGCTATATTATCTCTACCGCCGGAACACTCCACCGATACAATAAAAACACCCTTTAAACTGTCCGCGAGCACTATGGCGTCCGCCCGCCCCATTGCCATCATACCAGTCGCCAAAGCATCCGCTATGGTACAGGTAGAAGCAATAACTGTAACACTGGAATATGCCATCTTAAGGGCTTCATCCGTAGCGGGATTGATAATATGCGTTATCTCCTCGCCCGCGCCCCTATCAAAGAGAATGTTCTCATAATCTCCGCTGGTCGCGACAGCCATATCCTTCAGGCTAAGAGCAAGAACCACTCCATTGCTTCCCGGATTTCTTATGCCTACCTTCCACGGAAGCTCTTTATTCTTAGACCCGCAGTAGATGTCGCCTCCGGCATTGATCATAATATCCTGTACGCCGCGCTCGACCAGGTAGCCGGCCATTTTGTCTACAATATATCCTTTGGCAATACCGGAAAGGTCCATCCACGCGTTATTTATTAATATGACTCTTGAATCCTCCGGTTTGAGGATAATGTTATTCCAATCCACTCCGCCGAAGGTGTCCGGGATCGCATTAAGGAGCCTCTTAGGCATACTGCCATAAAACCCATCCAACTTAAGGATCGGCGCTACCGTTACATCGAACTCCCCTCCGGTGGCGGCACTCACAAGTTTTGCTTTTTCCACCAGTTCAAACAATTCCGGCGAAACGACAAGGGTCTTAGCAAGATTAAGCGCGTTTACTTCGCTTTCGGGGTCAAACCCGCTAAACTTTTTCTCAAGCTCGCGAGCGTAGTCTATCGCTCCATCCGCAGCTTTCGCCAGACGAGCGCGCGACCATTCGGGCGAGGCGACCTTCACCTCAACAAAAGTGCCCATTAAGGGGACCATCCGGGTAAAGTCATCGGAACTCATCCGCGAACACCCGGTGAGTAAAAGTAGGCCTAAAAATAATATTGAAATTTTTTTCTTCATATTAGAGATTGCCGCGTCGCTTCGCTCCTCGCAATGACAGGCTGTGTCGTAATTCGTTTTGCGAGTGGCCTCATACAATATATTGCAGGGGTTCGATTTATCGAACCCGATATAACGGGCTTGATAAATCAAGCCCCTACATTATGACACAGCCTGAATAACCGGGGTGATGTTTTCTTGTTCGCCCCGTTCCCATCCCTATCCCCCTACATGTGGATACGATATCTATTGTAGTTGGGCCTTGGGGGATGTTCCGTACGTGTTATACCCGGTAGGGACATCCCCCAATAGCCAGCCCTCAGGTCAAATTCTTTATTACCCTCTCCACATCCACATACTTCTTTATCGTATCCATTGCCAACCGTACCTTTTCCATGTCCCGCGACTTGATCTTAACAGTAAGGTCATGCACCATCGAGGCAACGGCATAAGTATCATGATGTGACATCAGAACCGGTATTCCGGTTTGTTTAAGAGAGTTATACATACGTCTCTTGGGCACAAGACCTCCGGAAAGGATAATCCCCGATATTTTCTTCGGGTATTTATATCGTCCCCTGTGGATCTTTATCAGAAGGTTCAAGAGGTCCTCTCTGTTTCCGGGAGTAATGAGAAGGCACTCGTGTTTAATATATTTTTCCGCTTCTTTAGAATCCATTGCCCCGACGAGAACTTCACGGACCTGGTTATCCAGTTTCTTTTCACCACAAAGCATATGCATTTCCATCTCTTCTTTAATGTTGCACATCGTAGGCTTTTCCAGAAGATCAATGTACGGTATCACACCCAAAACCGGTATACCCAACCGCTCCAGACCTTTACTCGCATATGTTTTAATTTTTTCGTATTTCTCCGGCAAAACCTTGTTTACTATAACACCCGCTACTTTTACACCTTTTTTGTCAAACAACGATTTATTTAAAATGATCTCATCTATGGGCCTGCCAATGCCTCCCTGAGAGACCATGATCACTTTTGAATTCAACATCTTCGCCACTGCCGCGTTAGACAGGTCAAATACCGAACCAACCCCGGCATGACCGGTCCCCTCTATGATCATGAGCTCTTTCCCTTGAGCCACACGGTCAAAAGCTCGTCGAACCTTAGAAGCGCCATCTTCCACGGTAATGTGCCCATCGAGAAATTTCGTCGTATAATTTTTTTCAATCGCGACGGGGGACATATCTTTAAGCGAAAATTTAAAGTTGAATATTCTTTCTATAAGAATTGAGTCTTCGTCAACCTTGTTGCCATCGATTTCCAGGTAATGCTGGCCAACCGGTTTTATGAATCCTATTTCCTTGAAATACTGCCGCAGAATGGAGATAAGCCCGAGGCATACCGTAGTTTTGCCCACATTTTGGCGTGTCGCCGCGACAAATATTCTTTTCGCGCGGCGTACACCTAAAACTTTCTCCCAATTGTCCAGGTAAGACTTCATAACCACGTAGGGGCACGGCGTGCCGTGCCCCTACCCTTTTGCTTTTGAATTAATAAGAATGTTCATCGTCAGGAAACTTCCCCGCTTCTGTCTCATTTTTAAAAGACTCAATTGCTTTCTTAATCGTGGGGCCTATCCGCGCGTATTGTTTAACAAATTTCGGAACAAATTTATCAAAAAAACCTACAAGATCATGTGTAACCAGAACTTGCCCGTCACAATTTACCCCCGCTCCGATACCGATCGTAGGAATACTAAGTTTTTCAGTGATCTCCTTAGCCAGAACCCCCGGGACACACTCAAGCACAACACCAAAACATCCGTTTTCCTCTAAACAAACAGCGTCTTGGATCAAACGTTCCGCGCTTTCGGGATCCGTCCCCTGAAGTTTGTATCCGCCAAGTTTGTGCGCGCTTTGAGGCGTAAGCCCAATATGTCCGAGAACTGATATACCGGCATTATTAATAGCTTTTATACGCGCGGCGACTTCTTGTCCGCCTTCTATTTTTACAGCCTCACAACCTGCTTCTTTTAAAAAGCGTCCGGCGTTACGGGTCGCGTCATCGTCGCCCGCCTGATAGGACATAAAAGGCATATCCGCTATCAAAAAAGCGTTCTTTACCCCGCGTCTTACCGCTTTGGCGTGATGGATCATCTCATCCATGGTAACATTCACTGTGGAATCGTACCCCAATAGAACCATACCGACCGAGTCACCCACCAATACCGCGTCAATCCCGACATCATCCAGCAATTCAGCCGTAGGACAATCGTAGGCCGTAAGCATAGTGATCTTCTCACCGTTCTCTTTCTTGCGCTTGAAATCCAGTACTGTAAATTTTTTATCTGACATGTTTTTGGTCCTTACGGCATCCTTATGTTGTATAGTAGAGACTGCCGCGTCGTCGCTTACGCTCCTCCTCGCAATCAAACTGTGTCATAATGTGGGGCTTGATTCATCAAGCCCGTTATATCGGGTTCGATGAATCGAACCCCTACAACATATTGTATGCGGCTATCCGCAAAACAAATTGCGACACAGCCTAAATGACAAGGGAAGGAACGGCTGTGAACTATAACACTAATTTACATCCCGACTTTATCGAGAATTCGCGCGACAAGATGGTTAGCCCGTATAGGCATAAAGTGTATCCCGTCACACATGTCCCGGATAGCGGCCATTATGTCCGCGGCAATAGCCGTAGACTCCGCTGCGACGTCTGATGTTTTATCCAAACGCGCGATCGTTTCCTCAGGAATAATAACTCCGGGGATATTAGCGTTCATGTATCTGGCCATATTCGCTGACCTGAGCGGCACTATCCCGCCCAGTAGCTTTATTTTACCGCGCAGAGGCCTAATACTCTTTATGAATTCCTCAAAAAAGGAAATGTCAAATATCGCCTGCGTCTGAAAAAAAAAGGCGCCTTCAGATACCTTATTTTCCATCTTTATGACTTCCGGTTCCAAAGGGTCAGCACCCGGATTCACTACAGCACCCACACAAAAACTCGGGGAAGACTCCAATTTATTCCCGGACAGGTCCCTACCTGAAATGAGTTCATTTACGGCGTGCAATAACCCTACTGAGTCCAGATCATATACCGCTTTTGCCTGGGGATGGTCACCCAAAAGAGGATGATCACCCGTCATCACAAGGATATTCTTTATGCCAAGAGCGTACGCTGACAAAACATCAGATTGAAGAGCTATACGGTTGCGATCTCGACACGTAATCTGACATATGGGCTCAAACCCTAAATCGTTCATAAACTTACTAACGGCAATAGAACCCAAGCGCATAATAGCGCTTTGCTGGTCAGTCACATTAATCGCGTCTACCCGCCCTTTTACACACTCAAGCTCCTTAAAAATACCATCAAGAGCTATCCCCTTGGGAGGTCCCACCTCGGTCGTAACAACAAATTTGCCGCCTTCAAGCGACTCTCTAAACTTTGACATTTTGATTTTTATATGCCCTCAGGACATTCCTCATTAATATCGACACCGTAACAGGACCTACTCCTCCCGGCACCGGTGTAATCAACGAAACTTTTCCGGAGGCCTCATCGGCCTTAACATCCCCTACGATCTTACCATCTACCCTGTTTATCCCCACATCAATAACAATAGCACCCTCTTTTATCCAATCTCCTTTAACCATTTCGGCTAGGCCGACAGCAACGATCAGAATATCAGCGCACTTAGTGTGCGCTATAAGATCTCCCTTTTCCGCCGTACCAATATGACAAACAGTTACGGTCGCCATCTCATTAAGCATCATGAGACTCAGAGGTTTACCCACTATCGCCGAGTGCCCAACAATAACAACCTCTTTGCCATAAAGATCCACATTGCTTAAACTTAGTATCTTCATAACCGCCCCGGGGGTACATGGCACAATATCGGCTTCACGCCGCAGGATCTTACCCAAGTTATAAGGATGTATTCCCTCGGCGTCCTTTTCGGGTCTGATCATCGCGATTACCTTGTCGTGTGAAATACCTTCAGGAAGGGGTTTTTGAACAATAATGGCCGTGACGGAATCGTCCGCGTTTAGGACCGCTATCTCATTCGAGAGCTCATCGGCTGAAATGTCACTGTCAAATTCATGCGAAACAAATTCAATTCCGACTTCATCGGCCGTTTTCTTCTGCATATTCACATATATCTTCGCGCCTTCATTGCCGGAAGCTATAAGCGAGACTAACTTAGGGACATGCCCCGCTACAGAAAGCAATCCCCTGATCTTTTCCTTTACCGCGCTGTTGATCTGAGCGGCTATTTTTTTTCCGTCTATCTGCTCTGCCACGTCAATCCCCTTTTAATTCAATTAAACCGCGCTAAGTATGATCTTTCCCGCCTGTTCAATGCGTTCTTTCATAGCCTTTAATTCGCTTTCAAAGCGTGCTTTGATCTCGGGATCTTTTATGTACTCAAGGTTGACTTTGACATTTATCCATGCTGAACAAAAAGCGGATTTCAACATATGGGCGGCACATCCAACATCTGATACCAGATGTTGGTTTGCCTTTTTCGCTATCCGCGAGGTTATCGACATTGACTCTTCACAATTGCGACATACTTCCATTGGAACCCCGGCAGCGCTTTCATATTCTTTTTGCGCTTCTTCTTTAGCTGATATTTTATCCATAAGCTCGCTAAACACCCGGCAATCCTCATCTATAAGGATTGTAAGTCTCTCGAGAATCCTCTCTTGCTTCTGTTTTTCTTCCAAAAGGTCCTCGCTATAGTTAATGACCATTAAATTCAGACCGGCGCCTAACGAAGCCGCCAATGCCGCGGCACTTCCACCCCCGGGCACTATCCGTCGTTCGGAAAGCTCTTTCAGGTATTTCTTAATTGATCCACTCGCGAAATCATACATTTTATAATCTCCTAAAATAAACCTTTTATCTCACCTGTTTTAACATCTACATCTATCTTAGCTCCACGCGGCACCTTCGGAAGACCCGGCATAGTATTGGTGCCCTCACTCTTCACCACAATATATCCCGCGCCCGCCATGACCTCAACATCATCCACCGCGAACTTGAATCCTCTTGGGCGGCCTTTTTTGTTCGGATTGCTCGAAAGCGAAAGATGAGTCTTCGATATACAAATGGGCAGATCGCCGAGTTTCGCGTCTTCAATACGCTTGATCCTTTCGTGGGCCACGTCTGAATATTTGATCTCACTCGCGCCATACATTGATTTAGCGACTCTTTCTATTTTATTTTTTATACTGACATCAAGCGGATACAAGTATCTCATTTTACTTTTTTCTTTAGCCGCGGCCTCAACAGCGTGAGCGAGTTCGACTCCACCCTTGCTGCCAAGTTTGTAAACTTAGCTGATAGCCACACCATGGACGTTGAGAACTTCAGCGCGGCGGAGAACAACATCAAGTTCCTTCTTGGAATCCGAATCAAATTTGTTTATGCAAACAACGATCGGGATACCGAACATCTTCAAGTTCTCTACCTGTTTCTCAAGATTAGAACATCCCCTGTCAACTGCCGAGAGATTTTCTTTTTTAAGCTCCGCCGGAGTAGTTAACCCTTTGAAAATAAAATCCCCACTATGAACTTTAAGAGCTCTGACCGAACAATTGATTACCGCCACATCCGGTCTGACCCCGGATTGTCTGCACTTCAGGTCGATAAATTTCTCCGCACCCAAGTCTACGCCAAATCCACTTTCAGTGACAGTGTAATCAGCAAGAGCCAGCGCCATTTTATCCGCGATAACAGAACTCGAGCCATGCGAAACGTTAGCGAACGCGCCCGTGTGAACAAAACACGGGGTATGTTCAATCGTTTGCATAAGATTGGGACTAAGAGCGTCCTTCATAAGGGCTGTCATAGCGCCGGCGACTTTCAATGCCTCCGCTGTTATCGGGTCTCCTTTTTTAGTAAACCCGACTACGATTTTACCCATGCGGTTCCTCATATCTCTTAGATTTTCCGAGAGAGATAATATTGCCATGCACTCTCCGGCCGGAGTTATATCTACCCCTGTTTTTCTGCTGACACCATGGAGTTTTCCACCACCACCTACCGCTATATTTCTTAAAGCCCGATCGCTTATATCTCCCACTCTCCTCCAGGAGATCAAATCCTTTTCCAACCCGAGCACATTGCCCCAGAATAAACTGTTATCAAGAAAAGCGGCACAAAGATTCTGCGCGTTAGCAACGGCAGCCGGATCACCGGTAAGATGCAAGTTAACCTCTTCGGCAGGTAACACTTGCGAATACCCTCCACCCGCGGCGCCTCCCTTAAGACCAAAAACAGGACCCAACGACGGTTGTCTCAGACAAGCAATAGCCTTCTTTTTTTTCTTATTAAGCGCCATGGCAAGTCCTATCGTATTAACGGTTTTCCCTTCACCTAAATGTGTCGGTGTAATAGAAGTAACCAGTATATGCTTACCGATCTTTCGTTTTTTCAAGGGCCCGCTTAAAAGCTCCTGAGAAATCTTCGCGATGTGGCTTCCATACTTAGTAACATACTTGCCGTGAATTCCCAATTTTTTGGCGATATCTCCGATATCCCTAAGCTTTACATCTAACGCTGCTTTCCTGTCATAACCCTGAGCCATAATTACTCCTTATTGTCGTGTTCTGTTAATGCTTTTTCAGATCTCCAAAAGGGCCAAATGTCCTTCGGTGGGCAGGACAAAGGCCGTGTGCTCGAATAGCTTCAAAATGTTCTTTTGTTCCGTAGCCTTTATGTTTCGCGAATTTGTAGAGTGGGTATTCCTTATCAATATCCAACATCAATCGATCCCTGAACACCTTCGCGACAATAGACGCCGCCGCGATCGAAACGCTTAAACTCTCTCCCCTCGTCAAAAAGCGCTTAGGTTGTGGAACATGTATATCCATTTTGCCATCGATCAATAGATAATCAGGCGTCGCGTTTAGCTCCTCTATCGCCCGCTTCATGGCTTCCAGTGTGGCGTTAAAAATGTTTATCCTATCTATGTCCTCCACACTTACAACGCCTATGCCCACATCACAGCGTTTCAATATATCAAGAAACGCCTTTTCTCTCATCCTCTCGGTAAGTTTCTTAGAATCATCTATTCGTTCAGTAAAAGCATTGTCACGAATTACAACAGCGCCAGCGACCACCGGCCCGGCCAATGGGCCCCTGCCGGCTTCGTCAATACCGGCAACAACAGTGTATCCGGCACCCAGCGCTTTATTTTCGAACAATAAGGTATCAACCTTATTGTTCTTCTTTTCTCTTCTCAACTTTTTCTTTAACTTTAGTCGCTTTCTTACCCTTCTTATCACGCAAATAGTACAATTTGGCACGCCTTACTTTTCCGCGTTTTTTAATATTGACTTTTTCGATCAGAGGCGACTGAATAGGGAAAATACGCTCAACGCCTTCGCCATGCGAAATACGTCTGACATTAAATGTTTCGCGCACACCAGATCCTTTTCTGCCGATAACTATCCCGCTGAAAACCTGTACCCTGGTCTTATTCTCTTCCTTAATACGAAAATGAACGTCAACCGTATCCCCGATGTCAAATTGCGGGATAGTTTCTTTTTGTTGCTTTTTCTCGAATTCTTGTAACTTGTTCATGTATCCTCCTTACTTTCCTGTCTCTTAGACTCATGCAAAACGCTATTTTTTCAATCAGCTTGTCATAATGTAGGGGCTTGATTCATCAAGCCCTTTATATCGGGTTCGATAAATCGAACCCCTACAATATATTTTATGCGGCCATCCGCCAATACATTGTATTCGCCATACGCAAAACGAATTACGACACAGCCCGAATGACGAAAGTTCCATTTTGCAGGATCCTTTCTACCTCACTTATTATCTACTAAATCAGGTCTTCTTGCCTGAGTTCTCTCAAGTGCTTGAGTTTTGCGCCAATCATTGATCTTTTTCGGGTCACCGCATAAAAGAACTTCAGGTACATACATATTCTTATATTCTGCCGGTCGCGTATACTGAGGATATTCCAGAAAACCATCCTGGAAAGATTCCTCCTGAAGGCATTCTTCCGAGCCTAACACTCCCGGGATAAGGCGTATGATCGCGTCACAAACAGCCATAGCCGGTATTTCTCCACAGGTAAGAATGTAATCGCCTATTGATATCTCCATATCCACAAGGCTTCTGATCCTCTCATCAAAACCCTCATAATGCCCACACACAAAGATCAAATGTTCGCAAGTTGAAAGACCTTGAGCTCTCTTTTGCGTAAACGGATCCCCCTGCGGTGTAAGCAATATAACTTCAGGGTCACTCGATCCTCGCGCTTTTTCTTTGAGTTCACTAAGCGCCCTGTCCACCGGCTCTACCTTCATGACCATCCCCGGACCACCCCCGTAAGGCTTATCATCAGCACTCCGATGGCGATCATGGGTCCAGTCTCTAATATTATGGAACCCCACCTCCACCAGACCTTTTTCGCGGGCGATCTTGACCATTGATTCGCCAAAGACCCCTTTGAACATATCCGGAAAAAGCGTCAAGATATCAATCTTCATAATTCCGCTTCCGACTTCTTTACAAACTATATCTCAAGCCTCTTAAGAATATCTTTTACCGTCGGGCTTGGCGTTGCGCCGTTCTTCAGCCAATACTCCACTCTTTCTCTGTCCAGAGCAATAGAGTCTTTACCTTTCTTAGGATCGTAATGACCTAGCTCTTCCAGTGCTTTACCGTCTCGCTTTTTTGACTTTGTCATTGCGCATATCCGATAAAAGGGCTTCTTTTTCGTACCAAACAGTTTCATTCTCAATACAACTGACATTCTTCTCTCCTCCTATTCTTTCTCTCTCCACACTTTCGCTCCTACAGCAGAAAGTTTTTGTTCAAGATTTTCATATCCTCTATCCAGATGATAAACCCTGGATATCTCCGTGCATCCATCAGCAACAAGCCCCGCCAAAACCAGAGCGGCTGATGCCCTTAGATCTGACGCCATTACCCGCGCACCGCTAAGTTTTTTTACGCCCTTTACAATAGCTGTCGGCCCTTCCAAAATTATATCCGCTCCCATACGGTTCAGTTCACTTATGTGTATAAACCTTTCCGGGTATATTTTTTCCGTTATAACACTTATCCCTTCGCTTACAGCACCCAAACTCATCATTTGCGCCTGCAGATCCGTCGGGAACCCCGGATAAGTAAGTGTCGTAACATCCGTAGCGGGTCTTCTTCCTCTATGAACGGTAACTTCCAATCCTCCGTCACGCTCGGAAACCATCCCTCCACACTCCCCGAGCTTATCTATCAAAGCAACATTATGCTCCGGCACCGCGCCTTCCAGGAAAATGTTACCTCCGGTAATAACAGCCCCGATCATGTATGTACCCGCTTCGATCCTATCGGCAATAACCGAATGTGTGGCACCTTTCAATTCGTTAACTCCTCGCACATTTATAGTGGGAGTTCCCTCTCCCGAAATATCAGCGCCCATCGAGATAAGAAAATCCGCCAGATCCTTAACTTCAGGTTCACAAGCGGCGTTTTCTATCAAGGTCTCACCTTCCGCCAAAACCGCGGCCATAAGTGTATTCGCTGTAGCCAGAACACTTGAGCCAAAATGCCCGCCGAGATACACCCTCGTTCCCTTCAACTTCCTAGCTGAAGCGACGATATATCCTTTTTCTATGCGTATCTCCGCCCCTAACGCTCGAAGCCCTTTAAGATGCAGATCTATAGGTCTCGGACCTATTACACAACCACCGGGGAAAGATACTTTAGCCTCTCCGTACTTTGCCAAGAGGGGCCCTAAAACCGTTATTGACGCGCGCATAGTGCTTACAAGATCGTATGACGCGGTTATATCCGATATGGATCCCGAAGCTACTTTTACCACACCGTCAACTTTCTCCGCATCCCGCCCCAAGGAGGATAAGATCTCCACCATTGTCGCGACATCCTTAAGATCAGGAACATTGTTAACGGTGCATTCCTCTTCGGTCAAAAGGGTTGCCGCTAATATCGGCAAACAAGCATTCTTAGCGCCACTAATGCTCACCGTGCCCGACAAAACCCTACCACCTTCTACCAGAAGTTTATCCATGCTTCCACCCTACAATAACACGATCATACCCGTTAAAATCTCGAAAGCCCTTAATGTCTTCAAATCCAAATTTTTCAAAAAGCGTTTTTACTTTCTCTGATTGGTCGTAGCCCACCTCGAGGGCTATAAAACCACCATCTTTAAGATGCTCTTTACCTTCTGACACGAGAATGTTCAGATATTCCATTCCCTCTACACCGCCATGAAGAGCTATCATCGGCTCCGCCTTTACCCACTCGTCTAAATCCGGATAATCATCTTCTGAAACATACGGTGGATTCGAAACGATCGCGTCAAAAAGCTTTTTCTCTTCATCCCGAAAAACCTCAAACATATCAGACCGGACCAGTCTCACCCGATCTCTCTGACCTAAGTTCTCTACATTTGTCTTGGCTACATCCAAAGCGTCTTCGGATATATCCGATCCGATCATCTCGCAATCAGCCATCACCTTTGTTAACCCAAGAGATACAGCGCCGCTTCCCGTACAAATATCAAGGATCAGTGGAGTGTCCCACGCTTTCTCGCGACACAATTTGAAAACGACTTCTACTAAAAGTTCGGTCTCCGGACGTGGGATAAGGACCCTGGGATCAACCGCGATCTCCATCCCCATAAAATTCGTTTTACCTTCCCGGTACTGAGGGGGCACAGGATCTAAAAATTCTGTCATTGTTTCCCCGCCAGCTTAAGCTTTCTATCCGCGGCGAGCAGAGCCTCTATAAAACTGCTAAGATCGCCCTCCAGAATATTAGCCAGATTATACACTGTCAAGTTTATCCTGTGGTCCGTAACCCTATTCTCCGGAAAATTATATGTTCGTATTTTCTCCGAGCGGTCACCACTTCCTACCTGCTCCTTGCGTTGCTCAGATCTTTCTTTTTGCTGATCTTCTTTTTGCTTCTCCAGGATACGCGCCTTCATCACACGCATGGCTTTTGTCTTATTTTTGTGTTGGCTGCGCTCATCCTGGCAACTGACGACAACACCCGTCGGCAAATGTGTAATACGTACCGCTGAATCCGTAACATTAACATGCTGACCACCGGCGCCACTTGATCTATAAGTGTCTATCTTCAGATCCTGCGGGTTTATGTTTACCTCAACATCTTCCGCTTCCGGCAAAACAGCGACTGTAGCCGCGGATGTATGTATCCTTCCACTTGCCTCCGTCTCGGGTACACGCTGCACCCTATGTGTCCCCATTTCCAGCTTAAGGAATTTATATGCTCCTCGTCCTTCGATAGAAAAGATAACTTCCTTGATCCCGCCCAATTCGGATTCATTTAAACTTATCAAAGAGGTTTTCCAGCCTTTTTCGACAACGTATTTTGTATACATCTTATAAAGATCTGCCGCGAAAAGCGCCGCTTCCAGACCACCGGTCCCGGCCCTTACCTCCATTATAACATTACGGTTGCTTGACTCATCTTCTCCGTCGAGCAGTAATTCTTCAAGCTTTTCTCTTTTCTTGTCTATCGCTTCAAGAATTTCTTCCAATTCTTTTTTCGCGAGCATAGAATATTCGCTCTTCTCGCCTTCCGTCTCAATAAGTTCCTCGAGGGACTCTTTTTCAGCCTCCAGATCCCGGTACCTGGTGTACTCCGCGACGATTTCCCTGAGATCCGCGTATTCTTTGGACTTCAGAGCAAACTGCTCCCTATTGGAGACTACTTCCGGAGACGAAAGCTCCTTCTCTAACTCCATGTACTTCCGCTGTTTTTGCTTAAGTCTTTCAAACATTGTCGCGTATAATCCTGCTAAACATATTAAACAGATTCCCGCTTTCCTGTATCGATGATGCCATCACTCCCAGGAAAACGGGAATCCATAAATTAAAAAGCGTGCTTTTGGCCCTTATTCTGTACCTTTATCCTCAGTTTTTTCCTGAGGTGCTTCCTTTTCCTTCTCTACTTCTTGAACAGGCTCACTTTTCGACTCGCTCTTTTTCTTTGCATAACGAGTCTGGAAACGTTCTACCCTTCCCGCGGAGTCAACAAGCTTCTGCTTACCGGTGTAATACGGGTGGCATTTGGAACATATTTCCACATGAATATTTTCTTTGCAAGCCTTTGTATGTACAGTATTTCCACATACGCAAACAATCGTACAATCCTGATATTTTGGATGTATTCCTTCTTTCACTGTGTCCTCCTTGTAACTACCTGAAACTAAATATCTTATAAATCGAACCTCTATTATACATACAATCCTGATAATGGCAAGGAAAATGTGCGAGGAGCTTGTATATATACAAAAAAACGGGCCAAAACCCCGTTTCATCTACATACAAGCGAGGATATTCGGAGAAAGTGGGGACAGTCCACTCGCGGCTTCGCCGCTTGGAACAGTCCCCACTTTCTCCGCATGTTTGAGTGGGGGACTTTTTCAAATACCCGAGCTCACCCCTTATTCATATTCTGCAGAAATTCTGAGTTCGTTTTTGACTTTTTTATCCTGCTTATCAACAATTGCATAGCCTCTGCCGAATCAAGATCACTTAAAACCTTACGCATAAGCCATATCTTCTTCAGCTCATCTGCTTCGACCAAAAGATCTTCCTTTCTGGTGTTAGACCTTTTAATATCAATAGCCGGAAATATTCTGCGCTGAAAAAGAGACCGGTCGAGCTGTATCTCCATGTTGCCGGTACCTTTAAACTCCTCAAATATAACCTCGTCCATACGGCTACCGGTATCAACAAGGGCTGTAGCAAGGATCGTAAGGCTTCCTCCCTCTTCAACATTACGCGCGGCACCAAAAAACCTCTTAGGCTTGTGAAGCGCGTTCGCGTCTACTCCACCGGAAAGTATCTTACCCGAATGAGGCACAACAGTATTATATGCTCTTGCCAGCCGGGTTATTGAATCCAAAAGAATAACAACGTCATATCTATGCTCTACAAGTCGTTTCGCTTTAGCTATAACCATTTCGGCAACCTGAGTATGTCGTGTCGCCTGCTCGTCAAAAGTAGAACTAACAACTTCGGCATTTACCGACCGCTTCATATCAGTAACTTCTTCCGGTCTCTCATCTATCAGAAGTATAATAACCTTTACTTCCGGATGGCTCGTGGTAATACTATTGGCTATTTTCTGAAGAAAGACAGTCTTCCCGCTATAAGGCGGAGCAACTATCATACCTCTCTGACCTTTCCCTATCGGGGTCAACAGATCCATTATGCGCATTGATACATCGTCCGGATCCCCACCCAGATTGAACCTTTCATCAGGGTACAGCGCCGTAAGATTTGAAAAAAGTGTTTTATTTTTAGTCACTTCAGGATTCTCACAATTAACCGCCTCCACCTTTAAAAGCGCGAAATATCTTTCCCCTTCCTTCGGAGGACGTACCTGTCCACTTACAGTGTCTCCTGTTTTTAAATTAAACCTTCTGATCTGGGAGGGGGAGACATAAATATCATCCGGACACGGGAGATAACTGTAGTCCGGGCTCCTGAGGAAACCAAATCCGTCTTCAAGGACCTCAAGAACACCTTCTCCATAGGCACACCCATTTTTCTCGATCTTGGCCTGAAGCACACTGAAGATAAGATCATGTTTCTTCATCCCACTGATCCCTTCGATCTTCAGTTTTTTTCCAAGCTCCAACAACTCGGCGATCTTCATGTTCTTAAGTTTTACAATGTCTAGTTCTTTTCTGACGGTTTCTCTTTTTGTATTTTTTGCCATATCCTCTCTACTCCTTCTTTTGTTTCTTCCATATCAGTTTCGTTATCTATAACATAATCGGCGATCTTTGCTTTTTCGGCCAAAGGAAGCTGGTTGTCCATAATACTTATCCCTTCCTCTTTTGAAATTCCGCGTTCGATCGCCCTTTTTAACTGCGTCTGGCGATTAGCAGTAACAACAATTACCATATCAACAAACTCATGCAACCCCACCTCTACTAAAAGTGGAGCGTCAATGATGACAACGCTCTTGGCGGCAGCTCCAACCCTCTCTTTAATGATCCGTATAATTTCGGGGTGCATTATACCGCAAAGCTTTTTAAGATTATTTTTGTCCGAAAATGTCTCTTTCGCCAATTTTCCGCGGTCGATTTGTCCGCCAGAGAGGATCTCATCCCCGAAGGTATCCAGAACTTCCCGACGGATCTTTTCATTTTTTCTCAAGAGATCATGCGCGATCTCATCGGCGTCTATTTTTAGCGCGCCCTTGGCGACAAACATATCCGTTACGGTAGTCTTCCCGGAAGCAAGCCCGCCGGTAACACCGATGATCATACTTCCTCCATGTTCAGCCAATTATTACCGCACGCTATATCTACCTTAAGCGGCACCTTCAGCTTTATAACACCTTCCATAATTCCCCTCACGTCTTTCACTGTCTTCTTTAATGAATTTTTAGGAACAGTGAAAACCAGTTCGTCGTGTACTTGAATGATCATTTTCACATCGGTGTTTCTAAACTTTTCATGAGCATCTATCATTGCTAGCTTTATAAGATCCGCCGCGGTGCCTTGAACGGGCGTATTGACCGCCACTCTCTCGGCAAACCCCCGCACCCTCTCATTTTTGCTCTTTAGCTCAGGAACATAACGTCTTCTATTAAGCAATGTAGTTACAAATCCATCCTTTTTCGCTTTTTCGATCGTCTCAGAGATGAAAACTTTTACTCCGTCATACCTCTCAAAATAAGCGTCTATAAATCGTTGCGCTTCTTCAACTCGCACCCCAAGCTCCTTAGCCAATCCAAAAGAACTCATCCCATAAATTATTCCGAAATTAACCGTCTTGGCGTTACTTCTCATTTCTTCCGTTACCGCGGAAAGGTCACAATCAAACATCAAAGACGCCGTAAGACAATGGATATCTTCTTCTTTTTTGAACGCTTCGATCAGCGTTTTGTCAGCGGCAAGATGCGCGAGTATCCTTAGCTCCACCTGAGAATAATCGGCTGCCAGCAAAAGATCATCTTTTTTCGAAGGGACGAAAACACGCCGGATCTCTTTGCCCATGGGCGTTTTTATCGGAATATTTTGCAAATTCGGCTCGCTGGAAGAAAGCCTTCCCGTGGCCGTAACAGCCTGATTGAAATTAGCATGTACTTTTTTGGTCGAGGGATCCACAAGCGTGAGAATCGAATCGTAATATCCGGTCTTCAATTTGTTCATGGCGCGATATGTCAAGATCTCGCGCGGCAATTCATTCTTTACGGCAAGTCTACGCAAGACCGATTCATCGGTTGAGGGCCCGGTCTTTGTCTTCTTCAAGATCGGCATGTTCATCTTATCAAAAAGAATGCCCTGAAGTTGTTTGGGGGAATTTATATTAAATTCCTCCCCAGCCAAAGTATAGATCACTTTTGTAGCTTCTTTCAGTCTTTCCTCTATCTCCCGTGACATCTTCCGGAGTGTGACTACATCAACTCCTACTCCTTCATCCTCCATATCAGCCAAAACGCGAACCAGCGGCATTTCTACGTCATAAAAAAGACCATCAAGCTTCTTTGTTTTAAGTATAGGCGACATCGAATTAAAAAGCCGTAGCGTAATATCGCTTTGTTCACATTCGGCTTTAAACGAATTCTCTCCCGTAAAATCCATGGTTCCCTGGCCAATACCGTCCCAGCCGGCAGCTCCCGTTCCCTCAAGATTATATTCCAGCTGTCTCATCGCGATGTCGGCCAGCTCATATTTCGGACGAGCCGGATCTATCAGGTAGTCCGCTATCATCACGTCAAAGATCTCGCCTTTCATCACAATATTGTGAAGAGAAAGCGTCCGTATATCTTTTTTTGTGTCATATCCTATCTTAACTACCGTTGCGTCAGCCAAAAGCTCTTTGATCTGGTCTCTGGCTCTCTCAAAAGGAATAAAGCTCGCTTCCCCCTCCTTGATAGAGAACGAAATCCCATTTATTTCCTCCCCATCGGAGGAAGAAACAACGCGAAGTGAAACCAGTTTTTTCTTCACGATCGAACTTAGTATTTTTTCAACATTTGTTTCATCTCTCTCAACAGTGTAAACGCCCTCTTTTTGCTCTTTTTTCGGGGTTATCTCCCGTAGCAATTTATTGAATTCGAATTTTTTGTATAATTCCGACAACCTTTCAGTATCCGGTTCTTTCAAGCAAACTTCATCTAAGTCAAATTTAACCGGGACATTCATATTCAGAAGAATAAGTTCACGACTAAGCTCCGCCATTTCTTTTCCTTCGATCAGTTTTTTCTTTAGCGACACCGAACCGATATCTTCTATATTTTTGTAGATCTCCTGAACACTTCCATATTTCGCGACAAGTTTTCCCGCGGTAACCATGCCAACGCCATTAACCCCGGGGACATTATCGCTAGAATCCCCCATAAGCGCCATCATGTCAACCATCTGCTCGGGTCCAACACCATATTTCTTTTTAACATCATCAGCACCATATAGCTTATCTCCCGCGAACGAAGAACTTAAAACCTTGATGTTTCCACCCACAAGCTGCATCGCGTCCTTATCGCTTGTAACTATCGTTACATTGATCCCCTTCCTCGAGGCACATTCGGCAAGGGTAGCTATTATGTCGTCAGCCTCGTATCCATCAAGTTCATACATTGGGATATTGTAAGCATCGACCACTTCCTTTATCTTAGGCATTTGATCTATCAGGTCATCCGGCATAGGCTTACGATGGATCTTGTAAGCCTCGTATTTTTTGTGCCGCTCTGTAGGCGCGGGAGTATCAAAAACAACCGCCAGCATATCAGGATCATATTCACGAATAAGCTTTCTTAATATATTCAAAAATCCAAGGATAGCGTTCGTAGGCATCCCCCTGGAGTTTGAAAGTTCCCGTATGGCATAATAGCTTCGATAACATAGCGCGTTGCCGTCGATCAAGTAAAAATTTTCAGTTTTTTTGTTCATTTATCAGTTGGATCTTACGAAGATTGGATTTGCAAATATTTAAGGGTGGTATATTCGAAATAAAAAATGGATTCAATTTTGGAGAGTTTCCGTATACCCTCTAAGTATAATACTATAAACGTTTTTGTCAATTAAAATATCAACTTTGGCTTGTAGGGGCGTATTGCAATACGCCCCTACAATTTACCCGCGGAAGATAACGATGAGAAGTACAACTATCAAAGCACCTGATACTATATAAAAATCGCCGAAATAAAAGAAATCCGCAAGGGTGTCCCACACAGAAGAAACGCCTCGTGTAGACAATCTTGTATCTCTGCCCGTATTTTTTTCATGGACGTCACCGGTGCCTGTTATCCTATCAGCATCCGTAACACGCGATTCTATTTCTGTCCGTATAGCCTCTATTTGATCCTTACGAAATCGCAAAAGTTCTCCACCTAGCCTATACGCGCTGATCGCTCCCTCTTCTACAAGCGTTTTCAGCTTTTTTTCTTTTATGTGGAGGTAATCGGATAGTTCTCGTAATGTCAGCAATTTTTCCGGCATATTATCAGGCCTTTACTTTACCTTCCGTTATCCACTGATCGACCTTAATTCTATCGAACACCCAGTCGCCCCCTTCTTTAGTTCCGGGAAGCATCCCTCCGTTGGCCCACTCGGAAATCTTGGAAGCATCCACTTCAAGATATTTGGCAAGCTGATTAACGCTCAACCAATCACCTCTCGAAGATGACGAGCTGGAATCTGATCTTTGTTGTGTCATCCTGATCTGACCGTTAAGCAAAGCGCCTTCTTTAATAACGAGCTTTGAAGTATCGATATCTCCTTCAAGTTTGGCTGTAGTATCCAGGGTCAAAATTTTAGTAGCGATGATATTGCCTTTAACCACACCGGCGATAGAAATGTTCTCACCGGTTATATTGGCGCTTATGTCCGCCTTTTGTCCTATCGTCAAAGAGCCCTTTGTATCCAGGGTTCCTTCGAATTTACCGTTAATCCTTAAATTTACCGCGTCATCAAAACGCAATGTACCCTGCATACTCGCGGATACATCCAATAATGTTTCATCTGTACGAGGCTTCGCGGTGGTCTCTACAGATTCATTCCCTTTTTTCTTTCTCATCGTATCCTCCTTGTTTATCGTTATTAGACTCATGCAAAACGCTGTTTTTTCAATCAAACTGTGTGGTAATGTAGGGGCTTGATCCATCAAGCCCGTTATATCGGGTTCGAAAAATCGAACCCCTAGTAATATATTGTACGCGGCCATCCGCAAAATAAATTACGACACAGCCCGAATGACGAAAGCTCCATTTTGCATAACCCTAATCGTTATCTAAACCGTTATCTCTATTTCCAACTCACAGCCGCTACACCGGGAAGCGAGGAGATCTCAGCTTCCACGTCTCTATAATAAATTCTTGAAAGCATTATGTCAACTTCAAGTTCAATTACCCCGTCTTTAGACTCCTTCTCACTGGTTTCTATTCGCTTTAAGCTGCCTCCATATGTCTCAACAATATCGGAGATCTGCTGTCCGGTCTTTTCATCAAAAAAATCTGTTTTGATCGTCAATTTTCTGATATGTCTCTTTAGTTCCATTCTTTCCTCTAGTCGCGACAAAAACAATGTTCCCACAACTATGGCGGCAGTTACACCGGTAACGACATACAACCCCGCCCCCGCGGAAAGACCTATAGCCGCGACAGCCCATATACTCGCCGCGGTTGTCAACCCCCGTATTGAGGCTCCATACCTGATGATCGCGCCCGCGCCAAGAAAACCTATGCCGGCAACTACGCTCGCCGCGATACGTGACGGATCCACGGCCCCAAGGTGCGAATACCTGGAGGCAACCTCGATAGAGGTGATCATAAAAACAGCGGAGCCCACAGATACAAGTATGTGCGTCCTTAATCCCGCGGCACACCCATGCACCTCGCGTTCGAAACCAACCATCCCGCCCAGGATAGCCGATAAAATGATCCTGATCAGCACTACGTCGTACGACATACAAACACTCCTTTCCTACCTATAAAGACCCGGTTTCGCGTTCAGAGAAAATGTATCTGGTCCCTCGCTGTTAAAAATCTCTTCTCCCAAAGCCGCTATCATAGCCGCGTTATCCGAACAAAATTCTTTACGCGGCAAAAAAAGTTCAACCTTTTCGGTCCGACAAAGACCACAAATTCTTTTTCTCAAAGTTTCGTTATTTATTACTCCGCCGCCGACCGCAAATCGTTTTATTCCTGTGGCGGCAAACACTCTTTTTATCTTGGATATTATAACATCTATTACCGCTTCTTGGAAAGAAAAGCAGATAATATCCTTAATCTCTTCCGTTTTCGCGGAATCCCGCCAGTAATACAATACCGCTGTCTTTATCCCGCTAAAGCTGAAATCCAGATTTTTTCCATCCTTGACGAGTGCCCGGGGAAAATCTATTACGTCTTTACCTTTGTACGCAAGAGCCCTTTTTTCCACGATCGGACCTCCCGGATATCCTAAGTCAAGTATCTTCGCCACCTTGTCGAAAGCCTCTCCCACCGCGTCATCAAGAGTACGGCCAAGAACCTCGAAGTCATTTGAAGACGCGCACACATACGTACTCGTATGCCCCCCGGAGACTACCATCCCGATAAATGGAAATTTGCTTTTTACATCCCCGGGCTTATCTCTGTCTAAAAAACAGGACAAGATATGCGCGTAAAGATGGTTAACTCCCACGATCGGGATATCACCCGCGAAACTCAGAGCTTTCGCGTACGCGACACCCGTAAGCAATGAGCCCGGCAAACCCGGCCCCTGCGTAACCGCGATAAGATCAACATCCTCTATGGTCCGACTTGCGTCCTCTAAAGCTTTCTTCGTCGCCGGGTATATGTACTCCACATGATACCTGGAAGCAATTTCAGGAATTACTCCACCATATGGCGCGTGAAGATGCACGCTGGAAGAAACTTCGTTAGATAGCACGCTAGCGTCTTCTACCAAAGCTACCGCGGTCTCGTCACAAGAGCTTTCTATTCCTAATGTGATCATGATTTTCTTATTTTTTCGTTTCCAACATATCAGAAACCGTTACAAATCGTATCCCTCTTTCGACCATCCCAGGAACTACATCGCCTAAGACTTTCACCGTTAAACTTCTATCATGCCCTATCGCGGATACCAACCCTCTGGAACGCGCGATCTCTTCCAGCTTCTTCATCTGATCGGAAATACCTTGCTCTGTGGGGACATGGTCTATAAATATGTCCCGTTTTGAATAGGAAACCATAGTTTTCTCCGCCGCGAGTTCGCAAACCGATTTCCTCGCGGTTGATGAGTCAAAAAAGAACAACTTTCTCTCTTTCAAGATCGGAAAAAGATTTTCCATCACCCTTGAGTCCCCCGTAACCTTAGACCCCATATGATTAGAAACCCCTTTAGCTGAGGGAACCGTCTGAATTGCCTTATCCAAAAACCCGGCAATAACTTCCGGTGGGGTGTTTACCATAATTGTGTTTACTTCCAATCCGGAAGTTTGGCTCTCGGGCTCCATAGGCATATGAAGTATAATCTCCATCCCATTTTGATCCGCGAAAGAACATACCCTTTTCGAATATGGAGTATTCGGCAAAACCGCTAATGTAACGGGAATTTCCAGAGCCTTAATTTCCTCCATGTTTTTCATGGAATATCCCAGGTCATCCAGTACCAACGCGATTCTCGGAGAATGATCTTCTAAGGATGTCTCTACAATCTCGGTCGGCACAGAAACATCTTCGCGTATATCGCGTGGACTTCCCCAAAAGGTAAACGCGACCACAATTGCCAGGGATAGAAACAGACAGGTCAGAAATGTTTTTTTGTCCATTATTAAAAAGTTGTTATACTCGGATCGTTTTGGCCTCTTTCAGTATCCTTATGGCCGCCTCAAGTTGATTATCTTTTACTTCTTGTTGCTCTTTCTTCTCTTTCTTTTCTTTGTCCCCGGACTCTTCAGGCTCTTCACGTTCCACAAGAACATCCGGCTCGACACCCGCGTCTCGAATAGTTTTTCCGGAAGGAGTATAATACGAAGCTATGGTCAAACGTAACGCTGAATCATCCTTAAGCGGTATTACCGTCTGAACTGACCCTTTACCGAATGTTACCGTACCTACGATCAATCCCCGATCATTATCCTTAATAGCACCGGCAAGTATCTCCGAGGCGCTCGCCGAGCCCTTGTTCACAAGGATGACGAGTTTGGTATCAAAAGTTTCTAATTTTTTCTTAGCCCTGAATTCTACGCGATCTCTCGGATCTCGCCCCTCGGTGTAAACGATCAATGCCCCTTCATCTAAAAAAAGATCGGCGGCCCCTACTGACGCTTTCAACAATCCCCCGGGATTGTTTCGAACATCAATAATAAGATCTTCAATTCCCTTTTCCTTGAAATCCTTAAGGCTTTCTCTCAGGTCTTTTACGGTACGCTCCTGGAATTCAACTATCTTAATATACCCGATATCGTCCTCAATAACCTTGACATCCTTTATGCTCTCGATCTCTATGATCGCCCTTTTTATCGTAAAATTGAGTACATCCTCCACTTCCTCTCTGACTATGCCCACAGCAACGTCAGTTCCGACCTCACCCCTCAACCTCTTAACCGCGTCGTCAAGACTCATATCATGTGTCATTTCGCCATCTATCTCAACTATCTTATCGGCAGTCTTCAACCCTGCGGCAAAGGCCGGAGTCCCCTCCATAGGAGCAATAACGGTAAGCACACTATCACGGATCCCTATACGAATACCGATACCGGCAAATTTGCCCTGGGTCTCCTCTTTGATCTCCTGAAACCCCTCAGGATCCAAAAACTGGCTATAACCGTCCAGCGTGTACATCATCCCTCTTATGGCTCCATAAATAAGATCCTTGGCCTTAACAGGTTCGACATAATCGGCGATTATAAGCGCGATCGAGTCCGTAAAAAGCTGTATGTTTTTAAAGAGTTCTTTACTGTTGCCTACAATATCGTCGCTTTCAGCAGAAAGGCTGAATATGACAGCGCCCACAAATAAAACCAGAAACGCTACAGCTACTATTTTCTTTTTCATGAGAACCTTTTTTATTTTCTCTCAAGCTTTTTCTTTAACATGTCACCGGCCAATTTTGGATTCGCTTTGCCGCGACTCTCCCTCATCACCTGACCGACAAGAAAACCCAGCGCGTTCACTTTGCCATTTCTATAATCATTCGCGGACTTTTCGTTGACCTCTATCACTTTGTTGACAATAACATCCAACTCCCCTTCGTCCGAAACTTGTTCAAGTCCCTGTTCCTTTATGATAACCTCTGGATCGTCTCCGGTATCTATATGCGTATTCAGGACATCTTTGGCAGCCAGCCCGCTTATCGTCCCGCCGGATGCCAATTTTATGATAACAGCCAATGCTTTAGCGCTAAGGCCTAAACCCTCAATATTCGTGGCCTTATCTTTTAAATGCATCATAACCTCACCCTGTATCCAATTGGATACAACTTTCGGGTTATTACACTCTGTGTTAACTTTTTCAAAAAAATCAGCTATCGGCCTCTCAGAAACAAGCACTTCTATATCTTTTTTGTCCAGCTTATATTGTTCGGCAAAACGTTCTATTTTCTTGACCGGGAGCTCCGGTAGATTTTCCCTAATAGTTTCTACCAAACCGGAGCGCACCTCAAAAGGAACAAGATCCGGATCCGGAAAATAACGATAATCCTGAGCGCCTTCTTTTGATCTCATGGAACTGGTAATACCTCTTTTCTCGTCCCACAGGCGCGTCTCTTGCTCTATCCGACCTCCTTCGGAAAGAATGTCTTCCTGGCGTTCTTCCTCGTAAAGAAGAGCGTCTCTCACCGCTTTAAAAGAGTTTAAGTTTTTGATCTCAACCTTACTGCCCAGCTCTTTATCTCCCCTTTTCCTGAGAGATATATTCGCGTCGCACCTTAAGCTCCCCTCTTCCATATTGCAGTCGGAGACATCCAAATATTTTATGATATGCTTTAAAATCACCAGATATTGATACGCTTCGCCGGGCGACTGTATGTCGGGTTCTGATACGATCTCGAGAAGCGGCGTTCCGGTTCGATTAAGATCAACATAGCTGAACGGCTTTTTTTCATCATGTATAAGCTTTCCCGCGTCCTCCTCCAGGTGGGCACGCGTAATCCCGATATCACGGGAAGATCCATCTTCCCCCGGAACCGTTAAGTGACCGTCATACGCTATCGGCATATCAAACTGACTTATCTGATAATTCTTCGGCAGGTCGGGATAATAGTAATTTTTACGATCAAATTTAACGATTTCCTGGACATCACAATTAATAGCAAGCGCGACTTTTATCGAAGACTCAAAAGCCGTACGATTTAGAACGGGTAATGACCCCGGTTGCCCCAGACATACCGGACAAACCTGCGTGTTAGGATCCGCTCCAAAACCATTAGCGCAGCCACAAAAGATCTTTGTTTTTGTCGAAAGCTGAACATGAACCTCCAGCCCGACAACAGTTTCATATTTTGATTTTTTTGTGTTCATCGTGTTTTTTGTGTTAATGTAGGGGCTTGATTCATCAAGCCCTTATATCGGGTTCGATAAATCGAACCCCTACAGTATATTGTATGCGGCCATTCGCAAAACGAATCGCGACACAGCCAGATTCTGAGGAGCGCCGTGACGAAGAATCTCATTCCCCCGCGAATCGTTTATGATAATCGGTATTTCTTTCAAAAGCGTGCGCGGCACGTATCAATGTTTCCTCAGCAAATGGTTCCGCCATAAGTTGAAGTCCGACCGGCATATCATTTTCCCCAAATCCGCACGGGATCGTTACTGCCGGAAGCCCGGCAAGGTTTGCCGGGATAGTAAAAACGTCTGAAAGATACATCTTAAGAGGATCCTCTATCCTTTCGCCGATCTTGAACGCGGTTGTCGGAGCTGTTGGAGTTAAGATACAATCACAGCTCTTAAACACTTCACGAAAATCATCCGCTATTTTGGTTCTCACCTTTTGCGCTTTAAGATAGTAAGCCTCGTAATAGCCGCTACTCAACGAATAATTCCCCAGGAGTATTCTCCGTTTCGCCTCGGCGCCAAACCCCTCATTTCTGCTATCAATGTACATATCGATAATATCTTGAGAATTAGCGCATCTATGTCCATAGTGCACACCGTCATATCGCGCTAAATTAGAACTTGCCTCAGCGGGACCGATTATGTAATAACAACTGACGGCGTATTTTGTATGTGGCAGCGATATTTCGACTGTCTCGGCGCCAAGATCTTTGTAGACTTTTATAGCGGCATCAATACTATCGGTTACACCTTTATCTATCCCCGATTGAAAATATTCTTCAGGTATGCCGATCTTCATCCCTTTTATGTCCTGAGACAGACTATCCGTATATCGCGGCACGTCCACATTAACCGATGTTGAATCACGATGGTCATGCCCGGAAATTATCTCCAAAAGTATGGCGGAATCCGTGATGTCTCGGGTTAGTGGGCCTATCTGGTCAAGACTCGAGGCAAACGCTATAAGCCCGTAGCGGGAAACACGTCCATATGTAGGTTTAAAACCCACGATTCCACACATTGACGCGGGCTGGCGTATTGAACCACCGGTATCTGACCCCAGAGCCGCGACAACTTCGGTCGAGGCTACAGCCGCGGCCGAGCCGCCACTTGAACCACCCGGAATGCGGGAAGTATCCCACGGGTTCTTTGCCCCGCCATAACATGAAGTTTCACAAGACGAGCCAAAAGCAAATTCGTCCATATTGGCGCCCGCGAACAGCAACGCCCCTTCGGCAATAAGCTTCTCAACTACGGTCGCGTTATAGGGAGGACGAAACCCTTCGAGTATTTTAGAGCCACATGTGGTCAATTCATCCTTAACGCATAAATTGTCTTTAACCGCGACAGGAACCCCCCATAGCCTTCCCGCTCTACTCGAATTCTCCAGTTCTTCCGCTCGCTCAATTACGCGTTCTTTGTCGATGCGGGCAAATGCGTGAATATCTTTATCGATATCTATCGCTCTGGATGCCAAAACTTCCGCATAAGAGTTTAAAGATACGGCATTCTCTCTGAGCGCGCGCCCATACCCTTCGATATTTGATAAGTAATCGTCTTTTTTAGTCATTATTAGATGATTTTGGGAACTTTAAAGAAATGTTCATCCGCCTCAGGCGCGTTTTTCAGCGCGGCTTCCGTAGTAAGAGACTCTCTAAGCTCGTCTTCACGAAAAACATTTTTCATAGAAGATAACACGTGTGTCGTAGGCAGAACACCATCGGTATTCACTTCGTCCAGCTGAGCGATATAGCCTAATATGCCGTCAAGCTGCTCCTGAAACTTTCCTATTTTATCTTCGTCAAGGCTCAACCTGGACAATTTAGCGACATATCGCACATCCTCAGCTGTAATGATCTTTTTTTTAGTTTTATTTCCCATTTGACCTAACCTATCATATTAGTATACAAAAGTCAATCGCAGGGCCTGGAAAGTAGTGTCAAGATAATTGGGCACTTTCATGTTCCAGTTCTTTGATCTCTTCCCCCATGGGGGAAGACGGCGCACCTGTTGGTTGCTTTACGGTATCTATATATTGAATTATCCCATACACCCAATAACCCACACT
>JAJRVD010000016.1 GCA_024277375.1 Candidatus Omnitrophota bacterium | reverse complement strand
CGTCATCCCGGCCATATAATCACGGATAACGCCGTACTTACCTCTTTCTTCTATCTTTTTCTGATCCTGCGGCGGAAGTTGCTTGGGATCATCACAATATATGTTAAACAGCTCTGTCAAAAACGTGAAGCTTTTTTTGACATACGTATAACACGATAGTTCTCGTAAAGTTTTTTTTGCATTACATCTCTGAACGGCCGGCGTTCGCTGCGCAACCCTTCACTAAAATCAACAACTTTTTCTTTGACTTTACCCAAGTCCTCAACGGATCCTATACCAAGCTCACTTACCTTTTTGATCGTATTCTCGATGAGATCAGATACCTGTAAATTTATCAGATGTCTAACGATCTGGGATCTTTCGATCTGCGCGTCCAGGTTCGGATACCGTTCCTTGACAGATGTTGAGGCCTCTTTCCACAACGAGACATCACTTAGATCGTTTTCACAAAGTAGTCCGCTTTTTAGCCCATCATCAAGATCATGATTATCATACGCGATCTCATCCGAGACATCGACAGCCTGTATTTCCAACAAAAACGGTCCGGGAATATTTTCATCGCCCGAACGTTTTAGATCATATGGAGTGGAATGACGAATAATACCTCTCCGAACCTCTTCAGTGAGATTTAATCCCAAAAACTCGGGATAACGCTTCTCAATAATATCAACCACACGCAAACCATGAGTATTGTGATCAAAGCCGCCGTGATCTTTCATGAGTTCCGCCAATGTATCCTCACCTGCATGTCCGAAAGGTGTATGCCCCAGATCATGCGCGAGCGCGATCGCTTCGACCAGATCCTCATTAAGCTTCAGGGAACGGGCGATAGTACGCGCGATCTGGGCAACCTCAAGAGTATGCGTCAATCTCGTGCGATAATAATCTCCCTCATGATTGACAAAGACTTGCGTTTTATACTCAAGCCTCCTGAAAGCCGTGGAATAGATTATCCTATCTTTGTCTCGTTGGTAGGCAGACCTGTACTGGTGCTCTTCTTCTTTATGACAGCGTCCATTCGAGTGAGCGCTTTTCATCGCGTAAGGCGCCAAAAATTCACATTCTCTTTTTTCAAGCTCTTCTCTAGTCAAAATTTGATTTTTCATGCGTTATTCGTTCATCGACCCAGGGGATTGTCCCAAGCGAGCAACGCGAGCGCGTAGACTGCCCCCATTCCGTTAACCCACAAAGTATAATAGCACAAACCCAACGAGGCCTACAACAAAAATAAGACCGGTATCAAAATTGATCCTTCTAGCCGTATCCCTTCTATGTAGCATTCCAGCGACAGCGATTATGGATAACAAGAGCGCTATGCCCGTAGCCGCGACTTGCCCGGGTGCCAACGCGCCCAAAATAGGACTCCCGGTCAAAACATCCAGAATAGGTACAATGCAAATATCCAGAAGGTTGCTTCCCAGAATATTACCGACTGCCATATCGGCAGACGCCGCCTTCAGCGCCGCGAAAGAAACAATTATTTCCGGAAGAGAAGTAGCGAATCCAAGAAGAAGAGTACCCGTAAAAGTCTCTGACAGGGGCGTAGAATTGACTATCTTGTCCCCTACCTTCGCCATCCAGAAACCCAAAACCATTACGATGGCCAGAAAAAATACAAATTTGGCCCATATCTCCCAAAAAGGCTCTGATCTCGCGGCATTCTCTAAGGGAGTATCGTCAGGAGTGCTCTTACGTCTGATAAACTCCAAACTGGCTATATAGAAAACTCCTACGAGTATGCCTTCAGCCCCCATGCCCTTGAAAACAAAACCGCCATACCCGGCACGTCGTGCTAACGTGGAGGCCAAAACCATAACCAATAAGACTACAACAAAAACACCGGTCAAACGATTCACTCGTGACACTCTGGCAAGTATCCTTCCACGTCCTAAAAAATAATCCAACCCCACGAGTATCATAAGGTTCACGATTATTGACCCGGCAATATCGCCATACCCAAGCCCGATCTTACCAAAGGAAAAAACTGCCGCGCAGCCTGTAACGATTTCGGGGAAAGAGGTCGCGATAGCGAGGAAAAACATGCCTACAAGCCCTTCGCTCATTCCGGTCCGCCGAGATAGAATGACACCTTCTTTGCCCAGGTTATAGGCAAAGTACGTAAGGAGGGCCGAGCATATTAGAAATTCTATCCAGATCATAGTTATGTTTGTTGCCTTAGGGGACTGTCCCCGCCCCATAAACAACCCCAATAAACGCGCTATTATTCGTCAACTTTAATTATTTCCGCGTGAATATTGCCGTTATTTATGTCAATAATGCCAAATGAGCGGTATGGAGCAAAGATCGTATCTGTGGGGCTCCCGGGATTAAAAAAAAGTGTGCCCTCTTCTTCTTTATTGTATGGGGTATGCGAATGACCAAAAATTATCACATCAGGCATTTTCGCGAAACAACCTTTGACAACCTGCATTACCGCGAAAGACGGACCTTTCCCATGCACAACGCCGATCTTCTTGCCACCGGCGGTAAAAACTATCTTTTCAGGAAGGTACTCAAGATCAGGATCATCCATATTGCCCCGAACAGCCTTGGTCTCAGCGATCGACTCAAGATCCTTGATCACCGACCGCGATAATGAATCTCCAGCGTGAACGATCAGGTCGCATTTCTTAAAATAGTCATAGACTTTTTGAGGTAATTTTCTAGCGGAAACGGGTATATGTGTGTCCGAAAGGACTCCAATTTTCATAATACAAGTTCGAATTTTCCGAACAAACGAAGGATATCATTCAACTGCTTAATGTCCCATATCCATACATTTTGTTCTTTCGCAAGAAGAAACGCGTTCTGTTCTATCCCCTTTAGCGGCATAAATATTTTTCTTGTGATCTTTGAGTTCTTTTTGGCTGGCTTCAGCTCCCACAGATCATGAACATCGTTCTCATCGGCGATGTCATCCTGCTTGATCCTGCAAATCCAATTTCTATTCTTAACGCGTCCGATAACCTCTGAAATGTTATCCGACACCTCACGGTTTTCGACAGAATCGAAACGAGGCACTTTTCGATCGTTCCGACTTAGACGAATTTTCTCACCCTCGAAACTCTCAAAAAGATCCGCAACAATATCCTCTACGCTTCTGGATTTAAACATACAATACGCCTTGAAATCTTTTTCTACGGAATGTTTGAATTCCAGATATTTTATATCCATATCATCAATATCTGATCGGGTTTTCAAAATATATACATTTTTCAGCCAATACTCAAAAAGCTTATCGGACACTTTATAAAAAACGCCACTACTATATACCAAGTCCATGCCGACAAGATCCCTCAATTTATCCCCGAGATTCTTATCGGTCTTGCCTAGATCATTTTGTATGGTCTTTACGGTACTGTTCCCCTTTGCCAGAGAAATAAGCACCGGTATAAACCGTCTGCGAGATTTTTTCTCAAGAAAAAAGTTGATATTATTTGTAAAATATTGATTGAGTATCCCATCGGATCTGTACAAAAGATCAGCAAAAGCGTCTAAAAGGGCCTCCTCACTATTGCCGGTATCTCCTCTTTTTCTGCTGAGCTCAGAAAAACGCTTCGCGAGAACTTCCAGATAAAAAGGACTTCCCTGCGATACCTGGATGAAGTAATCCTTAATATTATCGGACGAGATTTCTTCTTTTATTTTATCAGAGACAAAGGATCTGGCTGTCTGATTATCAAACCCTTCGACTTCTATCACCTCGAAATTCCCGAACAGAAGAGAAAGCTTCTCAGACAATATCTCCTTTAAAAGAGTCTTTTGCGAAGAGGAAACAATATACATGGTATCTTTTTGAACCATAATGAATTTCCCGAAGACCCGGAATGGTTTTTTAAGATGAAAGTTGGAGAGATTATGGAACTCATCCAGGATCACAATACAGCTTTTCCCGGTTTCTGTCTTAAAGACCTAGGTAAGCTTCAGAAGTTTGTCATAAGCGGCATCTTTTTTCTTACTCTTTAATAGCTTATTTATTTCATCAATGTGACGCACAGTATCCGGGATCATTTCTCTGCAAAGGCTCTTGAGTGACTTAAGATCGGTCTCAACCTTATTCCCACGAGACTTTAAGTACTGATAGAGAAGCGTAGCCATCGTACGTACGCAAAATACCTTAAAATTTCCGTCACCCATCTCAATGTAGAGAGGAATAACACCGGCATCTTTAATGTTTTTTAAGAAGTGACGCAGGATAGAAGACTTTCCCGCGAGCATAGGACCGGAGAGCGCCAGGTTCTGCCGGTACCCACCCTTAAGCGCGGTAACACGTTTATTTAGGGTAGCCAGAACTTCTTCACGCCCGAAAAACTTTTTGCCAAAAACTGGTTCGATAAACATAGTTGAAACTTGTAATAAAAACTAACGAATTTTTATGATATTTCAGGGTCGTCCGCAACCGCGATGACGAGTTCACATACTATATTATTTCTTGAAAGGTGTCAATAATTAATGAATATTGTTATCCTCGCGATATGTGATGTTTTTCACGAAGAATGTTCTTGACACATCCTGAGGATTCTGAAGGAAGGGCCGGTGTGTTCCTACCGGGTGTTACCCGTACGGAACATCCCGCCTTTCTTTCATTAGGGGACAGCCTCCTTTTGCCCAAAAGGAGGCTGTCCCCGTTTTTTTATGGAGCGAGTGAAGGGAATCGAACCCTCGTATCCAGCTTGGGAAGCTGGCGTACTACCATTGTACTACACTCGCTCGTAACTTTATTATTGTTCGCGTTTATTATTCGCGGCCGGAGGCCGCTCCTACGGCCTATGTTCTATACCTTTACAAGTCTCTCTAACTTCTTATACCGTCTATTCACATCGGCTTTGGTTGCTTTTAAAAGGCCTTCCGCGCTGAACTTCTCAACCGTAAAAGACGCCAATATACTACCGTACATCAAAGACTTTTTCAAAATACTGTTCGTAATTTTTCTTTGCTGCGACAGGTATCCGGTCATCCCCCCGGCAAACGTGTCCCCCGCACCGGTAGGGTCGGATATTTTCCTGAGCAAATACGCCGGCACAACCGAATGCAGGCCATCTTTAAAGAATAGCGCGCCATGCTCACCCTTCTTTATGACAACCATTTTCGCGCCCTTACCCGATATCCACTTCCCTGCCTCGAGAAGATTTTCTTCCCCTGAGAGCTGACGCGCTTCGGCATCGTTCAAAAGAAAAAGGTCCACTTGTTTAAGAAGTTTTAAAAGCTCCTTACGTTTATGCGTTATCCAGAGGTTCATCGTATCACACGCTACAAGCCCCTGGGGTTTTGCTTTCCGGAATATCCAACCCTGAAGTTCAGGGTCAATATTCGCGAGTAGAAGATTGTCCGTCGACTTTACATTCGGCGGGATAACCGGCCTAAACCCGTCAAAAACATTAAGATGAGTGCTGAGAGTTTCCGCATGAGACATATCCCCCTCATATCGGGCCTTCCAACGAAAGGTCTTGCCATCTTTTTTTTCAAGACCGGTGGTATCGATATTTCTTTTTTCGTACATAGTGACATATCTTTTAGGAAAATCGTTACCTACAACACTAATAAGATTTACAGGAGAGAAGAATGACGCGCTGATAGCCGAATATGTTGCGGACCCCCCGAGCGCGTCATCTTTTTTACCGAACGGGGTCTCTACGCTGTCCAGCGCGACTGAACCTATGATCGTTAATCTCATATTATTTTTTCCCGCAAGCTTCTTCCATTACTTTTATTGAACAAAACTCTGAACACATACTACAAACATCTTCTTCCTCAGGTAAGGACTTCTCTCTACTTTTCCTGGCAGTTTCCGGATCTAAACAAAGTTTAAATTGAGTTTCCCAATCCCGTTTAGCCCTGGCCTTTGATATCTCATTGTCGCGTTTAATCGCCGAAGGTATCCCTTTTACTATATCCGCCGCGTGAGCCGCTATTTTAGAAGCGATTACACCACGATGGACATCGTCATCATCCGGCAGGCGCAAGTGTTCGGCAGGTGTTACATAACACAAAAAATCCGCCCCATGCCATGCGGCTATCGCGCCGCCAATAGCACCGGTGATATGATCGTATCCCGGAGCCGCGTCAGTTACCAAAGGGCCTAACACATAAAAAGGCGCGCCGTTACAAATAGACTTTTGAAGTTTGACGTTTGCCTCTATCTGGTCAAGCGGCACATGTCCCGGGCCTTCTATCATAACCTGAACTCCCGCGGATAAGGCTCTTTTTTGGAGCTCCCCCAGGACTAAAAGTTCCCTGATCTGCAACTGGTCGGTAGCATCCGCGATAGCGCCCGGCCTCAGACTGTCTCCGAGACTGAGAACTATGTCATATTTTTTGGCAATTTTAATAATATCGTCAAAACGGGAATAGAAAGGGTTCTCTTTCTGGTTCTTTATCATCCAGGAGACCAAAAGCGCGCCACCGCGTGAGACAACATTAATAATACGCGGATTTGTTGATATAAGTTTTGTTGTCTCTAGTTTTATCCCCGAATGTACTGTGAAAAAGTCCACTCCCTCTTCAGCTTGCTTTTGA
This sequence comes from Candidatus Omnitrophota bacterium, assembly GCA_024277375.1. Taxonomy (GTDB): domain Bacteria; phylum Omnitrophota; class Gorgyraeia; order Tantalellales; family Tantalellaceae; genus JAJRVD01. The sequence continues at coordinate 11,087 of JAJRVD010000016.1, read as the reverse complement.
AGAACCTCTATAAAATCATCCTCGTCCATTGAAAAAAACCTTTTAGACTTATTACATGCCAATTCATAAACAGGAACCGTACCCAAAGGGACAGGGCAAGAAGTCAAAATTTCTTCGCGTAAACTTTTAAGTTGAGGTCCTGTAGAAAGGTCCATAACAACGTCCGCCCCCGCCTTGATCGCGGTATCAAGTTTCGCTATTTCAGTTTTAACGTCCGAATATTCAGGCGACAATCCGATATTTGCGTTAACTTTTGTGGTCAAACCCTTTCCCACGGCACAGGGTTTATCCATAACGCGTACATTATTGTTCAACAAAACAATATGACCCGCCTGAATGCCTTCATTAATTTTGTCGGCGAAAACACCTTCATTATTCGCTATCTTACCAAGAATATCATTGTTGACTCTTATCATAGCCTTACCTTTGGTTTAACCCCGAGAGTATCTTCCATTTCTTTTATCGCTTTCTTTTCGATCTCGTACAATTTAAAACGAAATTTTTTAAATTGTTGCGACAAGTCCCGTTCAAAAAGCTTTAGCACCTCTTCTAAAACCCTTAGAGATTCTTTTCCTCTCTGAGTATTGGCTAGAAAGAGATCCACAAGATCTTCTCGAGTCTTTTCCGACTCGCTGGATTTAACACCAACATCCTCACAAACATCTCTTGAAGAAACCAATTCCTCAAGATGTTCTTTTCTCAAATCTTTTATCGCCGTGAAAATATCATGACGAAGGTCTTTTAGCTTACGGGTGAGGATCTCATTGTCAGATGAAAATCTGACAATATCTTCACAAACACGTACCGCTTCCATTACACGATTAAGATTCGCGTCGATTATTCTGTATACACCAGTATCCATATTACTTGCCCTTAATTTTGTTTATAATTTCAGTCGTGGAATAGCCGTCCACAAACTGGATTATTTTTACTTCGCCGCCGAGGGACACAACATGATCGGCGCCAACAACATCTTTTTCAGCCCAATCTCCTCCTTTAAAAATAATACCGGGAGTTAAAGCCCGTATAAGTTCCAGCGGCGTATCTTCGTCGAAAATTGTAATATAATCGACGCTCTCAAGGCCGCTTAAAACCCCCGCCCTGGCATCCTGAGGATTTATAGGCCTCTCATCTCCCTTATTTAGCCGCCTAACTGAATCGTCGCTATTCACTCCTACGATCAGAAGGTCACACGCGTCTTTTGCTTCTTGAAGATACTTTATATGCCCCAGATGAAGAACATCAAAACAACCATTTGTGAAGCCAACCTTCTTGCAAGCTTTTCTTTCTTGCTTTATAATATCCGCGAGATCTTCTCTTGTCTTTATTTTATTTTCCATTATGAGACAAACGCGTCTTCGATCAATTTACATAGGACATGAATAATTGTTATATGAATTTCCTGAATGCGGGCAGTAACTAAATTCCTAACCACTATCGCCATGTCGGAAGAACCCACTAATTTACCCCCGTCGTGTCCGGTAAGGGCGATAACATGTATTTTTTTCGCGTGTGCGGTCTTTACCGCCTCAAGAATGTTTCTCGAATTACCGCTGGTGGATATCGCGAAAATCACATCATTCGGATCAGCCAACGCTTCTATCTGCCGGCTGAAGATCTTATCATAGCTGTAATCGTTTCCGGTCGCCGTCAAAATGGAAGTGTTAGCACTCAAGGCGATACAAGGGATGCTCACTCTTTCCTTTTCAAACCGCACAACCAGTTCTGCCGCCATGTGTTGGCTGTCCGCGGCACTGCCGCCATTTCCTAATACGATGATTTTCCCGCCGCGTCTGCAACAATCTATCATGCGAGCGGCAGCCTCGGCGATCACCGTAACATTCACTTCATCAGCTAAAAATTTTTTCTTAGCCTCTATGCTCTCTTCAAATATCTTTCTTACACTTGTTCTCGCGTCCATACTTTTACCCTTTAGTCTACACCTTGAAAAGGCACATTGATCTCGTCTTCTGAAACTCTTTCTTCTTCTGATGCCGGCTGAGAAGCCCCACCGGGACTCCTCAGGATCTTACTTATGTGAAGTTTTATGTTTATCCTCTCTTCTACCCCGAGCATATTTTGTACACTATTCCTGAGCAACATCTGCATTCTTTCGGTTACTTCCGGTATGTTAGCGTTTGAGGTCATCGAGATCGCAGCTATAACGGTTATACCTTTCTTGCCGGAATGAACCTTTGACTTGATATCTTTGATCTCTTTTATCTCTTTCGCGACTTTGCGAACATAATCCTCTATAGCGGGAAGAGAGACTGTAACTTCTCCGTCAGGATTTTGAAACGCAATTATACGACCTCTCTCAAGCCTCTTAATGAGGCGAAAAGAAGTAGTTATACCTATTACAACAAATAGCCCGCCGATAACACCCAGCACGGACTGCAAAGCTATATTCTCTTGAACTGCCGTTAAAGCACATACCAGCATATCTGTTGGCACCACATTAAAAGCACTAGCGATGAATAATGCCCCCGCAGCGGCCATCAGCACCATGTAAATCAAAGCGCCTATTCTCTTTAGAAAGTTCATCATACCCTCCTACTTTTCTTCCTCTCCGGAAAAAAACTTTTCGATAAAATGAGTCGAATGGCTTCCTTCACGAAACTCTGAATCATATAAAATTTTACGATGAAAATCAGCGGTGGTTTTAATGGGTGAGACGAGAAACTCCGACAGCGCCCTTCTCATGATGGTTATAGCCTCGCTCCTGTTCTTCCCGTAAGATATAACCTTGGCGATCATAGAGTCGTAATATGGCGAGATCTGGTATCCGGCGTAAGCGTGCGTATCAACCCTTATCCCGGGTCCGCCGGGAATACTCAAAGCTTCAATTTTTCCGGGACAAGGACGAAAATCATTTTCAGGGTCTTCCGCGTTTATACGGCATTCAATGGCGGCGCCGGTGATCATAATATCTTCCTGTTTAAATGAAAGCTTTTCGCCTGCCGCCACCCTGATCTGTTCTTTGATCAAGTCAATACCGGTGACCATCTCTGTAACCGGATGTTCTACCTGTATGCGGGTGTTCATTTCCATAAAATAAAATTCATTCCCATCAACCAAAAATTCGACTGTGCCCGCACCCCTATAATTCACAGCTTTAGCTCCCGCAATTGACGCTTCCCCCATTTTTTTGCGCATTTTATCGTCCAAAGAAACGGAAGGAGACTCCTCTATCAGTTTTTGATGACGTCTCTGAACCGTACAGTCCCTTTCCACAAGATGGACTACGTTCCCATGCTCATCGGCAATGATCTGAAACTCTATATGCCTCGGAGCTGTTATATATTTTTCCATATAAACGTCAGCGTTCCCAAAGGACGCTTCCGCCTCACCGCGAGCGGTCATGAAAGCGTTTATAAGGCTCACATCATTATGACAAACCCTCATACCTTTGCCGCCGCCGCCGGCGGAGGCCTTAATGATGATGGGATATCCGATACGAGTTGCCTCTTTTACCGCGGCCTCTTTAGTTTCGATCAGGCTTTCAGATCCTGGGGTAACGGGAACTCCCGCTTTTTTCATGGTATCTTTTGCCATCATCTTATCCCCCATCCTTTTCATATTCTCAGGAGATGGCCCGATAAATTTAATTTTGCACGACTCACATATTTCGGCAAAATGAGCGTTTTCGGCCAGAAAACCATATCCGGGATGAATCGCTTCTACATCTGTTATTTCAGCGGCACTTAATATATTGGGGATACTGAGATAACTTTTCCCAGGCGCGGCTTCGCCAATACATACGGCTTCATCCGCGAACCTTACATGAAGAGAAGTCGTGTCAGCCTTGGAATAAACAGCTACTGTCTTTACCCCCAGCTCTTTACACGCCCTGATAATGCGCAGGGCAATTTCCCCTCTATTAGCTATTAATATTCTGGAAAACATAATTTAATATTTTTTTGTATAGATCCTTCGACTCGACCCTTCGGGCCTCGCTCAGGATGACAGGGGGAGGATCGCCCCTACCATTCACTATTCACCATTTACCGTCCACTATTTAAACCGGCTCTATTATGAAAATGGTTTGATCGAATTCCACAGGTTCCGCGTTTTCGACACAGATCTTGACTATTTTACCATTAAACTCGGACTTTACCTCGTTCATCAGCTTCATTGCCTCGACGATGCAAAGAACATCACCTTTTTTGACAACATCACCTACTTCCACGTACGCGGCTACGTCCGGAGACGGTGCTTTATAAAAAGTTCCTACCATGGGCGACTTCATTTCTTTCTGATTACCTGTCGGTTTATCCGCCCCGTCCGTTCCTTGCGCGAGCGCGTTCGCCACTGCGGCAGGCGCGGCAGAAACCATCCTCTCGACGACGCCCGTGCCGTTCTTTACAAGCTTTATCTTCGTCCCTTCCTTCTCGATCTCGATTTGAGCGAGATCATTATTATTCATCAGCTCAATAAGTTCCTGAATCTTCTTTATGTTCATAGGTCTCCTTCCGCTAAACATTATTAGGGTTACGCAAAATACGTCATTTTTTGTCATTCAGTCTGTGTTATAATTCGTTTTGCGGATGGTCGAATACAACATATTGTAGGGGTTCGATTCATCGAACCCGATATAACGGGCTTGATGAATCAAGCCCCTACACTATGACACAGCAATCTCAAAATTCTATTTTACATAAGTCCACTAAATATTCTTTCTATTCGTGAATAGAATTGGATTATATAGATTCTTTCACCTTCCACCGTTCATGCTCTTTCTATATACTCCCCCGTACGGGTATCTACCTTTATAAGCTGTCCCTCCTCTACGAACAGAGGCACCTTTACAATTTTGCCTGTCTCTAGTGTTGCCGGTTTAGTCGCGCCACTGACCGTATCGCCTCTGCAGCCTGGCTCTGTTTCGACTATTTTAAGCACAACATGAATAGGCGCCTCTACCGACAACAGTTCATTGTTATGAAATTTTGCCGTTATCGTCATGTTCTCCTTAATAAAATCAACGACATCTCCCATTTTCTGTTCGGAAAGATGGATCTGTTCATAGGTCGTCTCATCCATAAAACAATATCCCATATCGTCCTTATACAGGTATTGCATCTGTTTCTGTTCTATGAACGCGTCTTCAAAAGTATCTTCCGGCCGCAGTGTTTCGGATATAATAGCGCCGGAAGCTAGATTTCTCAGTTTCGCTTTAATGAACGCGCCGCCTTTACCCGGCTTGCAATGCTGAGACTCAACAACCTCATGCAGTTGCCCATTAAAGGTTATTATCCCTCCATTTCTCAATTGTCCCGCTCTAATCATCGTGTTAACACCTCACATCCTTTAGCTGTGATCAAAACCATATCCTCACGGCGAATGCCGCCAAGACCTTCCCTATACAATCCGGGTTCCACTGTAACTACCATCCCCGCCGCAAGTTTGTCCCCGGAGCCCTCAAAAAGAAAAGGGCTTTCATGAATATCCAGCCCTACACCATGCCCAAGCCCGTGGAGAATTTCACTTTCAAGACCCAGCTGTTTAAAAGTATTGTTGACCTCCGCCGCTAACGCGCCTATCTTTACGCCCGGCTTCATCTTTTTTATCACGAGATCCTGTGCCTCCCGGACATATTTCTTAAAAAGTCCGATTTGACGGTCTATTCTACCTTCGCTATATGTTCTTGTCAAGTCTGAACAATATCCGTTAAGACATATACCAAAATCGACCAGAAGATGTTCTCCCTTTTTAAGCGCCTTATTCGTCGGTGTCGCGTGCGGATAAGCAGTGTTCTTCCCCGCCGCCGCTATCGTGGAAAATGAATTTTCATAGCCTCTATCCCTGATCGCGACGTCTATCATCTTTGCTATTTCTTTTTCGGTCATGCCGGATTTTATTCGCCTTTTAATACAACCCCAAATTTTGATCGTCTCTTTCGCGGCCTTTCGAAGAGTGATTATCTCCACCGATCTCTTCTTTTTTCTCAGGGTTTCCACGACCCCGGAAAAATGAACTTTCTTCAACCTCTTTATCCCGGACGACAAATACTCATATTCACCGACAGAAAGATCCTTCGCGTCTATTCCTAATTTTTTTATTTTTTGAGACTTAAGAGTTTTCTTAACTTCTCCGAGCACCGCCCCTGATACAATGTCTCCAAGCGCAAGACCTTTAAGTTTTTTACGTACTAAGGCCGAATTCATGCTATCAATGAAATATATCGGACGTCTACTTTTAAATATGAGCATTTTGGCTCCGGAAGAAAAACATCCGGTAAGATATGTGATATTTTTCTCTTCACTCACAAGATACGCGTCAAGTCCGTCCCGCCTCAATCTCTGGCGCACTTTCCCTAGCACTAAGTTGCGTTCAACCATTCTTTTGTCCATCTATCATATCCAATAAAGCCTTTAACCCGAGAACATAACTGTCTTTGCCAAAACCGCTGATCTGTCCGGTCACAACCGGTGCTATAAGAGATTTATGCCTGAATTCTTCTCTGCCGTAAATATTTGAAAGGTGCACCTCTACCAAAGGGATCTTTTTAGCGCTCAGCGCGTCTCTTATCGCGACACTGGTATGCGTATACGCGGCGGGGTTGATAAGTATCCCGGAATGCGAGGCAGAACCTATCTTGTCAACTATATCCCCCTCATGATTGGACTGATAAAACTCGATCTCGGCGCCCGCGGAATCGGCCGCTTCTTTCAACAATTCATTGATCGCGTCAATCGTATACTCCCCGTAAATATTCGGTTCTCTTTTTCCTAAAAGATCCAAATTCGGACCATGTATAACCAATATTTTGCTCATTATGTTTCCTCCCTTATTCTACCTCTTTAGACTTATTCTTTCCCCATCCGATATTTATGATTCCGCCGATAACGCTCAAAAAGAAAAGCCCAAACAATAAAAGCAAACTCATCGCGAACGCGGATTCCTTTCCCACCAACGGTAAAAAAAGCGCTACGATCGCCCCTTCTCTCACACCAAGACCGCCCAACGATGGTATCATGCTGATAAATACCACTACAGGCATGATAAGAAAAATATTACCGATACTTACCGTCTTACCTAAAGAGAGAAAGAAAAAATACACAACGACAAAATAAAGACTTTGAGCGACAATGGATACTATCAGTGATTTAGCGATAACGTCGGGCCTATTCCTGTAATCATGAACTATTCCGTAAAATGAATTTAGCTTTTCGCCCAGACGAAACATCTTTATCTTCCCGAAAAAATCGCTTAGAAAGCCCGCGACCACCTTGTTCGTCAGGACCACAAACCCAATCACCCCCGCGAGCAACAGACAAAAAACAATAGGCCGGATCAGGGGGATCGCGAACTGCCCACGATCAACCAGAAGAGCAACTGCCGCGACGATAAGAAAAGTGTAGAGACCTATAACACGGTCCATCATCACACTCGCGTATGATTCAACTTTTTTACCATTAAGGCCGGCCGCGTAATGCGCTTTTATTATGTCTCCTCCGACAGCGGTCGGCATAAAATTGTTAAAATAAAACCCGATCAGAGTAAGTTGGATAGCCTTCCAAGTGGTTATATTTAAATTTTCTCCCACAAATATTATTTTCAACCGATAAGCCAAAATTAACGCATTGACCACAAACACACCAAGCCCGACAATAACGAACCGTATACTGCCATCAGATATTATAGTCCAAATATTACGTATCTCGTTCCTCATGAGCCAAAACAAAAGACCCAAAAGCCCAAAACTTACAACAATTCTAACCGCGCTGGAAAGTTTATTCTTCATATGCCTTTTAACTTCCTTTTCAATTCCGGCATGATTTTTTCAGCAGCAAGTTCTCCCTGCGCGATTATTTTCGGTGCCTTTTCAAAATCAAACTGGTGTATATCCTCCAAAACGGGCTTTATTACGATATCGGCGGCCTGTGACTGATAATAGTTCAATTCCTCTCCCATTATCTGTATCGTCTGGATCAACGCCTTGATCGCGTTGGTCGGCTCCTGTCGTTTTACACCGAATCCGGGGTTCACCGCGATAACAAATGTAGCTCCAAATTTATGAGCGGGCTTTGTCGGGATACTATTTCTGACCCCTCCGTCGGCAAGCAGATGTCCCTCGATATCTTCTACCGAGAAAATACCGGGCCAGGAGCAACTGGCACGGATCAACTTAATGAGATTCCCTGAAGTATGAACAAACTCATCACCATTAACAATATCAGTTGTAGTTAACGCGAACGGAGTTTTCATGTCCTCAAAAGTCTTATCACCTATAACGCCTGTTATGATCTCCTCAAACTTATCGCCTTTGACCAGACCTGTCGGCCGGAAACCTATATCAACCATATTCTGCCAATTAAAACTAAGCGCCTTTTTCTCCAGTTCATCTGCCGGAATTCCCAGACAATACGCCGCGCCGAGAAAACTGCCGATACTCGTACCGATTATCATATCAAAAGGCATTTTTCCTGGCTTGAAGTGGTGTTCCAGCACTTTCATCACACCGAGATTAGATAATCCACGGGCACCGCCACCGCCCAACGCCAGTATCACTTTCTTCGGTTTTTTTCTAAATAATCTCAATTTTCCCTCTCAGTCTATTCACCCCAGGGGACTGTCCCAAGCGAGCAACGCAAGCGCGTGCACTGTCCTGTCCCCTGCACTTCAATGGACTAAAGTCCATGGCACTCTGTTTTTAGCGTAGGGGTTCGATTCATCGAACCCGATATAACGGGCTTGATGAATCAAGCCCCTACATTTAATGAATTATTACCCCCGCGTACCCTACAACCTGATCGGTATCTCCGGTAACGTCGCCACTGTCGGCATACTTAACAAGTTCCGCTTTTTTCGCTTTCAATCTATTCGCGCACATAAGCATTACTGTCACCGGAACAACCCCGCACATAGATATATTATTGTTCCTGACGATATCAAAAAGTCCTTCGGAATCAAGATCAAGAATTTTTCCGATCGCTAACGCGTCTTTTTCTTTCGCCGATTCGCGGCACTCATAATGTGTCATGTCACTGGAAGCCAAAACAACACACTTACGCCCAATATCTTCAACAGCGAAAATAATAGCGTCAGAGATAACCTTCAGCTCAGAAATATTCCCATATTGCATTGTTATCGGGACGATCTTCGCCTCGGGCGAAGTCTTCTGTATGAAAGGCAATTGCACTTCAACAGAATGTTCCTCTCGATGGGCCTCCTCATCGAGAGAAAGAGGAGAATCGTTTTTCATTACAGCCTCAACAAGCTCTCCATCTATCCATACTTCTCCCAGAGGAGTATGCCATGATTCAGAACTTATGGCAAATTGAGCGCCATATCCTGTATGGTTAGGACTTAAAACAATATATGTTGTTTTACTCTTTAACCTTGAGTATACAGCCCCTGCCACTGCTCCTGAATACATATACCCGGCATGAGGAACTATAGCCCCAATGGCATCAACTATTTTATCCCCATCAGGGATCATACCAGTCACATCCTTCAAGAGGATATCTTTTTCGGCAGGATAGAACTGCCCTGAAACTACAGCTTCTCTGGTCATATTGGTATTATTATAGTGTAATAGGCTGGTCTGGTAAAGAAATGTTTTTGAGTACAGATGATCACTGATGTCCGCAATCCTCTGTTTATCGCTACAGCTGAAGTGCCCGTAATATAGTACTATATTTTTATTTTCCCTCGGCGGGAGTTTGAACTTTTAGGGCATTCTCATCAAAATTATCACCACCGACTTCATCATTTTGCCTATCAGCAACGATTTCTTCGTCTACAGATGCCCTCTGCCCTCTACCAAGAAGGATGCCATTATCAAATTTGGCCCCTTCTTCATCGTAGGGAGCCATAACTACCTTGCCCTCAAACACAATTACTATCGTGCGATATTTGCCCTGCATATAGTCTTTTTTATATTTCTTTTTCTTCGAGAGCATCTCCTTATCCACTCCTCTACCCTTACCACCCTCTCCCTCACGTTCTTCAGAGGTTTCCACAGATGAGGATTCCCCCTCTATTTCGAGCTCTGAAATATTAATTATGCTATCATCATCACCACTACCTGTAGAGTCCCCAGAACCATCTGAAGCTCCTAAAGTAGGCGGAGGTGGATTGTCCGTATTCACCAAACCTTTTTCCGCTTCTTCATTAGTTACAGACCCTTCCTCCGGCGGCGGAGGTGTGAACCAATAAAGATTTCCACCGCTGTCCAGGCTACTCACTGGATCTATCATTACACTGCTCTCATTCTTGGAATCCCGGACATCAACAAATGACAGATCCCAATCTCCCTGCGGATCAACATTCCAAATTTCCCCATCTTCGGAACTTCTTAAAAGGATCAAATCCAACGCGTCGCCGGTCAGGGTCCACGTTCCGGTTATAGTTTGCGTAGTTCCTTTTTCAAATGTGAATTGATTTCCGGAGACAACACAAATAAAGTTATTAAATGTCGTTGACCCAGTTACAACTATTATTCCCGCCCCATCGAAGATAACTGTTCCGGAGTTCGCGTTGAAAGTACCATTATTTGCCCAATTGCCGGATACCGTCAAACTGCCTGCCGCCGTCGGAGCCATCAATGTTCCGCTTGTTATTTCAACATCTCCATTAACATCAACGTCTCCGGTTGAGGCGCTGAATGTGCCGCCGGATACCGTAAGACCGCTCTTAAACGTATGAGTGCCCGAACCTGATTGGTACTCTCCTCCTGAGATAGTCACTAATCCCGCGACCGTCACGGCCAAACCGTTCGCGTTCAATATCCCCGCCGAATTGATCAATGTACCCGTCACGTTCAGGTCGTTCGCAACCAGACGCAACGTTCCGTCAGCTGTATGTTCGATATCGTTGAAGTCCATTGCGCCGTTATTGAAGTCCTGTACCCCGCCGCCGTTAAAGTCTACCGTACCGGCAGCTGATGTGAACTCGTCCACCCCGCTCCAGTCTCCCGCGAGTTCTATCGTCGTCGCGCCTGTCAGCGTTAATGTACCCACATCTAGGTTACCGTCTACGTTCAGCAGTCCGCCGTTCGTCATCGTGATAGCATCATCGTTTACTACGTTCTCAGTTACGTTAAGCGTGTTACCGCCTATAGCCAGTGTGCCTGCGGTATTGGT
>JAJRVD010000015.1 GCA_024277375.1 Candidatus Omnitrophota bacterium | reverse complement strand
CCTGAAGGTTGTGACCTTCCCCGGGTATATACGAAGTTACCTCTATCCCGTTGGTAAGGCGCACTCTGGCTACCTTTCTTAGCGCCGAGTTCGGCTTCTTAGGAGTCCGAGTCTTAACCTGCAAGCATACCCCCCTCCGTTGGGGGCAACGCTGCAACGCCGGCGAGTTGCTTTTTTCCTTAATAACTTTTCTGCCTTTTCTTATTAATTGATTTATTGTTGGCATAATTCTTCCTTTTTTTATTCTTCCGTTTTTTTATCATCATTTTCGGGTTCAACAGCTTCCTTGCACATATCGATCTTTCTATGCACATCAAACCCCGTCCCCGAGGGGATCAGATGACCCATAATAATATTTTCTTTCAGCCCTGTAAGAGTATCAACCTTTCCGGACGCCGCCGCCTCCGTCAAAACCCTTGTGGTTTCCTGGAAGCTTGCCGCCGAAATAAAACTCTCGATCGTAAGCGACGCTTTTGTTATCCCCTGGAGAACAGGTTCAGCAACCGCTGGTTTTTTCTTCTTCTTAAGCACCCTTTGATTCTCTTTTTTGAATGAGATCTTATCTATTTTGTCTCCCAGCAAGAATTCTGTACCTCCGGGGTTTGTTATTTTTACGTTCCTCAGCATCTGTTTGATAATGATCTCAATATGCTTATCATTAATATGAACGCCCTGCAAACGATACACTTCCTGTACTTCGTTCAACAGATACTCCTGCAGCGCTTTTTCTCCGGAAACGCGCAGAATATCCTGCGGCACAACCGGACCATCAACAAGCTGTTCGCCGGCCTTTATCGTATCTCCACGGTAAACATTAAGATGTTTACCGTGAGGAATGAGATATTCCATCCGCATGCCGGTTTCACTTTCCACGATAATCCTCTTCTGTCCCTTCTTGGTTTCCCCAAACTCGACGATACCGTCTATTTCACATATTATAGAAGGATCCTTCGGTTTTCTAGCTTCAAAAAGTTCAGCAACACGCGGCAGACCGCCGGTAATATCCTTCGTTTTGGAAAGCACGCGGTGAGTTTTCGCCAGAACGTCTCCCGCTTTAACTTCCGCTTTATCATCTACCATGATATGAGCCCCTACCGGCAACGGATATATTGCCTGTACTTCGTCCTTCTCGTTCACAAGCAGAAGTTGAGGATGATAATCCCCCTTCTGATTGATGATGACCTTATTGCGAACCCCGGTAGCCACGTCTCTCTCAATTTTCATGGTAAAATCTTTTTTGATATCCTCATACTGGATCTTACCCGGAACTTCCGTTAATATAGGTACTGTGTACGGATCCCATTCAGCGTATTTGTCGCCCTTTTTAACTTTTTCACCATCACCAAAGAAAACAAAAGAGCCCTGAGGTATCGCCTGCCTGTCTATTTCGCGGCCATCCGGTTCATTAACGCTGATCTGACCGTTCCTGTTAAGAACAACAAATTTGCCACTTTCACGACTTTCTACAACTCGCAAATTATGGAATTGCACAATTCCATTCTCTTTGGTTTTATAAAACGACTGCTCAATAACTCTGCTGGCCGTACCGCCTATGTGGAAAGTTCTCATCGTCAGCTGCGTGCCCGGTTCCCCGATAGACTGCGCCGCGATTATTCCGACGGCCTCTCCGGCCTCAACACTCTTACCCGTAGCCAAATTTCTACCATAGCATTTCGCGCAGATCCCCACGGTAGCTTCACAAGTCAATACACTTCTTATGCGGATTGTCTCCAGCATCGGGATCCTCTCTATTTCTAAAGACTGTTCTTCGCTTATTATCTCGCCGACCTTAACAACTGTTTCTCCCGTAAGAGGATCGGCGACATTGTCCAACGCGACCCTGCCTGATATTCTTTCCGCTAGCGACACAACTACCTCATCACCCTCTATTATCGCCGAAACTGTAATACCATTAAGCGTCCCACAGTCGGGCTGCCTGACAATAACATCCTGAGCGACATCAACAAGCCTACGAGTAAGATACCCTGAGTCAGCCGTCTTAAGCGCTGTGTCAGCTAAACCCTTACGCGCGCCATGGGTCGAGATAAAGTATTCAAGCACCGTTAACCCCTCCCTGAAATTCGCGGTGATCGGTGTCTCTATGATCTCTCCTGACGGCTTAGCCATAAGCCCGCGCATACCCGCCAACTGCCTTATCTGCTGGCGTGATCCTCGAGCTCCTGAATCAGCCATCATAAAAACCGGATTAAATGTGTCTAAATGGCGAAAGACGAGATTTGAAACGTCTTCGGTAACATGGGTCCAGATATCAATAATTTTATTATACCTCTCACCATCAGTTATAAAGCCGCGTCTATATTGAGCTTCTATCTTTTCAACCTTCGCGCGCGCTTCTTTTATCTTCGTTTCTTTTTCTTCAGGAATGCCTATGTCAGAGACCGCCATGGAGGCTCCGGAAAGAGTTGATTCCTCAAACCCCAATTTTTTAAGAGCATCCAACAAATGCACTGTTTGCTGATGGCCTTTCAATTTATAACAATCCGATATAACCTGGCTAACCGCTTTCTTATCCATCGGCTTATTGTAATGAGGCATACCCTCCGGAAGGATATCGTTAAATATGACTCTCCCAACCGTAGTATCAATAACTTCGCCATCAACGCGAACCTTTATTTTGGCAAATTTTTCAACGGTCTCATTCTGATACGCCATGATAACTTCGTTCTTATCCGCGAAACATTTCCCCTCACCTCTCGAACCCGCCCTGGCTTTTGTCAAATAGTACGCTCCAAGAACGATGTCTTGTGAAGGAGTCGTTATAGGTCTGCCATTCGCGGGAGAAAAAATATTGTTAGCCGCGTTCATCAAAAGCCTGGATTCCATCTGAGCTTCTAGAGAAAGCGGAACATGCACCGCCATCTGGTCACCATCAAAATCCGCGTTAAATGCCGCGCAAACCAACGGATGTATCCTTATGGCTTTTCCTTCGATAAGCCTGGGCTGAAAAGCTTGAATTCCCAGTCTATGCAACGTTGGCGCTCTATTCAACAGAACAGGATGATCTCTTATAACTTCATCAAGAATGTCCCAGACTTCCGGATTCTCTTGTTGTACCATCTTCTTAGCGCTTTTTATCGTATGTACAAAACCTTTTTCCCTCAATTTACGAATAATGAACGGCTGAAAAAGTTCAAGTGCCATTATTTTAGGAAGACCGCACTCGTTCAACTTCAATTCAGGCCCGATAACGATAACGCTTCTTCCTGAATAATCAACACGTTTTCCAAGGAGATTCTGTCGGAATCTTCCCTGTTTACCTTTTAGCATATCAGCAAGTGATTTTAACGCTCTTCCGCCTGATCCCAAAACCTCTCGACCATGTCGACCATTATCAAACAAAGCGTCCACCGCTTCCTGAAGCATTCTCTTTTCGTTACGAACAATAACTTCCGGCGCTTTCAATTCAAGCAATTTCTTCAAACGGTTATTGCGATTAATGACTCTTCTATAAAGATCATTAAGATCACTTGTAGCGAACCGACCACCATCCAACGGCACCAACGGTCTGAGGTCAGGCGGTATTACCGGAACAATGTCCAAGATCATCCATGCCGGATTATTCCCGCTTTTCCTGAACTGCTCGACAACTCTAAGCCTCTTTGTCAGCCGTTTTTTAGTATTCATATCTTTCTTCTCTTCTATGCGCGCGATAAGTTCCTTGGACATCGCGTTCAGATCAAGCTGATCCAATATTTCTCTAATTGCCTCAGCACCCATCATTGCCCTGAACTTGTTACCGTATTTCTCTTCGACTTCCGCGCATTGATCTTCAGTAAGCATCTCTCTCGCCTTGAGCGGTGTCTCTCCCGGGTCGACAACAATATACTGCTCATAGTAAAGCACTCTCTCGAGATCACGCATCTTCATATCCAGAAGGTTAGCCATACGTGAAGGGATCGCTTTAAAGAACCATACGTGTGAAACCGGCGCGGCAAGCTTTATTGCCCCCATTCTTTCGCGACGCACGCTAGACTTAGTTACCTCGACTCCGCAACGGTCACATATTATACCCTTGTGTTTGATCCTCTTGTATTTACCGCAGTTGCACTCAAAATCTTTTGTAGGACCAAATATCCTTTCACAGAAAAGGCCGTCTCTCTCTGGCTTAAGCGTACGATAGTTAATAGTTTCCGGCTTTTTAACCTCAAAAAGAACGGTCTTAGCCCCCACCTTGCGCGTCGCCCACTTCTTGATTTCATCGGGAGAAGCTATCTGTATACGAACACTGTCGAACTTGTTGACTTTACGCAACATATTGTCTGCCCCTCTACTTTTTGTCCTTAGAGCTATTTTCGTTCTGTTGAAGATGAACATCCAGCCCCAGACTTTGCAGTTCTTTTATTAAAACATTAAAAGACTCCGGCGTGCTCGGCTCAAGCATATTTTCGCCTTTGACTATTGTTTCATATATTTTCGTTCGCCCTACCACATCATCGCTTTTTACCGTAAGAAGTTCCTGAAGAGTATATGCCGCGCCGTATGCTTCAAGCGCCCATACTTCCATCTCTCCAAATC
Organism: Candidatus Omnitrophota bacterium; assembly: GCA_024277375.1. Taxonomy (GTDB): domain Bacteria; phylum Omnitrophota; class Gorgyraeia; order Tantalellales; family Tantalellaceae; genus JAJRVD01. Next base: position 7,367 of record JAJRVD010000015.1, on the reverse strand, counting down.
TCTGTCCTCCAAACTGCGCTTTACCACCTAATGGCTGTTGGGTAACCAGCGAATACGGCCCGATCGATCTCGCGTGCATTTTATCGTCAGCCAAATGAGCCAACTTCATCATATAGATGTAACCGACCGTGCTCTCCTGATCGAAAGGCTTTCCGGTATACCCGTCGAAAAGTTTTATTTTACCCGAAACCGGAAGATTAGCTTTCACCATCGCCTCTTCTATATCTTTTTCACTGGCACCGTCAAAAACCGGTGTTGAAATTTTTGTACCAAGAACCTTTGCCGCCCATCCAAGTTGCGTCTCAAGAAGCTGTCCTATGTTCATACGACTAGGAACGCCCAGCGGATTAAGAACAATGTCAAGCGGCCTGCCATCCGGCAAATATGGCATATCTTCTTCCGGCATTATTTTAGCTATAACGCCCTTGTTTCCGTGACGACCAGCCATCTTGTCCCCCGCTTGCAGCTTCTTTTTCGAGGCGACATAAACCGTTATACGCCGCAAAACACCGGGCGGAAGTTCATCTCCGTGTTTTATTCGATCCAAGTCTCTTTCCATCTCCGTCGTGGTCTGATCGATCTGACCGTTGACTGTCATCAACGTAGTGCTTATGCGTGCCTGCAGCTTATCATCCCCTTCCACATAAACATTTTCCAAGTCGGCATTCCTGAATTTGCCAAGATCACTTTCTTTGATCCTGGCGCCGGCTTTGATCAATGCCTTGCCTGTATCCACGTCCTCCAGATCATTCATAAGCCTACTTCCAACGAGTTTCTGATGCACTCTTTCAGCCCTTTTCTCGACAAGCCTTTCCAATATGCTCTCAAACCCTTCTTTGACCAGTTTCCGCTCTTTTGAATCCTGCTTTTTCTGCTCCCGGGTTCTGGTCTTACTATTTTTCCGTGAAAGCTCTTTCACGTCAACCACTATACCGCTTACTCCGGACGGCACACGCAATGAAACATCTTTTACGTCGCCCGCTTTTTCACCGAAAATAGCGCGTAATAGTTTTTCCTCGGGAGAAAGCTCGGTCTCTGACTTCGGCGCGATCTTTCCCGCCAGGATAGTCCCTGTCCCTACTTCCGCGCCGATCCGGATAATCCCATTCTCGTCAAGATTCTTAAGCGAATCTTCAGAAACATTGGGAATATCACGAGTAATTTCTTCATTTCCGAGACGCGTATCTCTCGCCTCAACCTCAAATTTATGTATGTGAACGGATGTAAACCTATCATTTTTCAGTAATCTCTCGCTAATAAGTATGGCATCCTCAAAGTTGTAACCTCTCCACGACATAAAACCAACGAGAACATTGGAACCGAGAGCTAATTCTCCCTTCTGGGTCGCGATACCATCCGCCAAGATATCTCCTTCCTCAACCGTATCCCCCACCTTAACAAGAGGTCTCTGATTGATGGCTGTTCTGGCGTTTGTCCTCTCAAATTTCTTCAGGATACTTTTTTCGCCCGCGGCTACTATCTCCTTGCCATCGACCTTGGTGACTTTTCCGCTTTTTTTAGCGATTATCAACGCCCCCGAATCCTTAGCTGTACGATGTTCAAGTCCGGTACCCACCAACGGAGACTCCGGAAAAAGAAGAGGAACAGCTTGTCGTTGCATGTTAGACCCCATAAGCGCCCTATTAGCGTCATCATGTTCAAGGAATGGAATAAGTCCCGCGCAAACACTTACGAGCTGCAAAGGAGACACGTCCATATACTGAACATCGTCAGCGTTAGCCAATATAAAGTCATCTTTTAACCTTGAAAAAACCTTGTCATTCTTAAATCTTCCCGACGTATCAAGCTCAGCATTAGCTTGCGCGATAATATATTGGTCTTCAATGTCGGCGGTAAGGTATTCAACCTTGTTTAGAACTTTTCCCTTTTCCACTTTTTTGAGAGGAGTAGCCAGAAAACCAAAACTATCAACTCCCGAATATGTGCTAAGAGAGTTTATTAACCCGATATTCGGACCTTCAGGAGTCTCGATCGGACACAGGCGTCCATAATGCGAATAATGTACGTCTCTGACTTCAAAGCCCGCACGTTCCCGGTTTAACCCTCCAGGCCCAAGCGCGCTAAGCCGACGCAGATGCGTCAACTCCGCCAGAGGGTTTGTCTGGTCCATAAATTGGGAAAGTCTTCCTCTCGCGAAAAAATCATGAATGACACTGGTCATCAGTTTTGTGTTAACAAGATTATGAGGCATTACGTCATCCATCTCATAAACGCTCATTCTCTCTTTGATAACCCTTTCTACCCTTGCCATGCTCATTCTCATCTGATTGCACAGCTGTTCTCCCACACATCTGACACGTCTATTTCCCAGATGATCAATGTCATCAATACCTTTTGTTCCCGTTTTGATATCCAGCAGATACTGCACAGCCTTAACCAGTGTTTTGTCATCTAACAAGTGCAATCCAAGAGGACGATCCATCCCGAGTTTACGATTGATCATACGGATACCGACATCCGTCAGGTTATATCGCTTCTCATCAAAGAACATCATATCAAGAAGTTCTTTGGAAGATTCCAATGTCGGAGGATCTCCGGGGCGCAACTTCTTATAGATGTCGAGATAAGCTTCTTCTTTCGTTTTAGTACCGTCGTGCTCCAATGTCTTTACGATCTCTTTCGGAACCTTATCCAACAACTTGATCTCTCTTATTTTACTTTTCCATATTCTAGCGGCTACTGAGGCAGTGATCCGTTCTGTCTGCTGCGCGATTATAGAGGAAGAGTTCTCATCGACAAGATCTTCCGCGAGAACCTTTCCCACCAATTCCTCGCACTGCTTTTGTCTGGTAATTTCCACAGTCGTAACTTCACCGAAAGCCCTCAGAATATCTTCATCTCGCGACAACCCGAAAATACGGAGGAACGTGGTAGCGAGAAACTTTCGTTTTCTATCAATAAACACATACAGGAGATCGCTTTTATCAAACAAAAACTCTATCCAAGCGCCTCTGTCCGGAATTAATCTGGCGGTATATGTCGATTTCATCCCTGGCGTACCACTTTCTTCAAACGATATCCCGGGAGATCTGTGAAGCTGACTTACCACAACTCGCTCATCCCCGTTGATAATGAAAGTCCCGACACCCGTCATGAGCGGTATTTCGCCTACATATACTTCCTGTTCCTTCATTTCATTTTCAAGCCTTAGACGAAGCTTGATCCTGAAAGGCGCGGCATATGTCAAAGATCTGCGTTTGCATTCCTCTATATCATACTTAGGCTGCCCAACATCGTAATGAAGATATTCCAGTTTATAGAGACCATTCCTACTGCTCACAGGAAACACGTCACGGAACAATGCTTCCAAACCAACATTAGCACGCTTTGTTTTAGGCACAAACTGCTGCAATAAGTCTGTGTAGGAATCCTTCTGGATCTTTATCAGGTTCGAAAAATCATAAGTATTCTTCAACCTGGCATAGCTTTTACGTTTGACTTCTACGGCCATACGATATCCATCCCTTTGTTTTCGTAACAAATGATCCGTAACGCGCAACGATCTCATCGTTACACATTTCGGCTTTAGGGTATCATGTCACACCTTTTACACATCACGCATTACGCGTCCGGCAATTACTTAAGTTCGATCTTCGCGCCAGCTTCTTCAAGCTGCTTCTTTATCTTCTCGGCTTCTTCCTTGGGAATGTCTGTTTTAACATCTGCCGGAGCGGATTCCACGAGATCTTTAGCTTCCTTCAGCCCAAGGCTTGTGACAGCTCTAACCTCTTTGATCACGTTGATCTTCTTTGCGCCAATATCGGCGAGAACAACCGTGAATATGGTTTTTTCTTCTTCCGCACCGCCCGCGGCACTGCCCGCGCCGGGTGCTGCCGCAACCGCGACTGCCGGAGCTGCCGCGCTCACACCAAACTTATCCTCAAGTCCCTTCACAAGATCAGCAAGCTCAAGAACGCTCATCTCTTCTATAGTCTTGACGAATCCTTCCAGCTTCTCAGAAAGCTGAGGAGATTCTTTCTTCTCCTCCGAACCCTTGCTTTCTTCCGATTTTGCCTCTTCGGCAACAGCGGTTTCCGCTTTTACTTCTTCTTTTGTCTCTTCGTTCTGCTTGTCTACCATTTTGTTTCCTCCTTTAATAAACTACCCCGGCCTTCCGGGGTCACCCACTTGATCTTTCTCCCAAAAGAGCGGGGTCAGTCATCAGCACCAATAAGCTGTGCCCCTATTCTTTTTCCTTTTTTTCTTTTATCGCGTTTACAACACGTGCTAAACTACTTAAAATCGACCCCAACACACCCACAAAATTCGATATAGGCGCATTGATCATTCCTACAATCATGGCTATCAACTGCTCACGACTTGGCATTTCAGCAAGCTCTTTAACTCTTTCCGCCGACAACACCCGGCCTTCCAAATAACCCTGCGCGACATTAAATCCTTTTTTCTTCTTCGAGAAATCCACCAACATCCTGGCTATCTGAACCGGATCATCCTGAATAACCCCCACACCCAGGACACTCTGCTGCTTTACCGTCTCAGTAAGCCCCTCTATGCCCGCTTCTTCCAGCGCGATATTGGCGAGCCTGTTCTTGATAACAAAATATTTTGATCCGGCTTGTCTGATCTCTTTCCTGAAGGCATCTATTTCAGTCGCCTTAACGTTTTCCATGGACGCGATAATGAAACCGTTGCTGCTTGTAAAGGTTTCCTTCGTCTCTTTCACCATTAATTTTCTAACTTTACCACCATATTTTTCTGACATTTTTCTCTCCGTTCTATTAACTTTGTCTAAACTGATTCTTATCCAGCTTAAGCCCCGGCCCCATTGTGGAACTAATGGCGATCGATTTAATGTTCGACATCTTCTGGAGCTTTATGTTGCTATGCATGATAGCGTCAATAAACGACTTTATGTTTTCATTAAGAGCGCTTTCTTCAAAAGACAACTTTCCAACGGGACCTTTGATCCCGGACTGTTTATCCATTCTGAATTCTATCTTCCCGCCCTTAAGTTCTTTAACCGCTTTTGCTATCTCGGTAGTAACCGTTCCTGATTTAGGGTTAGGCATCAATCCTCTCGGCCCGAGTATTTTTCCAAGCTTCGCGAGCTCTCTCATCATATCGGGCGTTGTAACGGCAACATCAAACTCAAACCATCCATCGGCCACTTTCTTGACCAATTCGTCTCCGCCAACATGATCGGCACCCGCATCTTCCGCTTGTTTCACGAAATCGCCTTTACAAAAAACAGCAATGCGGGCTGATTTTCCCGTGCCATGCGGCAGACTTACCGTACCGCGTATTGGTGTTGTCGCCTGTTCAAGGTTAACCTTCAAAGCAACCTCAACTGTCTGATCAAACTTTGTAGCCGGTACTTTTTTTAGAACAGCAATAGCCTCCGCCAACTCATATTCACTCTTATCGCCCAGCATTTCTTTTATTGCCTTCGCTCTTTTTGTCAGTTTCATTTCTACCTTCTTGTTATGTTATTGCGACTCACTATGTCAATCTGGTCTGAGATCCCTCCCTACGGCCCTCTGGCCTCAGGATGACCTCGGGAACGGTGTCCCTCGGTCTCAACTCTCTCGCTTCGCTCCAACTCTGTCATTCCCGAATGCATTTATCGAGAATCTATTAAAGATCTGCTTTTACTGGGTCCCTCGACCACCCGTCATTCTGAGCGAAGCGAAGAATCTGGTCTGAGATCCTTCGGCTCTCTCGCTTCGCTCGTTCGCTCAGGATTAAATTCGACCATACAACTTATCTCGCTTCGCTCCATAAGTTGTGGTCTCATTCAACCTCAATCCCCATGCTACGGGCGGAACCTTCTATTATTTTCTCGGCTCCCGCCATGTCCACAGCGTTAAGGTCTTCCATTTTCTGCTTAGCTATTTCTCTAACCTGCTCTTTTGTGACCTTCCCGACTTTTTCAGTGTTAGGGGTTCCGCTTGCTTTAGCGATTCCCGCGGCCTTTTTCAATAGAACCGCCGCCGGAGGACTTTTTATGATAAACGAAAAAGTTCTGTCCTCATAAACACTAATAACTACGGGCAATATCAACCCCTGCCTGTCCTTAGTTTTGTCATTGAACTGTTTACAAAAATCCATTATTGGGACACCATGCTGACCCAATGCGGGACCAACAGGAGGCGCGGGATTTGCCTGTCCACCCGGACATTGTAGTTTAATAAAACTTTTTACTTTTTTTGCCATTGTTCTCCGTCTCCCAATTATATTTTTTCTGCCTGCCAAGCCTCTAGTTCCACAGGCGTCGACCTCCCGAAAATAGAGATCATAACTTTGATCTTTCCTTTTTCCAGGTTAGTCTCCTCAACCGTACCGGTAAAATTCTTAAAAGGTCCTTCCTTTACTCTCACAGCTTCTCCGTCCTTAAAAAGAACCTTGGGCACGGGTTTCTCTTTCGCTTCTTTATTCTGAAGAAGTATTCCATCTACTTCTTTTTGAGCCAAAGGAACCGGTTTTGTTTTGGTACCCACGAAACCAGAAACTCCGGGAGTATTCTTAACCAGATACCAGCTTTTATCGTTCAGCTCCATCTCAATTAAGATGTATCCCGGGAAAAACTTTCTTTCAGTTATCTTTTTTTCCCCTGCTTTTACCTCTGAGACCTTCTCTGTAGGGATCAAAATATTGGAGATAAACTGCTTCTTATCCGGATGGTCCTCCAACTCATTTTCTAACGCTTTTTTGACATTGTATTCTTTTCCCGTCAGAGTATGCACTACGTACCATTTTTTTGACATTAGAATACACCGCCTATGAACAGCTGGACGAATTTTGAAAGAACCACATCACATGCCCCGATATAAATCGCAAGAATGACCGTCGTAACAATAACGACTACAGTAGAAGTTATGATCTCCTGCTTCGAAGGCCACGCTACCTTTTTCATTTCCGTCTTGACCTGATTTATAAATTTGCCTATGCTCCACATATTCTTGCCTCTTTTTTAAACGCGAACATAAATGTTCTACGCTATTCATCTGGCAGGAGAGACAGGCCTCGAACCTGCAACAACCGGTTTTGGAGACCGGTGCTCTGCCAATTGAGCTACTCTCCTATTATCGCTTCGTCTCTTTATGTACCGTATGTTTTCTTTCAAACTTGCAATACTTTTTAAGTTCCATACGCTCCGGATGCTGTCTTACGTTCTTCATTGATGTATAGTTGCGATTTTTACAACTCTCGCACTGCAATGTTATTATCTCGTTAGCTTGTTTACCTTTTTTAGCCATTTTATCCTCGTTATTCTATTATTTCCGAAACTACACCGGCACCTACCGTACGGCCGCCTTCTCTTATAGCGAACCTGAGTTCTTTCTCGATCGCTACCGGTGTTATGAGTTCTACGTCTATTGTCACAT
>JAJRVD010000014.1 GCA_024277375.1 Candidatus Omnitrophota bacterium | reverse complement strand
TCGGAAGTGTATCACATTATTTCAGATTTGCAAAAAATATAACCTTAAAAAGATCTTTCGACTTGCTCGTCGTTTCACTCCTCACTCGCTCAAGATGACAGGGGAGCAGAGCTGATTCTCTGCGGAGAACTGAACTATTACTTGGTTAAAGCTGTTGGATACCACGGCTGGGCGTTTCACTCATAATCCTCGTCACCCTCTTCTATCTCAACAAAACATCTTGGGCATTTATGGACGATATAAATTTCTTCTGAAACCCTCCCGCCCCCATGGGCGCCATCAAGATGTCTTTCTATTCTTTCCATTTCGATTTTGCAGTCAATGCACTTCATTTTTCTATAAACCTCTCAGCATTTCGGGCCTTAGGTTTATTTCACCTTTTATGGCGAGCGCCAACGTATTCAATAGCTTGTTTTTGTCCTGGGGAAATCTGCCCTCAAGCGACAGATAATTTGACGCGTGGTTAGATCGAAATATTGTTTTATCAAGCTCCAGGCCTTTAATAATGCCATGCGCCTCGGCCAACAATTCATTGGGCTCCAGCTCCCGGAACCGCTTTTCCCTGCATTCTTTATGCAAGGCTGTGCCGGGGATAAGCATTACCGAAAGAAACGACAGATATCTGGGCTGCATTTCATTAAGAGCTTTTATTGTCTCCCTCACATGTTCTCCGGAGTGTTTTTTGCCGCCTATACCCAGGAGCACTATAACAGAAGACTTTATTTCTGCTTTATCAGCCTTCTTTACCGCCTCTACCATCTCCCGGGCGGTTGACCGTTTCTTCGCCCGGTCCAATATATCCTGACTGCCGCTTTCAAGGCCGATATAAATAAGGCGTAACTTGTTTTCATACAATTCCGCCAGCGCGGTGTCGCCTCTTCGAGTGATATTATAACCGTTGGCATAACTCGAGATCCGCGCGAGTTTCGGGAACGCCTTATTAAGTTTCTTTAAAACAGGCAGGAGTTTCGCGTTGTTCAGCACAAGCGCGTCACCATCGATAAGAAAAATCCGGCGAGTGCCCGGATATACCTCCGCGGCTTCGTCTATGTCAGAGAATATCTCTTCCTGATCCTTTACCGCGAAAGGTTTCCCCTTGTATGCCCCGCAAAACGTACATGTGTTTGCGGAACATCCCGTTGTCACCTGCAAGAGAAAGCTGTTTCTTTCGGATGGCGGTCGTATGATAGGTTCTATAAGAGTCATTTTGCACTTGCCCGCTTTTTCCCTTAGAAATACCTTAACCATATGTATATCGTACAAATCACCATCGACTGGACCATAAACCCAAACCCATATTTAAAGAACCGCATAAAACTAATGGGATAATTGTTTTTCTCGCTGATGCGTGCCATAACTATATTGGCTGAGGCCCCGATCAGCGTACCGTTTCCGCCAAGACACGCTCCTAGGGCAAGCGACCACCAGAGAGGTTGGGCTATCTGCATTTGTACGACCATCGGATCCGCTATACCTGAGGTCTGCGCGAAATAGATAACGAACTGCCTCACGATAGGCACCATTGTTATTACGAAAGGAATATTATCCAGTATCGAAGAAAAAAGCGCGGAGCCCCACAAAACAATAATACACACAAGAAAAAGATTCTTGCCCGCAAGATGAATTATATGATACCCGATCCAGGACATCACCCCGTTAACCTCTAAAGCCGCTATCATCATGAACATTCCTATAAAAAAGAATATTACACCCCATTCAACGCGCATCAACGTATCTTCGCTCTCGGACTTGCAAACAAGCAGCATCAACATGCTTCCTCCGAGAGCTATTACCCCCGGCTCAACACGCAGAAAATTATGCAGGAAAAACCCGAGAAAGATCAACGCGAAAACCATGAGAGAACGGATCATATTTTTCCTGTCAACTATCGCTAGATGCGGGATGGCCTCCTTTACCCTCTTTTTTATTTCCTCAGGCACATGAAATTTATTCCCAAAAAGAAGAAAGATCGTTCCCATAAAAACCACAAACACGATTATTACAACCGGCCCGAGATTCGCGATAAAACTATTGAAAGACAGGCCGGCCTGTGATCCGATAACAATATTAGGCGGATCTCCGATCAAAGTTGCCGTACCGCCTATATTTGATACGATGGCTTCCATGATTACAAACGGAACCGGGGATATTTCAAGAAGCTGCATAATGAGTATTGTCACGGGAACGAGCATAATAATTGTTGTTACATTATCAAGAAAAGCGGAAAGAACGGCGGTTACCGATAAGAGAAGAAGCATGATACGCCACGGGTCACCTTCTGCGTACTTTGCGACACCAACAGCTACCCATTCGAAAAAACCGGTTTTCGAAAGTATGTATACGCCGGTCATCATCCCCACCAGAAGAAAAACCACATTAAAGTCGACCGCCGCTATCGCTTCTTCAAATGTTACCAACCGTAACAATAACACACACGAAGCGCCCAGAATAGCGACAATAGTCTTATTGACCTTCTCAGAAGCAATAAAACAATACGCGATTACAAAAATCGTGATAGATAATATTGCTTTCATCTCTGCCATACCTCACGTTCTTTAGAAAAATAATATTTTATCTATAATACAAAACCTGTCGATAACGCCTGATAAAGTCCCGTCATCTTCCACTATAAAAAGTTTCGACTTTTTCTTAACAGTCATTTCAAAAACTATCTCAAGAAGCGTGCTATCTTTTTTGATACCCTTACCTTCCTTGAGATCTAGATCTTTAACGCTTAGACCTTTTTTGATATTAAAATATTTTTCAAACGGGTCTATGTGCCTCACAAAAGAGATCGTTTGCAATTGCCTGAAAAAGTCAGGCATCCCGAACGCAAAAATATCATAGCAAGATATTTCTCCGTAAAATCTGTTATTCTCATTGACTACTGGTAATATACTGCGGCGATCAAGATGCATCTTCCTGGTAACATCCTCAAGTGGAGTCGTTAATGTTACAAAATCTTTTACGGGCCGGACTATATCCCGGGCAAGGATCTCTTCAGTTGCCTCTATGTCTTTTTCTGTATAATATCAAGCAGTCTATCTATTTCTATGGGCCCGCTTAGTGTGTCCTCTTCTTCAGGATTCATGTCCCCGATAAAACGGATGATCGCGGACATAGCCTGGAGCACTATATACGGTTGCTCCGCGGAAGATACCATAAGAAACACAAATTTAACGGGTTTTCCGTCTAAAGCGTTAAAATCAACTGCCTCTTTTAAGACTCCCATTGCCATCCGGAATTCTCCCCATCCTTCTATCCTCGCGTGAGGAAACGCCAATTCATTGCCTATTCCCGTGCTTTGGAGAGACTCCCTCTTTATGACAGCGTTATATGCATCTTCCCGAGAAACTGAAATATCCCGAGCATTTGACCTCTGGTAGATCTTATCGACCAAAAGCTTTATCGCTTCTTCTTTTGTTGAGGCATTCAAATGAGTTACTATCGTATCCGAATTAAGATACTGCCCAATATTGATCATTTACGAACCTCTTCGTTTACAGCTTCCCATGGGAAAAGATGTTTTCTTTCCACCTCTAAAAGCATCCGTATGATTTCATCGCTTGCGGATACCCCCATAAACTTGTCAATAACACCTTCTATGTGCAGCAATTTAGATATCTTTGCTAAAAGCCTCAGGTGCACAGCCATAGTTGGTGCACACGTCATGAAAAATAAATGTACTTTTTTCTTGTCCGGAGCATGAAAATCCACTCCCTCTTTTGATCTTGCCATTAGAATGTTTGGTTTTTTGAATAATATTGGACTTGGATTTCTGAGATGAGGTATCGCGATACCATTGCCAACAGCCGTACTCAACATCTTTTCTCTATCTTGTAATTGAGTGTAAAGATTTTCTTTGTCCCGCGTAACTCCCGCTAAACCGGCAATATTCGCGAGTTCTTGAAGAACTTCTTCGATGGTTCCCGCTTCCATATCCAGCTCTATCAAAGCTTCCTCAAAAAGTCTCGATAAGGGGATTATTCTGCTTGCCGTATTTATGATACTATCCAATTCATCTTCCGGAGTATGCATAATATCTTTTTGCAAATATTGATCAATCGCTTCCAAATAAAAACGCCACTGGCTTCCTATCTTTACTCCCGGCAATTCGCCCTTCTGTGCCATTTTAAGGATAGTTTTTTCGTTCAATTTCATATAATCAGCTAATTCTCGAGTAGTTAGAACTTCCACTTCACCCCCCCCATTTTGCTTCTTTTAACTTATACCACCTTATATTAACCCATTTTGCCTCTTTTTAGGAGGATTGTCAATGTCGGTCACGTTACAAACGCTTTACCACTCGCCTTTATCCATATCCGCTTGTTTAATATTGTTTACAGCTTTAACAATCTGCAAAATTTGTATGATATCCGCTTGAAACCCTTCGATATTTATTTTATTTGAATCAACCTCCTGATCTTTTGTTACAGGGTCGATAACCAGACCCAGATCCTCATACGCCGCTTGACGCTCGATGCTTATAGCAAAAGAATTGCCGCCCATTGCGCCAGTTGAACAATCCACAATATACCAGCCATAAGTCTGTGCTGCCTTAGCGACGACGTGGCCTTGTCTCGTATTCCACCTTAAAGAGTCGATATCAACATCATACGGAATAGCAAGTAATGTCCCCATTGTATAATACGGATTATTGCCGCCATATCCAAAAAATGGATAAGACGCATAACTATCAGCAGTCGAAGCCGGCCAGAGGTAATGAACGTCTTTTGAATACCGTCTACTGCTAAACATCATAGCCACAGCATGATCTATTCCGGAACTCAGCTCTCCTGATCGCACTGCCCCTCCAAGAGCGGATAACCCCGATCCGCGGGGACCAAGAAGCCCATCCCCATTGGCATAATCAATATTATGAAGTTTCTCATCATCAAAAAAAGTTAAAAAATCCGATCCGGATTCACGCCAACAGACTGTGTCGCAATTAATCTCAGTCACGCTCCCCCCGACGTCATTACGAGGAGCGACGCAGCAATCTCATAATATCGAATAATATCATCAATCGCTTCGCAAGATTCACGATAACTGCGGATTGTTATCCGCTTAATC